>CAZMHK010000042.1:0-21060 GCA_964566045.1 uncultured Flavobacterium sp.
AAAGTGTTTTTTACCGAGCTGTTCAAATTTTTAAACTTATTAAATAAAATATAAATAATCATGCAATCATTAATAGGAACTGGAGTTGCCTTAATCACTCCTTTTAAAAAAGATTTTTCAATCGATATCGAAGCTTTGAAAAGAATTGTTCAATTCTCTATCGATGGAGGAATTGAGTATTTGGTGGTTTTAGGAACAACTGCTGAGAATGCAACTCTATCTCAAGAGGAGAAAGAGGTGGTTATTCAAACTGTTATCGAGGCAAATAATGGTGCATTACCCCTAGTTTTGGGAGTAGGAGGAAACAATACTGCCAAAGTAGTTGAAGAATTAAAAACACGCGATTTATCTGCTTTCACAGCAATATTATCTGTTTCTCCATATTATAATAAGCCAACACAAGAAGGAATTTATCAGCATTTCAAGGCTGTTGCCGAAGCCTCACCAATTCCTGTTATTTTGTATAACGTACCTGGTAGAACTTCTAGTAATATGTTACCAGCAACAGTTGTTCGTTTAGCTACTGAGTTTGCAAATGTAGTGGCAATAAAAGAAGCTGCGGGCGA
The DNA here is from genome assembly GCA_964566045.1 of uncultured Flavobacterium sp. Classification (GTDB taxonomy): domain Bacteria; phylum Bacteroidota; class Bacteroidia; order Flavobacteriales; family Flavobacteriaceae; genus Flavobacterium. Next base: position 567 of record CAZMHK010000042.1, read on the forward strand.
TATTGTTCAAGCCATGCAATTGATCAAGGATGCGCCTAAAGATTTCTTAGTTATTTCAGGCGATGATATGATTGCTTTGCCGATGGTTTTGGCAGGTGGAGCAGGAGTAATTTCAGTAATTGGTCAAGGTTTTCCGAAAGAGTTCTCAGAGATGATTCGTTTAGGCTTAAATCGCAAAGTAGATGAAGCCTTCAAAACACAATATCTTTTAGCAGAAAGCATCGATATGATTTTTGAGCAAGGAAATCCAGCAGGAATTAAGGAGATATTCAGTATTCTGGGGTTAACTGAAAACACAGTTCGTTTGCCACTGGTTACCGTTAATGAAGATTTATCTAGTCGTATAGCAAATTTTGTAGGTAAATTATCAAAAATTGGTTAAAAACACCTCTTTTTTCAAATAAAAAATATATTTTGCAGTCGCTAAATTAATAACTAAATTTGCCGACGGAACTTCGGCGTGGTTATGTAAGTAGTTTCAGCTTACTAATCATGAAATAACTAAGAAAATGAAAAAAATAATATCGCTTTTTATTGTAGTTGCCTTCTTTTGTTCTTGTAATGAGTATCAAAATGCATTAAAATCTGAAGATGTAGCTGTTAAATTTGATTTAGCAACTAAGCTTTATGATGCCGGTAAATACAATAAGGCCATCCGTCTTTTTGAACAAATTGCACCTTCATACAGAGGAAAACCGCAAGCTGAAAAGTTGTTTTTTATGTTTTCTCAGTCGTATTTCAGAACAAAACAATACTATTTGGCAGGTTATCAGTTTGAAAATTTTGTTTCAGGGTACCCAAAAAGTGAAAAATTGGAAGAAGCTGCTTTCTTAGGAGCTAAAAGTTATTCGATGTTGTCACCGGTTTACAGTTTAGATCAAACAGAAACCAATAAGGCACTGGATAAACTTCAAACATTCATTGATACTTTTCCAAATTCAAGTTATTTAGCTGAAGCGAATACTATAGTACAAAACTTGAGCGGTAAAGTTCAAAAGAAAGTTTACGAAAATGCTAAAGGTTATAACACGGTTTCAGAGTACAAAGCGGCCATCGTAGCATTAGATAATTTTATAGCGGATTATCCAGGAACACCCTATAAAGAGGACGCATTGTTTTATAAATTTGATTCTGCTTACCAATTAGCAATTAACAGTATTCCTGCAAAAATGGAGGAGCGTTTAAATACAGCAAAAGTCTTTCACGCCAACTTGATAAAATTTAACGCTGAAACAAAATATAAAAAAGAGGCAACTGCTATGTTGTCACGAATAGAAAAAGATTTACAAAAATTTACTAAATAAATAAAGTCATGGATTTAAAAAAGACGAATGCTCCAGTAAATACAATAACTTATAACAAAACCGTTATTGAAGAACCTACTGGTAATGTGTATGAAGCAATAACCATTATGGCTAAAAGAGCAAATCAAATCAACTCTGAAATCAAAAAAGAATTGACAGAGAAATTAGAAGAATTTGCTACATACAATGATAGTCTTGAAGAAGTTTTTGAAAATAAAGAACAAATCGAGGTGTCTAAATTTTATGAGAAATTGCCTAAGCCACACGCTTTAGCAGTTCAAGAATGGTTAGACGGTAAAATCTATCACAGAGATTCAAATAAATAATAAAGTACTATGTCAGTTTTAAACGGGAAGAAAATTCTACTAGGAATTTCTGGTGGAATTGCAGCCTATAAAACAGCGTCATTAGTTCGACTTTTCATAAAAGCAGGTGCACATGTCCAAGTGATCATGACACCTGCTTCTAAGGATTTTGTAACACCGCTTACTTTATCTACTCTTTCTAAAAATCCAGTTCACTCTAGTTTTTATAATGAAGACGATGAGAATGAAAAATGGAACAATCACGTAGAATTAGCGCTTTGGGCCGATATCATGGTAATTGCTCCAGCAACAGCCAATACTTTATCAAAAATGACACATGGTACTTGTGATAATCTACTTATCGCAGCCTATTTGTCGGCTAAATGCCCAGTTTATTTTGCGCCTGCAATGGATCTGGATATGTACAAACATCCATCGACAATTGCTAGTTTTAAAGCTTTAAGTAGTTTTGGTAACCTAATGATTCCTGCAGAAACGGGTGAGTTAGCAAGCGGTTTGTCTGGTGAAGGTAGAATGGCGGAGCCAGAGAATATTGTTGCTTTTCTTGAAAACGATTTAAGCAGTAAACTGCCTTTAAGAGGAAAAAAAATCCTAATTACGGCAGGACCAACATACGAAGCGATCGATCCCGTGCGTTTTATTGGTAATCATTCTACTGGTAAAATGGGTTTTGATATCGCACAAGTAGCGGCTGATTTAGGAGCAAATGTTGTATTAGTTACCGGTCCCACGTATTTAAAAATTAAGCATCCGTTAGTTCAAGTTGTCTCGATAACGGCTGCCGAGCAAATGTATCAAGCTTGTCACGAACATTACAAAGATGTGGATGTAGCAATTGCTGCTGCAGCTGTTGCAGATTATAAACCGAAACACAAAGCTGAGCAAAAAATTAAAAAGGCATCTGAAAATTTCACCATCGAATTAGAGAAAACAAAAGATATTTTGGCGTCTTTTGGAGATCAGAAAGATCATCAGTTTTTGATTGGTTTTGCGTTAGAGACTGAAAATGAAATTGAAAATGCTAAATTGAAAATTCAGAAAAAAAACTTAGATTTGATAGTTCTAAATTCATTGCAAGATGATGGTGCTGGATTTGGAAAACCTACAAATAAGGTTACGTTTATTGATAAAAATTTTAAAATTGAGCCAATGCCCTTGAAATCGAAGGAAGCTGTTGCTCAAGATATTATTGCGAAGGTGTTGCAACATTTTAACGTCAAATAAAGCGGACTAATAATCAAGGTCCTTTCTTTGACAATAATAACAATCCGAATCAAGTTAATACTCAACGATAAAGATGAATAAAATAGTTACTTTTTTGATCCTTTTTATTTGTGGATTCGGCTACGCACAACAATTGAATTGTACTGTTACTGTCGATTCTCAACGTTTAAATGCAACCAATCAGCAAGTTTTTAAAACTTTGCAAACATCAATTGCAGAGTTTGTCAATAAAACTGATTGGACAGGGCAGTCTTTAAAGCAAACTGAAAAAATTAACTGTTCAATGTACATTACGATTATGTCGAATAGTTCTGATCAGTTTTCAGCAACAATACAAGTACAGTCTTCAAGACCGATTTACAATTCTACTTATGCTTCTCCAGTTTTAAATTACAACGATAAAGATTTTAGTTTTAGATATGTTGAATTTGAAAACCTATTTTTTAATCCTGCTTCTTACGACTCAAATTTAGTATCCGTTTTGGCTTTTTATAGTTACATGATCTTGGGTCTTGATGCTGATACATTTGTGGCTAATTCTGGAAATAGTAGTTTAGAAATGGCTCAAAACATCGCAACCGTTGCCCAGCAAGGAGGTGCTAGAGGATGGAGTCAGGCCGATGGAAATCAAACTCGTTTCTTTTTAATCAACGATTTGTTGTCGCCTCCATTTCAACAAATCAGGCAAGCTATGTTTGATTATCACAACGCTTTTGATACCATGAATCAAGATGCCAAGGGTTCAAAAGAAAAAATAAAATCGGCTTTAGTTAATTTATCCAAACTAAATTCATCGCGTCCAAATGCTTTTTTATCAAGAGTATTTTTTGATGCAAAATCAGATGAAATTGTATCTATTTTTTCAGGAGGTCCATCGGTTCCTACCGCAGATTTAGTCGATGGATTAAATAAAATTTCACCTTTAAACACTAGTAAGTGGGCTATGATGACATTTTAATTGTTATTCAAAATAGTGCACTTACCACCAATATCTATTAATAAATCACACAAATGATTACGTCACTTTCGATAAAAAATTACGCTTTAATAGAAAAACTTTCAATAGACTTTTCATCTGGATTTTCTATAATTACAGGAGAGACTGGTGCTGGAAAATCGATAATTTTGGGCGCTCTTGGATTGGTGCTTGGTAAAAGAGCCGACTTGAGTTCGCTTAAAAATAAAGAAGAAAAATGTGTAATCGAAGTGCAATTTGAAATTAGCAAATACAATCTTCGTCCGTTTTTTGAGGCGAACGATCTGGATTATGAAGATGAGACTATTATCCGACGTGAAATTTTACCATCGGGTAAGTCAAGAGCCTTTATAAATGACAGTCCTGCTAATTTGCAAGAGCTACAAGATTTAAGTGTGTTTTTGTTAGATATTCATTCGCAACAGCAAACGCAAGAGCTTTCTGATGAGGGAGTGCAGTTTGCAATTATTGACGCAATTGCTTCCAACAGTGAAACTATCTCAGAATATCAATCCTTGTTAAAAAAATTCAAAGCAGATCAGTCTAAACTGAATGCATTACTTAAAAAACAAGCTGAATCAAAAAAAGAACAAGATTATAATACATTTTTGCTACAAGAATTGCAGTCAGCCAAACTTAAGGCAGGTGAGCAAGAAATTCTAGAAGCTGAATTTGAAAAATTAAATAATGTTGAAATAATCAAAGAATCCCTTCAAAAGGCTTTGGCAATTTCAGAAGAAGAACAAATTGGAGTTTTTCATAATTTGAATGAAATTAAAGCTTCTCTTCAAAAAATTGCTTCTTTTTCTGATGAATATGCGCTTTTATTAGATCGCATCACAAGTTTAGCTATTGAGTTTGATGATATTTCTGCTGAAATGAATCGTAATGCGGAAAAGTTGATTGATGATCCAGAACAACTTAATTTGTTAAGTCAAAAATTACAACTGATTTTCTCTTTACAGAAAAAGCATCAAGTAGCAACTGTAGAGGAGTTGTTGGCTATCCAAACCGGATTAGAGAATGCTGTTTTGGAGTTAGGAACAATGGAAGAGGATATCATGGCATTAACAGCGGCGCTGTCCGTTTACACGGAGCAATTAGATGCTTTGGCCGCCATAATTCATAACAATAGGCAAGTGGCGATTCCTGTTTTAACGGAGCAATTGGTATCCATTTTGGCTTCATTGGGTATGCCAAATGTTCGTTTTGATATTCAAGTATCGTCATCAAAAGTATATCATACAAATGGCAAAGATGAACTTCAATTTTTGTTTTCTGCCAATAAAGGAACTGATTTCGGGATTTTGAAAAAGGTAGCTTCGGGTGGAGAAATGTCGCGAATTATGCTGGCTGTAAAAGCTATTTTGGCACAGTATTCAAAACTACCTACTTTAATTTTTGACGAGATTGACACAGGAGTTTCAGGAGAAATTGCCATCAGAATGGGCGAAATCATGAAGCAAATGAGTCAACAAATGCAAATATTTGCGATTACGCATTTACCGCAAATTGCAGCCAAAGGAAATGCGCATTTCAAAGTTCTAAAGTCAACTGTTGGAGAAGATACACAATCGGAATTGATATTGCTTTCTGCTGAAGATCGAGTGGTTGAAATAGCTCAAATGTTGTCTGGAACCGTGGTTTCTGACTCAGCCTTAAATCATGCAAAAGCCTTGTTGAACTAATTTTTTAAATTATATTTGTTCGCGTTTTGACAAGCAATTGCAAAGGCATTCACACAAAAAAAAACTAAAACTGTACATAAACGAATAAGCAAGAATATGATTATTGAACCAAGAATGAGAGGATTTATTTGCACGACATCTCACCCTGCAGGATGCGAGCAAAACGTAAAAAATCAAATTGAATACATTAAATCAAAAGGTACTATTAACGGAGCAAAGAAAGTTTTAGTTATTGGTGCGTCTACTGGATTTGGTTTAGCGTCAAGAATTACAAGTGCCTTTGGATCGGATGCTGCCACTATTGGCGTGTTTTTTGAAAAAGCACCTGCTGAAGGAAAAACAGCCTCGCCAGGATGGTACAATTCTGCAGCTTTTGAGGCAGAAGCACACAAAGCAGGTTTGTATGCAAAAAGCATCAACGCAGATGCTTTTTCAAATGAAATCAAGCAACAAACTATTGATTTAATTAAAGCGGATTTAGGTCAAATTGATTTAATAATTTACAGTTTGGCCAGTCCTGTGCGTTTACATCCTGTAACAGGTGTTTTGCACCGTTCGGTTTTAAAGCCAATTGGAGATACTTTTACAAATAAAACAGTTGATTTTCATTCTGGAAAAGTTTCTGAAATTTCAATTGCTCCGTGCAATGATGATGATATTCAAAATACGGTAGCCGTAATGGGTGGTGAAGATTGGGCTATGTGGATTGACGCTTTGAAAGAAGCTAATTTACTTGCTCCGGGAGCTACAACTGTTGCGTATTCATATATTGGACCGTCATTAACAGAAGCGGTTTACAGAAAAGGGACTATTGGTCGTGCTAAAGATCACCTAGAAGCTACAGCTTTTGAAATTACAAATAGCTTGGCTGATTTAAATGGAAAAGCATTTGTATCTGTAAATAAAGCATTGGTAACACAAGCTAGTTCTGCTATTCCAGTCATTCCTTTGTACATTTCATTATTATACAAAATCATGAAGCAAGATGGAATTCATGAAGGGTGTATTGAGCAAATTCAACGTTTGTACCAAGAGCGTTTGTTTACTGACGGTGAAGTTCCTGTTGATGCAAGCGGTAGAATCCGAATTGATGATTTAGAAATGCGTGCTGATGTTCAAGAAAAGGTAGCGTTACTTTGGGATCAAGCGGTAACTGAAAATGTTGCTGAAATAGGTGATCTTGAAGGATACAGAAAAGATTTTTATAACTTATTCGGTTTTGATGTAGCTGGTGTTGATTACAAGGCGGAAGCTGATGAAATGATGGGAATTGAGAGTATTGCTTAATTCGAAATCGTAAAATTATATAAAAAACCATCGCTGAAAAGTTGATGGTTTTTTTATGGATTAGAGTATCTTTGTTAAAATTTTTTAAATCAAAAAAGTGTTGTAAAACCACCATTTTCCATTATGTTATTTTCCTTAATTATTCCAGTATACAATAGGCCAGACGAAGTTGATGAATTATTAGAAAGCCTATCAAAAACAACCTATACCGAGTTATTTGAAATTGTTTTGATTGAAGATGGATCTACCATTAGATGTCAAGATGTGGCCAGTAAGTATGGCGATCGACTGGATATTTGTTATTATTACAAAGAAAATTCAGGACCAGGTGATTCACGAAATTATGGAATGGATAAAGCACGTGGTGATTATTTTATCATTTTTGATTCTGATTGCATTATTCCAGCTAATTATCTCACGAATGTTGCCAATGCATTAGAAAAAAATTATGTAGACTGTTTCGGTGGTCCAGATCGTGCTTTGGATAGTTTTTCAGACATCCAAAAAGCAATAAATTTTGCCATGACATCCTTTTTGACAACCGGCGGAATCCGCGGTGGATCTGAAAAAATAGATAAATTTCAACCTCGTAGTTTTAATATGGGCTTGTCACGTAAGGCGTTTCAAGCTTCAAAAGGATTTGGAAATATTCATCCCGGCGAAGATCCAGATTTATCCATTCGCTTATGGAACTTAGGATTCGAAACTAAATTGTTTCCAGATGCCTATGTGTATCACAAACGTCGAATTGATTGGGATAAATTCTCGATTCAAGTAAACAAGTTTGGTAAAGCAAGGCCTATTTTGAATAGTTGGTATCCTCAGCATAACAAATTAACTTTTTTCTTTCCAACCGTATTTATTATAGGTTTATTGGTAGCTATTGTAGCAGTATTTTGCAATTTTGATTATTTATTGCAGTTGTACTTCTTGTACTTTGCTATACTTTTTATCACCGCTACTTACCAAACCAAAAGTCTGAAAATTGGCTATTTATCGCTAGTAGCTGTTTGGAAACAGTTTTACGGATATGGTACCGGTTTTTTACAATCATATATTAAAGTGATTGTTTTAAAACAAAAACCTCAAGTAGCATTTCCGGAGTTATTTTTTAAAAAATAATATGACAAAAATTATCGGATTAACTGGAGGTATTGGCAGCGGAAAATCGACTATAGCAAGATTTTTTGAAAAAGCGGGTTTGCCAATTTATTTGGCTGATGATGCTGGAAAAGTAGTAATGCAAGAACGGTCAATTATACAAGCTATTGCTACCGTTTTTGGAGAAGCAATCATTGAAAATGGTACAATTCACAGGCAAAAATTAGCGCAAATTGTATTTAATGACCCTGAACAATTGCAAAAATTGAATAGAATTGTTCATCCAGCAGTTAAAAAACATTTTGAAAAATGGTTGCAACTACACAAACAGTCTCCTTACGTATTATACGAAGCAGCTATTTTATTTGAAACTGAGAAATATAAATATTGTGATTACGTTATCACTGTTGTAGCTCCCTCAGAGGCACGAATTGCAAGGGTTTTAAAAAGAGATCAAACTTCTAAAGATCTTGTTTTACAAAGAATGAATGCGCAATGGACTGATGAACAGCGAATTCCTAAAAGCGATTTTGTTATTCAAAATGACGATTTAAAAACCGCTGAGGCGCAAGTAGATGAAATTCTTAAAAAATTAGAGATTAAACAAAAACACCCTTAGGTGTTAATGTTTGGTTAATCTATCGTTTAATATATTGTTAAAATACTAAATTTGTTTCGATGAATAAACTTTTCTTTAGACTGCTTGTATTGTTAATGAGTTTGTCCCTGATTGGGATAATTTTTGTGCAAGTATATTGGTTTAACAATTCTTTTGAAAATAATGAAGAGCAGTTCAAGTTTCATGTGAATCAAGTGATTGGTAATGTAGCTGAAAAGATTCAGAAACAAGAAGCTTACAATTTTTACGATAAGATAAATCATTACAAAGATAGTACTGGTAAAGTGCCAAAAAGAGATGATATCTTGGAGTTTTATTACGTTCAAAAAAATCCAAGAACCAAAAAGACGATCATTTACTCTAACAGTATTATTTCTGAAGATTATAATATTTCACCATCGTTCTTTGATAAAAAATACAACAATGAAAAGTTTAAAAGCTTTAGCGCAAAGAGAGTAACGGAAGTTTATAACGACAAGTCAATTGATAATTCGGGATTAAATCAGAGTATGATTCCTGATGTTAAAATTGAAAAGTCAGGGAATTTGAATGTTTTAGATAATGCTTCGTTTGAGATTTTTTATAAAGATTTTGCTTCTGTGTTGCCAATTCAAGAGCGAGTTTCAAAGGAAACGCTGAGCAAACTAATCAAGAAAGAGTTGGTAGAGTCTGGTGTGGATACAAAATTTGAGTTCAGTGTTTATAACAACAATATTGCTACGTCAGTTAAATCAAATGATTTCAAATACAGCGAAGAGGCTACGTACTCAATTCCTATTTTTACGGATAATGAAGGAAATAGTAAATACAGTTTATTGGTCACTTTTCCGCACAAAAAAAGATTTTTATTATCTGAATTAGTTAGTCTCACGGTATTATCTATTGTTTTTACATTGATTATTTTGATTGCTTATACCAGTGCCTTGAATCAATTGATTAAACAGCGGCAGATTTCAGAAATAAAAAATGATTTTATCAATAATATGACTCATGAGTTCAAAACGCCAATTGCCACGATAAATTTGGCTCTTGACGCGATAAAGAACCCTAAAATTATCGAGGATAAAGAAAAAGTGCTGCGGTACTTACAGATGATCAAAGATGAAAATAAGCGAATGCATGCTCAAGTTGAAAATGTTTTGCGAATTTCTAAACTTGAAAAGAAAGAACTAGATATTACAAAAGATTCCAATAATATTCATGATATTATCGAAGAGGCAATTGATCATATTAATTTAATTCTTGAGGACAGACAAGGTACAGTTAAATGTCATTTTAATGCTATAAGAACTACGGTTTTGATTAACGATGTGCATTTCACCAATGTTCTTGTTAATATTTTAGAAAATGCCATTAAATATTCGCCTAATGCACCTGAGATTGACATTTTTACTGAAAATATTAAAGATGTTGTTATTATCAAAGTGCGAGATAAAGGTTTAGGTATGAGTAAGATTGCTCAAAAAAGAGTTTTTGAAAAATTTTACAGAGAGCATACAGGAGATATTCATAACGTGAAAGGGCATGGCTTAGGTTTAGCTTACGTTAAAAGGATAGTTGACGACCACAACGGTCAAGTTTATGTAGAAAGTGAAAAGGGAAAAGGAAGTACCTTCATAATAAAATTACCATTAATAAATTAGAATATGGAAAATGTAAATAAAAAAATACTTTTAGTAGAGGACGATCTGAATTTTGGAGCTGTCTTAAAAGATTATTTAATGCTAAATGATTTTGATGTGACTTTAGCGAAAAATGGTATGGAAGGATTTGAAAAATTTAAGAAAGACACTTACGATCTTTGCATTTTAGATGTAATGATGCCTTATAAAGACGGATATACTTTAGCTAAAGAAATAAGAGAAAAAAATAACGAGGTGCCAATTATTTTTTTAACAGCAAAATCTATGAAAGAGGATGTGTTAAAAGGGTACAAAGCGGGTGCTGATGATTATTTGAATAAACCGTTTGACTCTGAAGTTTTATTGATGAAAATTAAAGCAATAATTCAAAGGAAATCCTCTGATACAAAATCGGAGCAAGTTCAGTTTGAATTTAAAGTTGGGAAGTTTCATTTAAACTCTAAATTACGTTTTTTAACTTACAAGGAAGAGGAGCCAATTAAACTTTCTCCAAAAGAAAATGAGTTGTTAAAAATGCTTATCTTACATGAAAATGATTTGATGCCAAGAGAATTAGCATTGACTAAAATATGGAGAGATGACAATTATTTCACTTCAAGAAGTATGGACGTGTATATTGCAAAATTACGTAAGTACTTAAAATTAGATGAGGATGTTGAAATATTAAACATTCACGGTGAAGGATTTAGATTAGTTGTAAAAAACAAAGTAGCTCAATAATCGAAATTCAAAATAGATAAAAAATGCCCTAAGATTTGTTTCTTAGGGCATTTTTTTTTTTCCAGTTGAGTTGTAAAGCAAAACAAGTTTTTCCATCTTTGGTGATGTTAAAGAGATATTCTTTTTCATCTTCTTGTTTTAAAATTTCTACTTGATCCTGAAGTGATAATTCCTTTAAAAAATTCATTTCAATACTTTGTAATTGTTTTTTTAATAGCAGAGTTGTCGCAGTATAATCAAGGCACCATTCTAAGTATTTTACATTGTTGACATGGTTTACGATATCTAAATCGGACATGTACACTGTTTTATCTGCAATTTTGCTTGTGGCAGTACTCACATTTACTTTGCTAAATCCATGTTCAGTCGCTCTTTTTTCTGGATAAAGTTCAAAGTGATCGTACGGCAAAGCCAATGCTTCTGGACGGCGCTTTTGAGTGTTGAATACTGCCCAAAAGGTTTCTGCGCCCACAATTTTTTTTCCGTTCAAATGCATCTCTAAGGCACGAATGGAACGCGAATTTTCTAAGGAATTGATCCATGTTGTTACCGTAACAGTATCGCCCCATTTTGGAAGTTCTTCTATTTCAACGCGCATGCGGCTTAAAACCCAAGCTTGGTGAAACTCTTGCATATCATAAAAACTGATACCTCCAAGTTCAGAATGGGCAGCTGCTGTAAGCTGTAACATATTACATAAATCGGTATATTTTAAAAAGCCATTGGGCGCACATTGTGTAAAATTAATATCCCATTGTTTGGTTATAATGGAATTGAAATTAGGGGAAATAGGCATGTAATAAATTATGAATTATGAGTTATGAATTATGAGTTATGAATTATGAGTTATGAGTTTTGAATTTAATTATTGTCCTTATGCATTTTTTAATGTTCTGGCTTAAATGGTTTATTATTTTATACCTAAAAAAAGGTTGTATCATTCCGAAAAGCATGGAATTTTTAGGCTATAAATTTAAAACGCACTAATTTTAAATGTATACGAAGTTCGAAAATGACAAAATAAAATTAACTATTTACTTCTATATGCATTCTTCGTTTAAACTGATCCATTTACATTTCCATTGGCCGCTTACATTAATAAATAGTCTTGTATAGCTGCTTACTTCATCAATCTCTTCGTCAAAATTAAAAACATCAAAAATCGAATCGTTATTCAAGTCGTATCCTATTCCCTTGATGATTTTTCCGCTTTGAGTTGTAATTTGAGTTTTAGCACTTTTTATCTTGATCTTTTCATTGTAAGGAAAAATGGTTAGCCCTTCAATATTATTTGTATTGACGTTTGGGATTTCGGTCAATTTTTTAAATGAAAGAAATGGAAATAGTAGTGTCTCTGGACATTCATTAATGCCCTGTAAATGCCAGTTGTCTACAGTGGCTTTGTATGATTTACTATTAAACCAAATAAGACCATTGATATTTTCTTTCCAAATTACTTTTGTTCCCTTATAATCTGCATCTGCCTGAACTCCTTTTTTGACAGTAACTCTATTGTTCAAAGTTAATAAAAACTGAAGGAGGGTTGCTTTATCATCCCAAGTTAGAGGTGTGCCTTGCCCGCTTATTATTAAGAGCCCTACAAAATAATTATTTTCATTTTGTGAAGTAAAGAAAGAGGGTCTTGTAGCCTTGAAAGAGGGATTTTTTTTAACCCATAACTCTCCATTTTCTCTTGTTAATCTATCTGTTATTTCTTTATCAAAACTTTTATTTTGGGTAGTGGGGCTTTGTTTTTTCTGTCCGTATGAGATAGAAATTGTAAGTGTGATTGCTGTTATATAGGTTATTATTTGTTTCATATTCTCAATGAAATAGAATTTTCTTACTAATTATTAAATTTTAATTAATTGATTTAATGTATTCCATAATGGTTGTGTACGGGGTTTCAAAGTCAAACCATTTGGTGTTTTCATTTCTTTTAAACCAAGTTAATTGACGTTTAGAAAAACGTCGCGTGTTTTTCTTTATTTCTTCGATGGCAAATTCTAAGTTGAATTCTTTGTCAAAAAAGCTAAATAATTCTCTATATCCTACGGTTTGCAAAGCGTTTAATTCTTTATTGGGATATAAAGTTTTGGCTTCGTTTAGCAAGCCTTCATTCATCATAATATCAACACGTTGATTGATTCGGTTATAGATTATCTTTCGGTCAGCTTCTAAACCGATTAAAATAGGAGTGAAGTTTCGATTGTTTTTTTTCTGGTTCAAGAAAGAGGAATACGGTTTTCCAGTTCCCAAACATACTTCTACAAAACGCATCATGCGCTGTGGGTTTTGTAAAGTTTGCGGATTTTCTGTGGTTAGGGTTTTGTAATAAGCAGGATCTAACTGTTCTAGTTTTTGTTGTAAATATCCAATTCCTAGTTTTTCATAATTTGCTGTTATATCTGTACGAACTTTTGAATCAATTTCAGGAAATTCATCAAAGCCTTTCAAAATGGCATCAACATATAAACCAGAGCCGCCTACAAGAATGGCGTAGTCATTATCTTGAAATAATTCGTTAAGTTTAGCAATGGCCTCTTTTTCGAAATCGCCAACGGTATAATTTTCAAAAATAGACTTGTTTTGAATAAAATGGTGTTTGGCTGCAGCCAATTCAGCTAGGCTAGGAACGGCGGTGCCAATGGTCATTTCTTTAAAAAACTGTCGGCTATCGCACGAGACGATTTCGCAATTAAAGTAGTTTGCCAAGACAATGCTAAGAGAAGTTTTCCCGATAGCTGTAGGACCGACTATTGTGATTAGGTATTTCATATTTTTTAGCCCAGATGGTAACGTAAACCCCGCAGTGATTGAAGTTTATTTTTGTTGGTTTAAAAGAGCGACCGTAGGAAGCTCCTTTTATGCCTTAGAAAAACAACTGAAGTCACGAGGAGTTGCAGTGTACAGCTGGATTGGCTCAAGGTTAATAAATTATAATTCTGTTCCACAATGAAAACAATATTTAGCGTGAAACTCATGTCCGTCTGTTCCGCAGGTGGCACATGGATTTATTTTTTCGGCTTTTAATTTTTTTCGATGACTATTAGCAAACTCTGCCGATACGATTCCGGTTGGGACTGCAATAATTCCGTAACCCATAATCATGACTGCAGATGCGATGGTTTGTCCAAGAGGTGTAATGGGTGAAATATCACCGTATCCTACTGTTGTGAGAGTTACTATGGTCCAATAAATACTTATTGGAATACTTGTAAAACCTCCTTCGGGGCCTTCTACAACATACATCACAGATCCTATTATAATACTACTAATAAGCATGAAGTAGATGAATATGAGTATTTTACCGCGGCTGGCTAGCAGTGCTTCTTTAAGGTGTATCGATTGGCTGGAGAATTGTGGGTGCTTTAATATCTTGAATAAACGCAGCAATCGAAGTGCTCTAACGACAGTCAAGATACTTGTTCCTGCAAAAAATAGCGAGAAATACATGGGTAGCGTGGCAATTAAATCAATAATTCCGTAAAAACTAAAAATGTATTGCCAAGGTTTTTTTAGTGAAATTATTCGCAGAATATATTCTAGTGTAAAAAAAATGGTGATTATCCATTCTAGAATGATGAGCTCGCTGTGATACTTTGCATCAAAACTTTTAACTGTTTCAAGCATTACAATTATCACACTTAGCAGGATAACACACAGTAAAACAAGGTCAAATAAGCGACCGTAAACTGTATTTGTGCCATAAATGATGACGTTTGTTTTTTGCCTGAAAGCGTCAAATTTTGACTTCATTTTTTGCATATTTACTACGATTTTCGCACTTAAAGATGGACTATTTTTAACGTCTTGTTTTTTCGGATGTGTCCTTGAATAATATTCTTCACATCGCGATTATTCTGCATTGGGATAATAATGTTTCTTAGAATTTCAACATTGGTTATTTGATAGTTTAAATCATAAAATGCATACCCTTTGTAGATTCCGTTTTCTATCAAAACCGCTGATCGTTCGCTAATGGTTCGACCTTTGTCTATTAAAATCATGTTTTGATTGTCAAAACTATTTTTGTCAATAAAAGCTTGTACTCTTGCGTTGTATTCCTCTGGAGATACTTCTCCTACGCAAGCGCCATCACATTCTTTAATGGTATATTGAAAGCAGTTTGTTTTACTAGCGTACAAGCCCGTAAGTTTTTGGCATAAATTGTAATGAGATGTGATTCTGAATAAAGCATTTTTTCCTTCTTGAATAGAAGTGAAAGACGTGATTTCTTTTTTGCGGCCATCCGCTTTTTGAAGTTTTAAGTTCAAATATCCCTTCTCATCTTTTTCTACATACAAAGCGAGTTGAAAGATACTTTTGCGTTGTGCTCTGTTGTATATGGGTTTGTTGACTTTGATTTCTTCGCTTTCTTTTAATAAAGCGATTAGTTCACTACCCGTTTCTTCATAAGTTACGGTGTAAACATCAGCTTGAATTTTTTTACATTTTTTTGTAGTTCCAGTAAAATGCTGGTTGATTCTTTTTTTGATGTTTCGGCTTTTGCCAATGTAAATGAGATTTCCTTTTTCGTTATGTATGTAGTAAACACCGGTTTTTGAAGGTAAACTTGAAACAATGTCTAAAAGTTTAGGAGCTATACCTTTTTGTACTTCTAGTTTAATGAAATCTTTTACGATTTCTTTTTCTAGGTCTTTTTCTAAAAGAATTTTAAACAGTTTTACGGTGGCCAATGCATCTCCGCTGGCGCGATGCCTGTCGGCCATAGGAATGCCAAGTGCGCGCACTAATTTTCCTAAACTATGTGAGGGTTGTTCGGGTAATAGTTTCTGTGAAAGTGCAACGGTACAAAGTGTTTTGGCTTCAAAATCATAGCCTAATCTGCGAAACTCTGTTCTTAGGATTCTATAATCAAAAGATGCATTGTGCGCCACAATCACACAACCTTCCGTAATTTCAATGATGCGTTTGGCTACCTCAAAAAATTTGGGAGCAGATGTAAGCATGGCATTATTGATACCGGTAAGTTTTACAACAAAGGGTTGAATTGGAATTTCAGGATTTACCAAGCTGATGAATTGATCTACTATTTCGTGTCCATCAAATTTGTAGATGGCAATTTCAGTGATTCCTTCTTCGTTAAATTGTCCTCCTGTGGTTTCTATGTCGAGTATTGCGTACATTTTCAATGTCAATTTCAAAAATCAATAGCAATGTCAAAGTCAATTCTTAAATCAATGGCAATTTTTAAAAATTGAAAATTGTTATTACCATTGCTTTTGTCATTGAAAACACATTGTATTTGTGATTGAATTATTTTTTATTATTAATCATTTTTGAAGCGATCGCAATTAGTTCTTCAACTTCTGTCAAAAGCCACGTTCTTTCCTCTAATTCTCCTGCTTTTATGTAATTCAGAATTTTTAATGAGTTTCTAGACTCTTTGAGTTCTTTCACGGAAAGCGACACTTTAAAAATAAAATCTTTATTTGTGATCGTACCTTGAGCCTCTCCATAATTTAATGCTGAACTTCCGGAAGAGCGTATAAGTTGGTTTTTGTAATATTCAATTTCATACGATTTTTCCAATTTTCTGACAAACAAAATACATTCTCCCGCAAATCTAACTAAACGGTCTTCAAAATTGTATATTTTATCAAAATTTGGTTCGTTGACAAGCATTTTTATCGAAATTGAATTTTGTTAACACATATTATCTTCCCCCAAAAATACTACTTCCTATTCTAACCATAGTACTACCACATTCAATCGCAAGCTGATAGTCACCGGACATACCCATTGAAAGGACTTCGAGCTGGCAGTTTGAAATTGTTAAAGCTTTCGTTTTTTCGAAAATAGTTTTCAAATGCGTGAACTCTTTCTTGATTTGATCTTTACTTTCCGTAAAAGTCGCCATTCCCATTAATCCAACGATTTGAATATTCTTTAGTTCTTCAAATTCATTTGAGGAAAGGAGGGAAGTCAGTTCAGTTTCATCAAGACCAAATTTACTTTCTTCTTCGGCGATATAAATTTGCAGTAAACAATAAATAATACGGTTGTTTTTTAATGCCTGTTTGTTGATTTCTTGTAATAGTTTTAGGCTATCTACACCATGAATCAAGCTTACAAACGGCGCCATATATTTTACTTTGTTCGTTTGCACGTGACCAATCATATGCCATTGAATATCTTTTGGCATTTGTTCCCATTTATCGGCCATTTCTTGGATTTTGTTTTCTCCAAAAATGCGTTGACCCGCTTCATAGGCTTGCATCAAATCAGAGACAGGTTTCGTTTTTGAAACTGCAACTAATGTAACGTGGTCCGGCAAGGCTGCTTTTATGCTTTGTAAATTATTTGTGATAGACATGGTTTTGTTTTTATGTATTAACCTAATCAAATTCGTAAACTACCAATCCGCTTCTGAATTTGGGTTCGATATATGTACTTTTCGGCGGCATAATCAAATTAGCATCTGCTAAGGCTTTGATTTCGCTAATATTGGAAGGGTAGAGAAAGAATCCTAACTCAAATTCGCCTTGGTCTATTTTATTTTTTAACTCTAAAACGGCCTGTTTGCCTGAAAGGTAATCAATTCGTTCGTCATTTCGCAAATCTTCAATACCCAAAATTGGCAACAATATCGTCGTGTACAAAATTTGAGCATCTAATGAATCCAATGGGCTTTCAAAGTTTAGATTTTCAGATTTTAAAGTCAAACTATAAAACTCCTCTTCAAGATACATTCCAAATTGATGTTTTTGAATCGGTTGAAATGGTTGTTGTGCTCTATTTTCGATTGTGAAATGAGCACTAACTTGCTGTAAAAATTCAGCTTTGCTCAAGCCATTCAGGTCTTTAATCAACCGATTGAACTCGTATATTTTGACATTATTTTCAGAAATTAAATAACTCAAAATGTGGTTTGTCGTCGTGTTTTCAGGATTATCATTTTCAGCAGCAAGCATTCGCATGGCTTCTGTACGATGATGTCCATCGGCAATGTACAAGCTTTCTGTTTGAGCGAATATTTTTTGCAACCAACTTATTTCTAATGCGTCATCAATTTTCCACAGATAATGAATTTCTTTTTTGGTCGTGGAAAATTCAAAATCGGCTAATTTTTGAGTACAATTAAAAATCCAATTTTCGATGGTTTTGTTGTCAGGGTAGGTCATTAAAACCGGCTCCGTATTGAAGGCGGCGTGTTTCATGTACTCCTTAAGCAATTGCACTCTAAACGCAATAATATCTTCGTGCTTTTTGATGTGATCTTCGCAATAATCCGCTACGCTTGTACCTGCAATAATTCCAGTAAAGGATTGCGTTTTGTTGACAATTTTATGAATGTAAAGCGCTGGTTTTTTATCTTTTACCAAGATGAGTTCATTTTTGAAATCTTGGTATTTTTGATGTACTTGGCGGTATCTTTTTTCGAATGAAACACTTTCTTGATTGGTGTAAGCGGGTTTTAGAATGTGTAAAAAAGAAAGCGGATTAAAATCCAATTGTGCAGCAAGCTCTGCATTGACATATTCCTCGTAGGACCTGCACGTTACAAGACAAACTTTATCACGAGTAGGGCGGACCGCTTGAAAAGGAATTATTTTTGCCATAATTAAGTCAAAAGTCAAAGGTCAAAAGTCAAAAGTTCAAGGTCTACAGAAGCTAACCTTGATACTTTTGACTTTCGAAATTTATGACATTAAATAAATTGTTTAGATATTTTTTCTGCTTTTTTGCTTTCAGAATAATCGTAGAAACCTTCACCTGATTTTACTCCTAATTTTCCGGCACGAACCATGTTTACAAGCAATGGGCAAGGCGCGTATTTTGGATTTTTGAAGCCGTCGTACATTACATTTAAAATTGCCAAACACACATCAAGACCAATAAAATCGGCTAATTGTAGTGGTCCCATTGGTTGTCCCATTCCTAGTTTCATCACCGTGTCTATTTCATACACGCCAGCAACTTTATTGTACAAAGTCTCAATAGCTTCATTGATCATTGGCATTAAAATTCTGTTGGCAACAAATCCTGGATAGTCATTTACTTCAACAGGCGTTTTTCCTAATTTTTCAGAAAGGCTCATGATGGTTTTAGTAACTTCATCGCTAGTATTGTAACCGCGAATGATTTCTACTAATTTCATAATTGGCACTGGATTCATAAAGTGCATGCCAATTACACGTTCTGGGTGTGATACAACAGCACCAATTTGTGTGATAGAAATAGATGATGTATTCGTAGCCAAGATAGTATCGTGAGAACAAAGTTTATTCAACTTCTCAAAAATGCTCAATTTTAAAGCTACGTTTTCAGTTGCTGCTTCAACAACTAAATCAACGCCAACAACTCCATCTTCGATATCATTGTAAGTGATAATGTTGGTAATTGTTTTCGTTTTATCTTCCTCGGTGATAGTACCTTTAGCAATCATTCTATCTAAATTAGCGGCAATAGTAGCCATTCCTTTATCTAATGATTTTTCAGATACATCTATTAATTTTACGGTAAAACCACTTTGTGCAAAAGTATGAGCGATTCCATTACCCATTGTTCCTGCTCCGATTACGGCTATTGTTTTCATATTTTGAGTTTAAAGTTTAAAAGTTTAAAGTTCAAAGTTATTATGAGTAACTGAAAACGGTAAACTTCAAAGTAATTATATTTATTTTTTAAAGCAGTCAATGATTTGGTATGCTACTCGCAGCGCTTCTGTTGCTTGATTTAAGGTTACTGTTGGAGTAGTGTTGTTGGTAATGGCATCTGCAAACGATTCTAATTCGTCAAGTATAGCATTATTTTGCTCCACTTCAGGATTGGAGAAGTAAATTTGTTTTTTGACACCTTCAGCATTTTGCAAAATCATGTCAAAATCGCCCGGAACTTCTGGGGCGTCTTTCATTTTTACGACTTCGCATTTTTTTTCCAGGAAATCAACTGAGATATAAGCGTCTTTTTGGAAAAAGCGTGATTTGCGCATGTTCTTCATCGAGATTCGGCTTGCGGTCAAGTTGGCAACGCAACCATTTTCGAATTCAATTCTAGCATTGGCAATATCTGGAGTGTCAGAAATAACAGAAACTCCGCTTGCACTTATATTTTTTACTTTAGATTGTACTACGCTTAAAATAGCATCAATATCATGAATCATCAAATCTAAAACAACAGGAACATCGGTGCCACGAGGATTAAATTCTGCCAAACGATGCGCTTCAATAAACATTGGGTTTTCGATCATGTTTTTGGTTGCAATGAACGCAGGGTTAAAACGCTCCACATGCCCAACTTGCCCTTTTACATTGTACTCATTTGCCAAAGCGATAATTTCTTCGGCTTCTTCAACGGTGTTTGAAATTGGTTTTTCAATAAAAACATGCTTACCTGACTTGATAGCGACTTTGGCACATTTGTAATGCGAAAGAGTAGGAGTAACAATGTCAATTACATCTACAGCATGTATTAAAGTAGCGATAGTGCTAAAATGTTTGTAGCCAAATTCTTTAGCTACTTTTTCAGCATTTTCTTGATTGGGGTCGTAAAAACCTACTAATTCATATGTTTCAGATTGTTGTAATAAACGCAAATGTAGTTTTCCTAGATGACCCGCACCTAATACTCGAAGTTTTA
>CAZMHK010000043.1:0-21031 GCA_964566045.1 uncultured Flavobacterium sp.
ACTCAAAAGGCAATTGATTTAATTCATATTTTACAAGAAAAACATGGCGATTTGATGTTTTATCAAGCAGGAGGTTGCTGTGAAGGAACGCAGCCACAATGTTTTGAAAAAGGCGGTTTCTATCAACGGTATGGCGATGTTTGTATTGGTACAATAGAAAATACAGAGTTTTGGGTGGATAAAGATTTATTTGAGTATTGGAAACACGCTCATTTTACCCTTGATGTTTTGGATGGCTTTGGTGTAGGAGGCTTTTCATTGGAAACTCCGCTCAAAAAGACATTTCGAATTGAATATCGATTGTTTTCAGAAGAAGAACTTCTTGATTTAGAACCGCTCCGATTTATAGAATAGACTAATTTACAAACAGTTGTTGGTATTGTTTTGGCGTGATGCCTTCATGCTTTTTGAATAATCGAATGAAATAATTACAATCTTCAAAACCAGACAAATAACAAACTTCATTAATTTGAATCGCTGGATTTTTAAGCAATTGTTTGGCACAACGCATTTTCTCTACGTGAATAAATTCTACTGGACTCATGCCTAATTCACGTTTGAAATAGCGATAAAAAGAGCTAGTGCTCATAGATACTTTGTCGCTAAGCTGCTTCATATTGAAATTTTCTTTAATATTTTCCCTAATAAATGCTACAATTTTATTCATAGGATTATTAGGATCTGTTGCAGTTCCTTCCTCTAAAGATTGGGCAGCTTGCGATTGTATGATCCGGATTAATAGTTCTTGCAGTGTCAAATCAGCGAGAACATCCTTAGTGATCGATGTACTCATGCATTCCTGAATTAGTTTATTGATAGTTGTAGCTAATTCAATATTATTGTAGAAAAAGTAATTCTGATAATTCAGCTGCCAATACTGATTGTTTCCTTCCTTTGGATAACGTTCGTTCAAAAATTGGAGTGTGTCTGTGATTTTTACTTGGTCAATGGCAAGCGCTAAGCATTGCGTAGGATTATGACTAGAAGCCTCTGGGAAGTCAATTTTCATAGCTACATTTGATGGAATCACTACAGTTTCGCCAGGTAAATAAACAAAACTCGGGTCATCAAAAAGGTGCATAACTTTTTTACCTCGAAGCATACTAGTTACCACCAAATCATTAAACTGTAAAGGCACAGCCATTGAGGATTCGTAAGTTTCGAACAAATTTAACTCGCAATGGTTCAAACCGTAAACAGTTCTGTTTTCTACTAAAGTTTTAAGTGATTTTTCGTTGGATAACAGTGGAGGCTGAATGAAATAGCGGTTATTATTCATAGTATATTACTTTTCGATGAGGGAAGTATAAATATACTAAAAAAGCTTTATTCTGTACTCTACTTTAACATTTTTACAGCAATTCGTTGACGTGCTGTTTAATGTTTTCACTGATGATTTCAGTTGGCAAATCGTTTTCATCGGTACCAAATGGTTCTTCAATTTCTTCAGCAATTAACTCTAAACTCGCCAAGACATAAAATATAAATACCACTACTGGCACAACGTAATAACCTAAGCTGAAGGAATAGCCGAACGGTAAAGTCATGACATAAAAAAAGATGAATTTTTTAAGAAAAGCACTGTAGGAGTAAGGAATTGGCGTGTTCTTAATTCTTTCACAAGCACCGCAAATATCAGTAAACGACTTTAGTTCTTCGTTTAAAATGATGAGTTGGTCGCCCGTAATTTTTTTATCGATGTATAATGAATTTATTCTCTCAAACATCAATTTAGCAATTTGATTGGGCCTATGTTTTTCTTGATCCAAATCAATAACTAAATTTTCATTTAATTGTTGGCTTGTGGCTTCGTTCTTTAAATGTAAGTTTAAAACAAATGCGTAATTTGGAATTAGATTTCTAAAAAAAGCTACATCTTCTTCGTCTTTGAGAATCGCAGCCAGTTTCAAAGCAAGATTGCGACTGTTATTTACCAACGCACCCCATAATTTTCGACCTTCCCACCAACGATCGTATGCCGTATTGGTTCTAAAAACCAGCAAAAGGGATATTACAAAGCCCAACATGCCATGCATGATGGTTATGTTTTTGACGTAACTGTCTTCGGCTAACTTCCAATATTCTACTTCAAGATAGCCGATAATCCCAGAGTAAATCCCAATGGCAATCATTACAGGAAATAAGGTTCTAAAAGTATCTGCTTTGTGAAAGCGGAAAATAAATGTAAACCAATCTTTGGTGTTGTACGAAACCATTCTTTATTTTTTGATCGGTTAAAATAGGTTTAAAAAACCAAATTACCAGCTAATTCTCTCAATGCTATTTCAGATAATTTGCCTTGAAATTGAGCATTGCTGTAACGAACTTTCGCATTCACGTAATTTAACTGCGCTGTTCTAAATTCTAAAGTGGTAATGGTTCCAATTCGAAATTTATCTAAAGTAATTGTTAAGTTTTGTTGTGCAATAGCTTCGTTTTTTTCTTCCAAACGAATCAATTCTAAGTTAGTCAAATACGTTTGGTAAGAAGAAGCCAACTGAGAATTAAGAGTCAGATTTTGCTGTTCAATAGTCAATTTAGAATTCGCTACTTGTAATTTTGCTATCTTCTCATTTCTGTTTTGTGCAAAGCCGTCAAAGATATTGATCGAAGCCGTAAATCCGTAATTAAAACCTCTGGATTGTGATTCTCTAACGAACCCCAAACTACTTTCGCTCTCCGAAAAATTGTAGGCAGTATTTACTCTCAGAGTAGGGTAACGGGCAGCTTTTACTTGTTTTAACTCTAATTCAGCCACTCTTTTATTTATGATTTGCGCTTCTAATTGAGGGTTTTGTTTCTCAGCTAAAGCTTTTAATTCTGGTAAAGTTAAAAAGGAATCCACCGCTAGTTCATCTACTACTTTAAAATCAGTGGTTACATCACGTGCAAGTAGTTGGTTGAGCAAAATTTTACTATTTGCGTATAATTCTTTTTGACGCAAAAGCGCAACTTGATCTGTATTTAAGTCCACTTGTGCATTTAAAACTTCAAGTTTTGACGCCTTACCAATTGTAAATCGGTTTTGAGCCAATGCTAATCGTTGGTTAGAAATTACAATGGTTGTATCAAGAGCTGCTAATTGTTGCTGCTGCTGTACCAAATCATAATACGCAGCATTGACATCACTAACTCTAGTCAAAATAGTGAGCTTTAATTGTGCCTCACCTAGTTTTTGTAATTCTTTTAATTGATCTCTGCGAGCAAACATGCGCATGCCATCAAAAATGGTCCAATCCAATCCAACACCGTAGGTTAGATTGTTATTTTTGGCATTATCTAATTCGTTTTGTGTACCATCTTGCCTTATTTGCGAACTATTTTGAATACTGTTATTATCCAAAACATTAGCAGTTAATGTAGGTAGCATTCCAGCATTACCAATAGCATTATTTATCTTCTGAACATCGAGATTGTTACGCCCAATTTTAATATCGTAATTATTCTCTAGTGCAGTTTTTACAGCGTTCTCTAGCGTAAGAACCTCTTGAGCAAAACCGTTTGAACAGCATAAAAGTAGGAACAGTCCGGTTGCGATATGTTTTTTAAAATTTGTCATTCTTATAATTTTTCGTGCCAAAAAAAAATGGCAATTTGGCTTGAATACAATTATTTGGTTTTATTTGAATTCTTTCTCGTACTCTTCAATGCGGTCAAATTCAGGATAATGTTTGCGTGCTTTAGACCACATTAAATACATGGCTGGAATAACAAATAATGTTAATACAAGAGAAAAAATAGTTCCTCCTACGATAACAACTCCCATACCAATACGGCTTGTAGAAGCCGCTCCTAATGATAAAGCAATTGGTAATGCACCTAATGAGATAGCTAAACTGGTCATTAAAATAGGTCGCAAACGTGCTTCAGAAGCTTCTAGAATTGCTTCTAATTTTGGCTTTCCTTGTTCTCGCAGTTGGTTTGCAAATTCTACGATTAAAATTCCATTTTTGGTAACCAAACCAATCAACATTACGGTTCCAATTTGACTAAAAATGTTCCATGTTTGATCAAATAGCCACAATGAGAACAGTGCACCAGCAACAGCCATGGGTACGGTTAAAATGATGATAAACGGGTCGATAAAACTTTCGAATTGTGCTGCTAATATCAAGAAAATTAAAAGTAAAGCCAAACCGAAGGCGAAAGCAGTATTCGAGCTACTTTCAACAAAATCTCGAGATTCTCCACCTAAATCCGTTGTAAAACTATCATCAAGAACTTTAGCCTTGATTTCGTTCATAGCATCAATTCCGTCACTGATACTTTTTCCTGGTGCCAAACCTGCAGAAACCGTTGCCGCCATATAACGGTTGTTGTGGTACAACTGTGGCGGATTACTTTTTTCCTCAATAGTCACTACGTTGTCCATTTGAATTAATTCACCTGCGCTGTTTTTTACAAACATCGAGGTTAAATCCAATGGTTTTGAACGGTCATCTTGATCGAACTGCCCAATAACTTGGTACTGTTTACCATTTCGCATAAAATATCCAAAACGTTGACCGCTTAAGGAAAGTTGTAGCGATTGAGCAATATCAATTACAGAGATACCCAAACTTTCAGCTTTTTCTCTATCAATAGTTACATTGACTTCCGGTTTGTTGAATTTCAAGTTGACATCGCTTACTGAAAATGTTGGATTTTTAGCCACCTCCTCCATAAAAACAGGAATCTTTTCTTGCAATTTTTCAAAGTTAGGTGCTTGGATGATGTATTGAATTGGCAACCCACCACGACGGTTTACAGCAATTGTTGGCTGTTCGATAACAGACGTTTTTGCATCTGGATATTGCTTGGTCCACTTGGTTAGTTTTTCGGCAATTTCTTTCTGAGAATCTTTACGTTCGTCTGGTTGTACCAACGAGACTCTGATGAATCCACTGTTTACAGATGATGAACCAAAACCCGGTGACGTAATTACGAGCGCTACCTTTTTACCCGGAATAGAATCATCTACTAGTTTCGAAACTTCTTGCATGAAGCGATCGGTGTATTCGTATGAAGAGCCTTCAGGCGTAGACATTCGCATTACAAAACCAGAACGATCATCGTAAGGCGCGGTTTCTTTTTGAATCAAACTAAAAAACAAGTAAATTAAACCAAAACAAGCAATTAGAATTGGGAAGCTCAACCATTTGTTTTTGATGAAAGAAGCTAACGAGCTTGCATAACTGCTATTTAATTTTTCAAAATAAGGTTCAGTTTTGATGTAAAAATTAGACTTTTTCTGCTCGCCACCTTTCATTAAATAAGCATTTAACATTGGTGTTAATGTCAAGGAGACAAAAGCAGAAATTAAAACCGCGGCTCCAATTACTACTCCAAATTCCCTAAACAGTCGCCCAACAAATCCTTCTAAGAAAATTACAGGCAAGAACACTGCCGCTAAGGTTACCGAAATTGAAATTACTGCAAAAAAGATTTCGTTTGATCCTTTAATTGCCGCCTCAATTGGTGTCATTCCTTCTTCTACTTTTTTGAAGATGTTCTCTGTTACTACAATACCATCATCAACTACCAAACCGGTTGCTAATACAATGGCTAAAAGTGTTAACACATTGATCGAAAATCCGAACAACCACATGATAAAAAAGGTAGCAATAAGCGATACCGGTATATCAATTAAAGGACGGAAAGCGATAGCCCAATCCCTGAAGAATAAGAAAATGATCAAAACTACCAAGACAATTGAGATTCCAAGAGTTTCAGCTACTTCGATTACTGATTTTTTTACAAAAACAGTATTGTCAATGGCAATGTTTAATTTGATGTCTTTTGGAAGGTCTTTTTTTAGTTGCTCAAATTCCTTGTAAAAAGCAGCTGAAATATCCAAATAGTTCGCTCCAGGAAGCGGTACAATAGCAACTCCAACAAGAGGCGTACCCGATTGCGTCATTTTAGTTTCGGTATTTTCAGGACCCAAAACTGCGTTTCCAACATCGCTTAGGCGTACTACTTTTTCACCTTCTGAACGAATGATTATATTGTTAAATTCTTCTGCAGTAGAGAGATTTCCAATTGTCTTTACCGTTAATTCCGTATTGTTTCCAGTTAATTTTCCAGATGGTAATTCTACATTTTGTTTGTTTAAAGCGGTTCTCACTTCTGCCACTGTACAGCCGTAGGAAGCTAGTTTTACGGGATCAATCCATAAACGCATCGCGTAGCGTTTTTGCCCCCAAATTTGTACTCCAGATACTCCAGGTATAGTTTCTAAACGTTGCGAAATTACATTTTCAGCATAATCGCTCAATTCTAAAGCGTTTCGAGTATCACTTTGTACTGTCATCGAAATAATGGCATCACCATTGGCATCCGCTTTTGAAACTACGGGTGGCGAATCAATATCTTGTGGTAAGTTTCGAACGGCTTGCGATACTTTGTCACGCACATCGTTAGCAGCATCTTCAAGGTTTTTATCCAAGTTAAACTCAATGGTGATGTTACTGCTTCCTTGTGCACTTGACGAAGTAACGTTTCGGATTCCATCAATCGAGTTAATTGCTTTTTCGAGTGGTTCTGTAATTTGTGATTCGATGATATCAGCATTTGCACCAGCGTAATTCGTTCGAATCGATACTTGAGCGGGGTCAATAGAAGGGAATTCCCTCACGCCCAGAAAGGTATAACCAATTAAACCAAATAATACAATGGCTAAATTAATTACAATGGTAAATACAGGTCTTCTAATACTAGTTGTTGATAAACTCATTTAGATTTTTAATTTTTGATTGCTATTTATAGATTTATGTATTGCGCAGAAATCTACCTTTTGAATCTATTTAACTTTTACGGCAACTTCGGCCTCATTTTTTAAGGACATTACGCCTGACGTGATTAGCGTATCGCCTACATTTAATCCTGAGAGAACAAGTAGCGATGTAGCTGTTCTTGTAGTCGTTTCGATATTCACTTCCTGAGCAAGACCATTTTTAGATATAAATACTTTTTTACCATTTTGAACCGGAATCACCGCTTCGGTAGGAACAATGATGGCATCTTTAATAATGTCAAGTGGTAAATCAACATCAGCAAATGTTCCAGGTAATAATTTTCCGTTTTTATTATCGGCTAAAGCGCGAACTTGCAGCGTACGAGTGGCCACGGCTACTTCAGGTTCAATGGCGTAAACTGTTGCCGTATATTTTTCATCTGAGCCAGATACCTTGAAATGAAGCACGGTATTGTTTTTAACTTGGGTGGCGTATTTTTCTGGTATCGAAAAAGTAATTTTCAATCGGCTTGTGTTCACCAATTTTGCTACTAAAAGGGCAGGTGTAATATACGTTCCGGGTGAAATACTGCGAAGACCAATTTTCCCCGAGAATGGCGCTCTAACAGATGTTTTAGCAATTTGTGCACGAATTAACGAACTTTGAGCTTGAGCCGATTTTAGATCTGCTCTTGCCAAATCATATTCTTCTTGGCTTATGGCTTCTTTTTGTAATAATAATTTCGCTCTGCGTTCGTTTTCGGCAGCTAGTCCTTCACGAGTTTGCATTTGCGTGAGCTGTGCTCGAAGTTCAATATCATTTACTTTAAACAAAACTTGTCCTTTGCTAACGTTACTTCCTTCCTTAAAATAGATACCTTCAACGATACCAGAAACTTCGCTTCTTATTTCTACTTGCTCATTGGCTTCGATAGAACCTGAAAGGGATAAATTGTTGTCGAATGTTTGGGCTTTGATTACAATTCCACTCACATTCATTTTTTTTTCTTTTCCTTTTGGATCTTTTCCATCACCATTTTCACTTTTGTTTTCCATGATGCGGTAACCAATAAAACCAATGATTCCGGCGGCTAAAAGGGTGTAGGATAAATATTTGATTTTCATAAAGTCAAGTATAAAGTAGGATTATGTTTGTATATTTTTAGTTAAAAGCAAAGTTAACTTTTAATGTAGTACCATTGCTTTTCTTAATTTTTATTTAACGTTTGTATCTACAACAGTTGTACAGAAAAGCAAAATAAGCACCATAAACCGCGTACCTTCGCGTGAGCTTAGACTCAATAAAGAGGGAATGGTTTAATGAAACAATAAAAAAAGTGAAATTTTAATGGGGAGAGAGTACTGTTGAAAATGTCAAGTAGCACAGAATATCTAGCTAATGTAGTTCCAGATGTTTTTCTTCTTGGTTAATTCCAAGTAAACTGCGCGCAAAGTAGCGTGCTCTGGTTTTTCTAAAGGTGCATCTGCTTTTAAAATTTTCATAGCATGATGCCTCGCTAAGCTAAGGATATCTCGATCTTTGACAATATCAGCAATTTGTAAATTCAAAACACCGCTTTGTTGTGTTCCCATTAAATTACCAGGGCCGCGTAGTTTTAAATCAACCTCAGCAATTTCAAATCCGTCGTTTGTGTGCACCATCGTCTCTAATCGGGTTTTGCTATCGGCGCTTAATTTGTGGCTACTCATCAAAATACAATAACTTTGATCGGCACCACGACCTACGCGACCACGCAATTGGTGCA
Source organism: uncultured Flavobacterium sp. (assembly GCA_964566045.1). Classification (GTDB taxonomy): domain Bacteria; phylum Bacteroidota; class Bacteroidia; order Flavobacteriales; family Flavobacteriaceae; genus Flavobacterium. Next base: position 8,482 of record CAZMHK010000043.1, read on the forward strand.
GCTGTGACAATCCAAAACGTTCCGCACTTTCAATAATCATAACCGAAGCGTTTGGAACATTTACACCAACTTCAATCACAGTTGTAGCCACCATGATATTGGTTTTTCCATCAACAAAGCGTTTCATTTCGGCTTCTTTATCGGCAGCTTTCATTTTACCGTGAACTATTGAAATGGCGTATTGCGGCAACGGAAAATCACGAGAAATACTTTCGTAGCCGTCCATTAAATCTTTGTAATCCATTGATTCCGATTCTTGAATCAAGGGGTAAACAATATATATTTGTCGGCCTAAAGCGATTTCGTCTCTAATAAATTTCCAAACCTTTAAGCGGTTGCTGTCAAAACGGTGTACGGTTTGTATGGGTTTTCGTCCTGGCGGTAGTTCGTCAATTACCGAAATGTCCAAATCGCCATATAAACTCATGGCCAAGGTACGCGGGATAGGAGTGGCGGTCATCACGAGTACGTGCGGCGGAATACTATTTTTTTTCCACAATTTCGAGCGTTGCTCTACCCCAAAGCGATGTTGCTCATCAATTACGGCGAGTCCTAAATTTTTAAACTTAACCTTATCTTCAAGCAAAGCATGCGTACCAATCAGGATTTGCAGACTTCCATTTTCTAACTCTTCGTGAATTTGCCTTCGGGCTGCTGTTTTACTTGATCCAGTGAGTATTTTAATGTTGAGTTGCAGTTTTTCGGCCAATTCGGCTAAACCTACATAATGCTGATTCGCCAAAATTTCCGTAGGAGCCATCAAACAAGCCTGAAAACCATTATCCAAAGCCAATAACATGGTCAAAAAAGCAACAATTGTTTTCCCTGAACCCACATCACCTTGCAACAAGCGGTTCATTTGTGCATTAGTGCCCATGTCGGTTCTAATTTCTTTAATCACCCTTTTTTGAGCATTTGTCAAATCAAAAGGCAAATGTTCTTTGTAAAAACTATTAAAATTATCACCCACAATTCGAAAAGGATGGCCTTTTATTTTGTGTTTCTGAATCAAATTTTTGGTGATCAATTGCAACTGAATGAAAAACAATTCTTCAAATTTGAGTCGGAATTGCGCTTTTGCTAAAGCATCTGGATTTTTTGGGAAATGTATGTGCAGCAAAGCATCTTTTTTAGAAATGAGCAGCAATTCTTGTAGCAAATACGTTGGCAGCGTTTCAACATACAAACTGTGCGTTTCCGTAAACAACTGCAGCATCATTTTATTGATTGTGCGGTTCGAAATTCCTCTGTTTGTTAAAGTCTCTGTCGAAGGATAAACCGGTTGCATAGCTGAGCGCAAGCTTTTTTCATGCTCACTCAACAGTTCAATTTCAGGATGGGCCATGTTGTACGCGCCGTTAAACGAAGTGCATTTACCAAAAATAACGCACATTTCATTTAATTTTAGCGATTCACGCACCCACTTGTGCCCTTGAAACCATACCAATTCCATTTGCCCGGTTTGGTCTACAAAAGTAGCAACGAGACGTTTTCTGCCTTTGCCAAACTCCACCGTTTTTACATGAATAATTTTACCAATAAGTTGTACCTCAGCAACGTTATTTTGCAGCTCATTAATTTTGTAGTAACGGGTTCGGTCTATATACCTGTTCGGGTAAAAATTCACCAAATCAGCATAAGTATGAATCCCCAATTCCTTGCGCAGCAAAGCACCGCGACTAGGTCCCACGCCTTTTAAATATTCAATCGGAGTAAGTAAAATTTGATTCAATGACATCTTTTGCTATTGGCTATTAGGTCTCGCTACCTATCGGTTTTTATTCGTAACTGTGACCTATTTCTACCGCACGAAGATAGTTTTTTGTTCCTAAAATAGAAAATGCTCTTTACTTTAAAACGAATCTTTCTCTTTTGTTGTGGCAGCTAATCTTGCTATTCATTTCAAGCTTTTTGTCACAAAACCTTTTTTCTTGCTTTTGTCAGGAGCTTCCTTTGGTCGCTCTTTCAAAACCAGAAAAAAATGGTCTTCTGTCTGCAAAGGCTTTTCATTGCTATCAAGGCTGCGAAATTGTTTTAAATAGCAATACAGTACTTCGGTTGCTAAATTCCCTCATTGTTAAAACTATATTAATTTTATAAAATTAAATTGTATACAATTTAATTACGTCATACCTTTGTACCATAAATTAAATCAATTATGAATGAGCAACTCAATTTAAGTCAGCAAGTGTGTTTTCCTATTTATGCATTTGCAAAGGAAATCATCAATCAATACCGTCCTTTGTTAGACGCTATTGAATTGACCTATCCGCAGTACTTGGTCATGATGGTGTTGTGGGAGCACGATTCCCAAACCGTCAATCAGCTAGGTGGCAAGTTACATTTAGACAGCGGAACACTTACGCCTTTGTTAAAACGATTGGAGACTAAATCATTGGTGAGCAGAACGCGCAGCACAACTGATGAACGCATTGTAAACATCACTTTAACCACTAAAGGGAAAGAGTTACAAACTCAAGCGGCTACAATACCGCAACAATTAATGCAGACCATGAATTTAGAAATGGAAGATCTGGAAGAATTAAAAAGAATTATCACAAAAATTTCAAATAAAAATAAATAATACAATAAGCAATATGAAAGCATTATACAGTACAAAAGCAACTGCACAAGGCGGCAGAAACGGTCAAGTGAAAAGCGAGAATGGCGTTTTGGAACTAACAGTTCAACATCCAAAAGCATTAGGCGGAGCAAATGATGATCACGCTAACCCAGAAATGTTATTCGCAGCAGGATACGCCGCATGTTTTGATAGCGCGTTGAACTTGGTTATCAAAAAAGAAAAAATTACAACTGGAGAAACTACGGTAACCGCAAACATTGGTATCGGACCAAACGCCACAGGAGGTTTTACCCTTGAGGCTGCTTTGCATGCCAATATTCCGGGAGTTACAATCGAAGTAGCACAAGATTTAATTGAAAAAGCACACCAAGTATGTCCATATTCTAACGCAACTAGAGGGAATATTGAAGTAGCACTTTCAGTATCAAACGACTAAATTCATAATTAAAATAAATACAATGGCTTTAATAGAAGATTTGAATTGGAGACACGCTGTAAAAGCATACGATCCGACAAAAAAAGTAAGTAAAGAAAATATTGATAAAATAATCGAGGCAGCTCGATTGGCTCCAACTTCATCTGGTTTGCAACCATTCCAGGTTTTGGTAGTCGAAAATCAAGAGTTAAAAGAAAAATTGGTGCAAGGCGCTCTAAATCCGGAATGTATGCGTGATTGCTCGCATGTATTGATTTTTGCGGGTTGGGACAGGTACACTGCTGAGCGTATTGATAAAGTTTATGATTTTACAACTGCTGAACGTGGTTTGCCACATGGCCGCTTTAATAGCTATACTGATATGCTTAAGAAAATTTATTTAGCGCAACCTGCAGAAGAAAATTTTGCTCACATTGCAAGACAAACCTATATCGCTCTTGGCTTAGCTTTGGCACAGGCGGCAGAGCTAAAAGTGGATACTACGCCAGTTGAAGGTTTCAAAAACGAGGTTGTTGATGAGATTTTAAAACTAAACGAATTAGGTTTGAAAAGTGTTTCCTTGATGTATGTAGGTCATGCTGATACACCAAACGATTGGATTGCACCAATGAAAAAAGTACGAATCCCAACAGAAGAATTTGTAGTGGAATTCAAATAAATTGATATAAGTCAGATTTTATCTACACTGATTTTAAGCTAAGTTCAAAGCAAATGATATTTTTTTGCTTTGAACTTTTTTATTTTTAGGTCGCACAATGCAGAAACAAATTTGTAAACTTGCATCTACGATTTTTGTCCTTATTTTTACATAGCATTTATATGAATCCAACAATTATAACTATACCAGAAAAAAGATGCATTGGAATGCGCCAAGATATGTCCTTTGCACATTACAAAGCGCATGAAGTTTGGCAGCGTTTTATGCCACGCAGAAATGAAATAGAAAATCGGGTAGGGCAACACTTTTTATCGGTTCAAGTGACTGATGCCAATTTTTGGAGTAATTTTAATCCTAATACTTCTTTCCAGAAATGGGCGGTTGCGGAAGTAACTGATTATTCATCGCTACCTGAAGGAATGGAAACAATTACAATTCCGTCAGGTTTGTACGCTGTGTTTATTTACAAGGGAGACGGAACAGATGCACCTGCTTTTTTCGAATCAATTTTTACAGAATGGCTACCCAACTCGAATTATCAATTAGCTCATCGTCCGCATTTTGAACTTTTGGGAGAAAAGTACCAACGTGGCAATCCTGATTCTGAAGAAGAAGTTTATATTCCCATTGAGTTGAAATAAAGCGTTTGGATTATTTCAAAGAACAATTTTTACAATCGAAATCAAATTCATAGCGCCTACTTTTAAAATAGACCTTACATTTGCCAAAAAAGAAATACAACATGATAACTCATCTTGCATTGTTGCGCGGTATCAACGTATCGGGCCACAATATGATTAAAATGGAGGCTTTAAAAACAGTGCTTGAAGCTGCAGGCTTTCAAAATGTACAAACCTACATTCAATCGGGAAATGTTTTTGTCGATACAGATGAAGCAAATGCTGCGGCTGTCGGATTCAAAATAAAGCAAGAATTGTTTAAAAATTTTGGTCACGAAGTACCTGTTGTTGTCATTGCAAAATCTGATTTAGATGCGTGTCTAAACAACAATCCGTTTCTGAAAGAAAAAGAAGTTGATACAAAAAAATTATACGTAGCCTTTATTTCTACAACGTTAAAAGATACAAGTATCAATGATTTAAAAATAAGTCAATTTAAACCTGATGAAGCCCGAATTGACGGCAATAAAATTTTTATCAAATATGCTGTAGGTGCTGGTAAAACAAGATTCGATCAAAAATACATCGAAAAAAAATTGAATGTAGTAGCTACCATTCGCAATTGGAATACGGTACTTAATTTAAAAGAAATGTATCAGGAATAAGCAGGTGAAAAGAAATGTGATTATATTTTACACTTGAAATACTTTTTGAAATAATTTAAATCTCTAAAAATAAATACGTTGCGAAATAGTTTTAAAATATTTTAAATTTTCACGCAACCTTTTAAAGCTACACTACTCTTGTAATGGGGGCAAACACAAACGGGGTTAGTTATGTTGCGAGTCCACTATTTTACTAAGAGTACTTTTATAATATCTGTTTCAAAAAATTTAGTTTGGTTAATTTTATGAGTAGATAGTACTTGCTAAGGAGCACACAAAAGTTAATAATCTTTTGGTGCTCTTTTTTTAGTTTTAAATGAATGAAGATGAAAGATGCTAAAAATAGTGAGATTCAATATTTTATTTTGTAAGTTTATACTTTTAAAATAACAAATAATTATTAATTGTAAGTTCGAAGATATGAAATTCTATTTTTTAGTGATTTTATCACTAGTTTCAGTATTTGCTGTTAAAGCTCAGAATCAAAAACCAACAGACTATTTATCAAAAGAATTTCATAAAGAGAGACGCGCTGCTTTTAGATCAAACATGCCTAAAAATTCAGTAGCTGTTTTTTTTAGTAATCCCTTGCGCAATAGAGCTAATGATGTCGATTTTATTTTTCACCAAGATCCTGATTTTTATTATTTAACAGGTTATAACGAGCCCAATGCTGTTTTAGTTATTTTTTCAGAAGAAAGAGTATTAACGGATGGTACACGAGACGCTGAGATTTTGTATGTACAAGAGAAGAATGCGCGTCGAGAGCAATGGACAGGTATTCGTTTGGGAGTTGAAGGCGCAAAAAACGAGCTAGGGTTTAAAGCAGTTCAAAATGGAATTGAGTTTATAAAATCTCCAATTTCGTTTGATAGCTTCGATGTGATTCTTTTTAAAGAATTCGAGAATGATGTGCGTGATATTAAAAACGAACCCGCATCGCTATTTCAACTTATAGCTGCATTTCAAGCGCAAATAAACCTGAATAAGCCAAACAATTCTCAAAACGATAGTACCAAACAGCCTACAAAACAAGTTGGGAAGAAAAAATTAGATAAAAAATCGATTTCAACTTTTATGGCAGCTTTGCGCGAAATTAAAACGGATGAGGAATTAAGATTGATTACCAAGGCCGTTCGAATTTCGGCTATGGGACAACGTGAAATAATGAAAGCCATGCATCCTGGCATGTCTGAAATGGAAGTGCAAGGCGTGCATGAATATGTCTATAAAAAATACGGCAGTGAATATGAAGGATATCCATCCATCGTTGGCGCCGGAAACAACGGTTGTGTTCTGCATTATATTGAAAATACTAAATTGAAGGTCGAAAACGATTTGGTTCTAATGGATTTAGGTGCTGAATATCACGGCTACACCGCAGATGTTACACGTACAATTCCAGCAAATGGAAAATTCTCCGAAGAACAAAAACTAGTTTATGACTTGGTGTACGAAGCTCAAGAAGCCGGAATTGCAGCCGTTCAATTGGGGAGCTCCTTCAATGCGCCAGATACAGCTGCAAGAAGTGTAATTACAGCTGGTCTAGTTCGATTAGGAATTGCTAAATCAGCAATGGATGCACGACGTTATTTTCCGCATGGTACAAGTCATCATATAGGCTTAGATGTTCATGATCCCGGAACGTACCAAGCTTTTAAACCCAACATGGTTGTTACGGTTGAACCTGGTGTTTACATTCCAATAGGCAGTGATTGCGACAAGAAATGGTGGGGAATAGCTGTTCGTATTGAAGATGATATTTTGACAACAACTCAAGGCCCAATAAATCTATCAGCAGAAGCACCAAGAAAAAGTACCGAAATTGAAAAATTAATGCAGGAAAATAGTGTTTTGGACTCGTTTTTGCTACCATCATTAGATAAATAGTACTTATTGCTATAGCTTGCTATTTATCGTTTTAAATAAAGAGAAGGTGTCTTACGTCGTTTAAAAATGCTTTTTGTCGGATTAATATTTCGTAATTGTCTTAAAAATTCTATAATTATCTTTTAACAGTCGTTGAAGCTTCAAAAAAAAACTATTTTTGTAGGCTCACTTTTTTTTAATTGTCAATCTTTCAAAATTAGTTGCAAAAAAGAACTGAGCTTAATGATAAAACACATTTGCAATGATTGCACCTACTTTGCACAAATTAGAGTCTCAACGAATTAAGGCATTGGAATCCTATTCCATATTAGATACAATGCCTGAAGATGATTATGATGATTTAGTTTTAATAGCATCTCAAATTTGTGACACACCCATTGCTATTATTGGATTTGTAGATGAAAAAAGACATTGGTTTAAGTCAAAAGTTGGAACTGAAATTACAGAAAATCAAAGGGATCTTTCATTTTGTGGTCATGCCATCAATAGCGAAAGCAATGTTTTTATTGTGCCTGATACTCGTATGGATGTACGTTTTAAAGATAATCCGTTGGTGAATGGAGATATGCAAATTGGTTTTTATGCTGGAGTTTCTCTTCTTGATGATCGTACGGGTTTGCCAATTGGTACAATTTGTGTGATTGACCATCAACCAAAGAATTTGTCAAATAACCAGATCAATTCTTTGCGTGCGCTATCAACGCAAACTATGAAGTTATTGGAGTTGAGGGAGAAAAACAATAAGTTAAAAAAGAATATAGCTTTATTAGAGAAAAAAAATCAGGATTTAGAACGTTTCGCGTACAGTGCAGCACATGATTTAAAATCTCCACTTGTTAATATCTCAGGTTTGTCGGCTCATCTTATTGATGATTATGAAGGAAAAATTGATAGTGAAGTAATTGAAATTATCGATTTAATAAATACTTCTGCATTAAAATTAAAAGAAATGATTGATAATCTACTGGTTATTAGTAAAGCTGAAAGTGTAGCAGATACTTCTGAGGACGAAGTCTTAATTTCAGAACTAGAAACCGAATTAAAAAGTTTATTAGCATTTGAAGAGAATTATAAAATTGTTTTAAATGCAAATGTGGTTGCATTGTACATCAACAAAACCATCTTGGAACAAATTTTAATCAATTTAATTTCAAATGCCATTAAATACAATAACAAAGAAGATATTCAAATAACAATCTCGATTCAAGCTGAGGCAACAAGCTATATTATTTCTGTTCAAGATAATGGCTTGGGTATTTTACCTGAACATCAAAAAATTATATTTGAAGAATTTGAAGTCGTGGCTGAACAAGACCGTTTTGGAGAAAAAGGCAGTGGTATTGGGTTAGCAACAGTTAAACGACTTGTCGATGCTTATGGAGGCACCATTCAAGTTTCCTCAGAAATAGGACAAGGTTCACTATTCACATTTAGTTTACCTCGTTTGAAATAGCCACAACAATGTAAATAATACCGTTTACATTGTTTTTTCTATCAAATCACAATACCAAAAGCCATATTCATAAGGAGCGTCAGAATCGGTATCGCAAGCTGTATTTGAAGCAGTTGAAGTAGCTGGTTTTTCATATTTTCGATACACGGTTTCTCCAAGTTCAAAGTCGATTGGTTGATTAAACAAAGGACCATCAAAAGTAAAGGTGTGAAATTCTCCATTTTCACCGCAAGGATCCACATTTGAAGGCAAGTCTTCTAAAAAGGAAGCATCAATAATTCGCCCAACAAAACTTTGATCTAAAAACCGTTCGCTTACACAAACTACTATTGTTTTAAATCCTAAATCAATAAATTCTTGAATGAGTTCAGGAGTTGACTTTTGCCAAAGCGGAAAAATACCTTTAAGTCCAACCGTGGCTAATTTTTCTTCGCGGTAACGGCGTAAATCTTCTAAAAAAATATCACCAAAAATTGATTGGGTGATGCCCTGATCTTTTAATTTTGATAGTTTTTCATGCATTACATTTTCGTAAACTTCCATGCTCGGCATTTCTGGTAAATACATGATTTCTAACGGAATTCCGATACTTTTAGCTTGCTCCTTTAATAAACTTTCGCGCACGCCATGCATTGAAATGCGCCCGTATTTTTCATTTACACTTGTAAGTAAGCAACTCACTTCTATTTCTTGTTGTTGTAAAATTTTATATAATGCTAGTGCAGAATCTTTGCCACTGCTCCAATTAAATAAGGCTTTCGTTTTCAATGTAAGTTGTGTTTTGTGCCGTAAACTTACAAAATTTCAGGCTGTGGTACTGCAATCCTTTGTAACTTTGAAATTCTTGCTGAAATTACTTTTATGAAATATATTTTTTTACTGATGTGCTCTTTTGCTTGGGCACAACAAACCAATTTTGTTGATTTTACTACCGCAAATGCGGAGCTAACGATTAACGCAGAGAACAAATCTGTTGCGGGCACTTTAACCTATACTTTTGATGTATTAAAAGAAACCGATACAATAGCCATTGACGCACAAAACATGATATTCGATGAAGTACTTCTTAATAAAAAGCCTGTTCCTTTTCAAAACACAAAAAAAGCCTTGCTCTTAGTTTCTAATTTTAAAAAGGGAAACTATACATTAAGTTTTAATTACCAATGTAGCCCGAAGCAAGCGCTTTATTTTGTTGGATCAACTGCTTTAGATAATTTACAAATTTGGACACAGGGCCAAGGGAAATACACAAGTCATTGGTTTCCGAGTTTTGATGATGTGAACGAAAAAGTAGTTTTTAACTTGGCCGTACAATTTGATAAAGATTATACCATTATTTCAAACGGTATTTTAAAGGAAAAGATCGTAGCGGACAATAAAGCAACATGTAAATACAAGATGACTAAACCAATGAGTTCGTATTTATTGATGTTAGCCATCGGGAAATTTGATAAACGAATTGAATTTTCTAAATCAAAAGTGCCACTACATACTTATTTAGAGCCCAGTGATTCTTCACGTTTTGACTGGACTTATCGTTACAACAAGCAATTGTTTGATGCACTTGAAAAACTAATTGGCGTGCCATATCCATGGGAAGTGTACCAGCAAGTACCTGTGCGTGATTTTTTGTATGCAGGAATGGAAAATACAACAGCAACGATTTTTAATTCGCGCTATGTTGTTGATGAAGTAGGTTTTAATGATCGTAGCTACACCAATGTCAATGCTCATGAGCTCGCGCATCAATGGTTTGGCAATTTGATCACGGCAAAAAGTAGCACTCATCATTGGTTACAAGAGGGTTTTGCGACTTATTTTGCTTTGTTGGCAGAAAGAGAGTTGTATGGTGATGACTACTTTTATTTTAAATTATACGAATCGGCGCAGCAGTTAAAATTTGCTTCACGCACGGATTCAATTCCTGTTTTAAATGCGAAGGCAAGTTCGCTTACTTTTTACCAAAAGGGAGCTTGGGCGCTATTTGTTTTGCATCAAGATATTGGCGACGAAGCGTTTAAAAAAGTCATTCGAAATTATCTCAATAAACACGCATATCAAACGGTAGATACAGATAACTTTTTTGCTGAGGTTACAAAAGTAGCTTCATATGATGTGAAGAACTTTAGCAAAAATTGGCTCGAAAGCACCGCATTCGATACTCCAAAAAGCAATGAATTATTATCGAAAAACAGAATGATACAAAGCTTATTGGAAGTAGAGCAGCTAAAAAAAGTAGGTTGGGATCAAAAGTTCGATTCCATGCTCAAAATTATGGATTCTCAAGTGTACTTTCCCTTAAAAGAAGCTGTACTCAAACAACTAAAAAATGAAAAGTGGGAACGTCAATCCATATTTTTTACTAAAGCTTTGCAATCGAATGATTTACAATTGCGGCAAGTTGTTGCGCAATTATTACCGCAGTTTCCCGCTAGTTTTAAGGAACAATACGAAACGTTATTGCAAGATGCCTCTTATCAAACCCAAGAAATTGCCTTGTTTACACTATGTGATTTATTTCCAGAAAACCGAGCAAAATATTTGGATCAATCAAGAAAATGGGTGGGTTTTAATGATTACAACTTGAGAGTTTTATGGCTTTCGTTAGCGATTACCACGCCGAATTATCTTAATGATGATACAGCGGTAAAAGAACTCAAATCGTATGCATCAGCAAAATACGAGGCTAACATCCGTCAAAATGCGCTTGAAAAACTAATTGCATTTGAGTTAATTGACGAGGTTGTTTTGCGTGAGTTGGTTCAAGCAACTACACATCACATGTGGCAGTTTTCTAAATTTGGTCGCGATTCAATTCGATTGCTATTGAAAAATGAACAATGGAGAAACGTTTTCATTGCTGTAGAGCCTAATTTAGAGGTAAATGAGAAAGCGCAGCTCAACCGATTGTTGAAAGAATTATAATTTCGGTATTACCACATTTCCGCCACTTCATTTTTCAAAAACGCTAGAGCAGCATGACTCGGAGTTTGTTTTTCTAAAAATTGTTGCAACAATTGCTCTCGCAATTGATCGGCATTGTTTACGTTGGCTTCACTAGCTACTTTACGAATCATTTGAATAGTGCTATTTTTTGCAGTAAGAATGATAGTCCAAGCTTCATCAGAGATGTACAGTTGCTGTGTTAAATTATGTTCTAATTCTTGCTCTATTTGACTAATTAAATAATTGGCATAATCGTTTTTATTGTCGCTGATAGGTGCTACTCGCAACAAGAGTTTATTCGGATTAATGCGTTCTAAAAATAAGGTCAAACGCTCATAGGCTTGTAAACGAAGTGGTAAAGCTTGTTTGTTGGTTTCATTCTGTAACTGAAATTTTCTTGTTTGCTGCATTTCTGCAAAATAAGCTGTAAAAAAATAATAGGCTACACCGCCTGTTACAAGTGATGGTATTGTGTAAGCAAGAATGTCAATTAATTTAGAAGTATCCATGGCATTTGTTATAGTATTAATCAAAAAGCAAAAATATACTTTTTTAAGTACAAATCAACTTAGGATTCTTAGCTAATAAGGCAGTGGAATACTATTTTTGTCTCGGCTTTGAAAAATTAACGATGGAAAACTACATTTTACCTTTATTGTGTTTGGCTGCGTTTTTTGCAGGATTTATTGATGCAATTGTAGGCGGTGGAGGCTTAATTCAAACCCCAATGGGATTGGTTTTGTTGCCAAATCTTCCAGTAGCAACTGTAATTGGGACACTAAAGATTCCTGCTTTTAGTGGTACTTCAATTGCGGCCTATCAGTACCTTAAAAAAGTCAGTATGAATTGGAAATTATTGGCAATAATGATGGCCTTGGCGCTTCCTTCCGCTTTTTTAGGATCTACTTTACTGACTTATGTGAGCAATGATTTTATTAAACCTTTGTTGCTCGTTGTGCTGTCGTTTTTGGTGATTTACACTTACGCGAATAAAAATTTCGGACAACAGAAAACAAAAGATGTTGCTGCAACAACTCAAATTTGGAATGCTGTTTCCATCAGTTTTGTGATTGGGTTGTATGATGGTTTTATTGGGCCAGGCACAGGAAGTTTTTTGGTAGTTGCGTTTATAGCTATTATGGGTTTCGACTTTTTGCAGGCAAGTGCCAATGCCAAAATGGTGAATCTAGCCACTAATTTTGGTTCTATTTGTTTGTTTTTTATCAAAGGAAAAATCATTTGGAGTATTGCCTTGCCCATGGCTGCAAGTAATGCTTTTGGTGGTTTTTTAGTAGCTA
>CAZMHK010000044.1:0-20872 GCA_964566045.1 uncultured Flavobacterium sp.
GAGATCTTGGATTTCTCAACCTATGACTGTATTTTTTTTAGATTAAAAGAAAAGAGTCTTGAAAACGATAAGGTGTTCAAGACTCTTTTTGTTTTCTGCTATAAAATTATTTCATTTTATGGCATAAAAAAGCCATCTCGCTAAGCGGATGGCTTTAAAATTTTTAGAATTTAAGTTCTAATTATTTTTTTGCAGCTTCAGCAGCTTCAGTAGCAACCTCAGCAGCTTCTGTTCCAGCAGCAGCAGCAGAATCAACAACTTGAGCAGCAGAATCAACAACTTGAGCAGCAGAATCAACTACCATAGCAGCAGAGTCAACAGCAGCTTCAGTTCCTTCAGCAGGAGCATCAGCTTTTTTACAAGAAACAACAGTTAATACAGCAACAGCAGCTAAACTTAAAAATACTTTTTTCATCTTAATTTAATATAAAGGTTAATTATTAATTCGTGGCAAAGATATAAATTTTTTAATATGGAAAATATTTTTTCATTTATTTTTTAAAAAATATTATTCTTTCCCAGTGTCCAGCAAATTTACAATTATTGTGCCAGTTTTTGCACATCAAATGTAATTTTTTTTAAAGTTTTATTTGGACTTTTTTTCTGACTGCTTTTGTTTTAATGGTTTATTTATCAACCCCTTGTCTTTTTTCGGATGTACAAGCTTTAATTCGGCCATTAAGTTTTTTGCGCCAGCATATTTATCCATGATAAATAATACATATCTAATGTCTACCATGATGTTTCTACAGATACTTGGATCATAGTAAATATCACTCATTGTACCTTCCCAAACACGGTCAAAATTTAGTCCAATCAAATTACCGTTGGCATCTACTGCAGGGCTTCCTGAGTTACCTCCTGTAGTATGATTTGTTCCAATAAAACAAACGGGCATTTTACCGGTAGCGTCGCTGTAATTACCATAATCTTTGTTTTTGTACAACTCCACTAATTTTGCAGGAACATCAAACTCATAGTCGCCAGGAATGTATTTTTCCATCACACCTTCTAGGTAAGTTACAGGAGTGTACAAGGTAGCATCCTTTGGTTCGTAACCCTTTACTTTTCCGTAGGTAACGCGCAAGGTACTATTAGCATCCGGAAACAAACGACCGTTAGCATTAAGTTCTAATTGCGCTTTCATATACGTGCGCTGCAAAGCAGTTATCGTTTGGTTGATTTCATCGTATTTCGGAGCAATTTGGGTGTTGTAACTATCCGCAAGTTCTTTTACCAATTGGTAGGCCGGATCTTTTCTTAGGTTAGCTAAAGCAGTAGCCGCATCACCAGAAAGTATTTCTTTTAAGCCCGCGTAGCTCGTGATTTTAGAGGAGCTATAGATAGTGGTAGCTAGTTTTTTTTCATCAACATTTGCTAAGCTATTTGGTAAAAATTGTTTTGGAGATTTTGTGGCATACAAAGCGATCAAATGTTCGAAAACTTTTTCATCGACAGTTGCATTGAAGTTTTTATAAAAATCAGCTAGCCCGCCAATTAAATTATTTTTTCGATCATTGAAGGCTTGTTCACCTCTTGCGTTGTACACTTGCTCTAATTGGTACAAGCGGTATGCAGCACTTAATAGCTCAGTGTTGCGCTGTACGGTTTCCATAAAGTAATCTCTAGCAAGTGCGTAAGGAGCAATTGCTGTGTAGTTTTTATCAAAATCAGAAAGTAGGGTTCCGTATTCTTTTTCTTTGCCTGCTTTTTTTACTTTTTCTTGAAAAGTTTTTTCGTCATTGCGTTTTACAGCTACGGCATTCGATTTTTGAAGCCCTTGGGTTTCACCAATCCATTTTTTCCAATAATTAGCAATACTAGCATATTTAGAGGCATACTGAATTTTAATAGCATTGTCTTTTCGCATGAATCCGTCGGCTACTTTTAAGGCTTTATCACGAATTTCAATCTTTGCAGGATTAAGTTCGTTTACAATTTGCTCGATGGCTACAGATGGTAGGTATTCGTTGGTTTTTCCTGGATAACCAAAAACAAGCGTAAAATCATCTTCGGCTACACCGTCAAGAGAAATAGGTAAGAAGTGTTTTGGAGTGTAAGGTACATTGTCTTTGGAGTATTTTGCGGGACGGTTATTTTTATCGGCATAAATGCGGAACAATGAAAAATCTCCTGTATGACGTGGCCAAACCCAATTGTCTGTGTCTGAGCCAAATTTCCCTATTGACGTGGGTGGCGCACCAACCAAACGCACATCAGAAAAAGTCTCTGTTACAAAAAGTAAGTATTGATTGCCTTCGTAAAACGTACGGATTTTGTTTTCTTGCCAAGATTCTTTCGGGAAAGAGGCACTCAATCGAGTGATGTTTTCTTGAATTTTTTTCTGTTTGTCGGCTTCGTTTGCAAGTGTTGCAGTGCCTTCAAGTATTTGCTTTGTTACGTCTTCAATTTTCACCATAAAAGTAACAGTCAAATTTTCGTTTGGCAATTCGTCTTCCATTTTATAGGCCCAAAATCCATCAGCTAAATAATCTTTATCAACTGAGGAGTGCGATTGAATTTGCGAATAACCGCAGTGGTGATTGGTAAGTAAAAGGCCTTTTGGCGAAATCACTTCAGAAGTACAGCCACCGTTAAAATGCGGCACTGCGTCTTTCATACTAGACTGATTCACATCATAAATGTCTTTGATTGACATTTTCATGCCTAGATTCTTCATCTCGGTTTCATTCATTCCTTTCAATAAAGAGGGAATCCATATGCCGCCTTGTTGCGCTTGTGTTTGAATGACAAATAGTAATAAGAACAATTTTAAAAATTTCATTGGTATATGATTTAGTTTGAGAAAAGTGTGATACAAATGGATAATTGAGTTGAAATTTAGTGGAACAGAAAATGACTTAATGTCGTTTGCCTTTCCAAGTTCCTCCGTATTTATATTGAGGCAATGATTTTGATTTTTCGCAGCAAGATTGACAAACGAAAATCCAGTTTTTACCCGTGGCGATCTGAACCCGAAACATAGTATCGGCTGCAATGGAGCAAATTTCACATATTTTGGTTTTCATTTTCTTAGATCAATAGCGTCGTTTCCTTTTTAAAAGCAATACTTACTTAAAATAGGTTTTTACAAAACGAATCAATTTAGTACATCTTTTAAAAAGTCCGTGTTTGATTATTTTATTAGCAATTTCAATCGGTTTTAAGACGCATTAATTTTCGATTATGCATTTCGAAACCGCTGGCAAGATACAATTTTTGTGCTTTTGTATTGTGTGGTTCTACCTCTAGATAGATCAGTTTTAACGATAATTTATGGCTTTTGGCTTTTATAAAATCTATGGCTTTGCTGCCAATGCCTTTGCCTCGAGCTGTTTCTGTAACGTATAATTCATCTAAAAAAGCAATTTTTCCTTGGTATTCAAAACTAAATACAAAAGTTAGAATAAGGTAGCCTACCACTTGCTCCTGCCAATAGATCAGCCAAGCTTTTCCTAACGCTGGATTGTCTATAAATTGATCTAGTAATTCTCTTGTCTTTTCTGTATCAATAGGATAACCGTCAATGGCGTAAAAATCTACCATCAAAGTACTGACGGTATTTATATCTTGTTTATCTATTGGTTTAAAGTGAATCATATTGTTCTTTTTAGTAGCGTAAAGGTAGTTAATATCGAATTTGGTCTTGCCATAACCGTTCGTCATTTGCAAATAACCGTTCGTCATTTTTCGGTAAAACGACAGCAGAAGCCGTTCTATATTTGCCTCATCAAAACAAACAAAAACAATTTAAAACAAATAAAAATGAGAACAGAAATTTTAAAAAAAGGAGTAGTTGTAGTAAAAGCAGTTTTAGGTTTTATTTTAGGCTATGCATTGTTTCATCTAGTTAAAATGTTAATCGGCTAAACTCAAATTGGCCTAGGCAATTCTATCATCAATCAATCAATCAAGTAACATCTATGGGACAATACAAGGCAAACTCAATAAATTCTCAAAATTTCAATTTAACATTTGGCAATCAGAAAATTGGGGAACTAATTTATGAAAAATGGTATTCTTTCAACGCTGAAATTTTAATGTCTGACGGTGTAAAATATCATCTTGAACCAAAAGGTTTTTGGGACTCTAAAATTGAGTTGAAAGATGGCACAAAAGCTTTATTAGAATTTAAAATGGGTTGGAAAGGAATAATTATCAAAACCTTTTTTGATAACAAAGAAGATACTTTTTTACTAAAACTTAACGGACTTTTGAGTAGTAAGTTTGTTTTAATTGACACAGACAAAAGAGAGTTAATGGTTGCTGAAACTGATTTTAAGTGGAATAAACTTAACTGTGACTATAATATTGAAACAACCCAAAACTTCGACAAGTTTGACAATAAGGAATTATTAATACTTACAATATTGCACTGCATAAATTACTATATGACAATTTTTGTATCAGCAGGATAAAATGACAAAAGAAGCACAAAAAATGCCCGAACCGCTAACAGCTGTTTGGCGTGATTGGGGTTTTGGGCTGAATTTAAGGATAGATTTGTGTTTAACCGAAAAATCCCACACCTTTAATCCTCAACCTCGCCAAGCGCCAAAACGTTAAAATGTTATTTGCCTAAATTGAAATTGGCGTAAGCAATTCTATCATCAATCAATCAATCAATCACAAAAAGTATGAAAACAGAATTTCTAAAAAAAGGGATAGTTGTAGTAAAAGCAGTTTTAAGTTTTACGATTGGAGTTTTACTAGCTTACTTAATAAAATTAATAATGGCTTAAAAAATAGATCATCAATCAATCAATCAATCAAAATCAAATCAATCAAATCAATCAAATCAATCAAAATCAATTTAAATCATGAAAAAAAATATCATTGTACTCGCACTAGTAATAATGGGATTGTCAAATGCCAATGCACAAACTGCTCAACCTGAAGCAAAAAAACCTGGCGATATTTCGCTGCCTTCGGCGAAAGGAGATCTAGAAAAATTAGCCTCTTTTGACAGCGGAAATTACAAATATGCTGTTGAAGATTTCTTTACAAAACCAAAAGCAAGAACGTTTAGATTGTCACCTGACGGGTCACGCATGTCTTATTTTCAAAAAATGGATAACGGCAAAACCAATGTGTACGTAAAGGAGATTAAAACAGGCAAAGTTTCGCTAGTAATAGAGGAAAAAGAAGAACTCATCAAAACGTATTTTTGGTTGAATAATGAGCGATTAATTTATGCCATGGATAAAGGAGGAAATGAAAACATACATGTTTATTCTGCTGGCATCGATGGTTCTTCTCCAATTGATTTGACGCCTTTTGACGGTGTACAGGCAGAAATTAATACGGTACTAAAAAATCAAAGAGATTTTATTATCGTTTCTATGAATAAAGAAAACAAGCAACTTAAGGAACCTTATAAAATCAATACCAAAACGGGAGCGATAGAAAGATTATATACCAATACGGACCTTAAAAACCCAATACTGGTCTATAATTTTGATCAAGATGGTAATCTAATAGGCTTTGTAAGAGTGGCTAATGGAATAAGTATGCAGTATTACTATAAGCCTTCAGGTGCTAACGATTTTAAATTGTTAAAAGAATTTGAATCTACAGAAATCTTCACATTTGTTTCTTTAAATTACCAAACGCCCAATCCAGATGATGCTTATGTAATATCAAATTTAGAATCTGATAAAACACAAATTGTTTTGTATGATTTGAAGCAGAATAAGATGATTAAAGAAATTTATTCTAACCCGACCTTTGATTCTAATATTCTAGGGCTTTCTGAAAAAAGAAATTTTGAAGTGGACTACGTTGGTTTTAACGGAGAAAAAAACACCATCATCCCAATAAGTAAAACTTTTAAAAAGATATACGACAACATACAAAAGGAATTTAAGGATGCGCAATTTTCTGTTGTTTCACAAAGTGACGATGAAGAAAAAATGCTGATCATTGTTTCTAGTGATAAATTTTACGGGAAATATTATCAGTACGATTCAAAGTTAAATAAATTGACTTATATGTTCGATTTGATGCCAAAACTAGAACAAAAAGATATGGCTGTAATGAAACCGATTTCGTTTAAAAGTCGTGACGGAATTTTAATTTACGGGTATATCACCTTGCCTAAAGAGGCTTTAGAAGGAAAAAAGGTACCTTTAATTGTTAATCCGCACGGTGGCCCACAAACGTTAAGAGACAGTTGGGGCTTTAGTCCAGAAGCACAATTATTTGCTAGTCGTGGCTATGCGACTTTGCATGTAAACTTCAGAATTTCAGGAGGATACGGAAAAGAATTTTTGAAAGCAGGATATGGTCAAATTGGACGTAAAGTGATGGATGATATTGAAGATGGAGTGCAATATGTATTGTCACAGGGATGGATAAATAAAGATAAGATTGCTATTTATGGTGCAAGTCATGGAGGGTACGCCACTTTAATGGGATTAGTAAAAACACCTGATTTATATGCATGTGGAGTGGATTATGTGGGAATTTCAAACATTGAAACTTTTTTTAGTTCTTTTCCTGAATATTGGAAACCTTACACAGAAGCGACAAAGAAAATTTGGTATGATTTAGACAATCCTGTACAGGCTAAAATAGCCAAAGAGGTATCGCCTTTTTATCAAGTCGATAAAATCAAAAAGCCATTGTTTGTGGTTCAAGGTGCAAATGATCCAAGGGTTAACATTGGAGAATCAGATCAAATTGTGACTGCTTTACGCAAAAAAGGATTTGACGTGCCTTATATGGTCAAATACAATGAAGGTCATGGTTTTCTTAGAGAAGAAAATCAAATTGAGCTTTATAAATCAATGCTTGGCTTTTTTGCACAACACTTGAAGTAGTAAAAATTAATTTGAAAAAGTTTACTTTTGGCGGAGTAGTTGTACTTCGCCAAAAGTTTTAAAAGGAATGTTTTAATTTAAAACCTAAAATGATGGTAAAACTAATTTTGATTACAGTTATAAAGATTGTGGAGTACTTCACAGCACTAATTTCATAATTAAACAATGAAAACGAATTCAATAGAAAAAATATCAAAAAGAAAATATACGTTTTGGATCATTCAAATTGTGATCTGGACCATTATATTTGGATTTATATTTCTGCCTTCAATACTAAATCCCAAAAGCAATGTATTAGGATACGAAACATGGCAACTCCTTTTAGATTATTTTTCTCATACGGTTGCAATACTTTCGATAACCTATGCAGTTCGTTACTTTTTTAAAAAGTACATTGATTTTGAAAGTTTTTCTAAAAAAGATTTCTTTAAATTATTGCTTGTTTTTTTAGTGTCAAGCATTCTGTTTTTTGTATTCGTTAATGGATATAATTACTTGATGGCCACTTTTGTTTACAACAAAGCCGAAATTTACGATCATCCTAGCCAAAATCTAAAAGCTGGTGCGCTTGTTATGTTGACAGTTGCATTTTTGTTTTTTATATGGATGATTGCTTACACCGTAATTAAAACAATTTTATTACTAAAAGACAATAAAATGAATCGGTTAGAGCTAGAGTCTACACTAAAAGAGTCGCAGATTAATGCTTTAAAAGGGCAAATTAACCCGCATTTTATGTTTAATAGTTTAAATAATATTCGCGGTTTGATTCTGGAAAACCCAATGAAATCAAGGGAAATGATCACGCGATTGTCTGAAATGCTGCGGTATTCTTTGACAAAAAGTGAAATCAACACCATTGCACTTGAGGAAGAAATTGAAATGGTTGAAAATTTTATCGCCATTTCAAAAATTCAATTGGAAGATCGATTGCAATTTATTTCAGAAATTGAAGAGGAGACTTTAAAATTGACTATTCCGCCTATGATCATTCAAATGTTGATTGAAAATGCCATAAAACACGGAATTTCGCAACTAAAACATGGCGGTATTTTATTGTTGAAAATCAAAAAAGAAAATACCAATTTACATATTCAAGTTAAGAATACAGGGAATTTGTCTCAACAAACAGGAACTACACAATTAGGTCTCAAAAACATTCAAAGAAGATTGCAATTGATTTATGGCGAAAGCGCTACTTTTTTACTCAATGAAGTTGAAAATGAAGTCATTGCTAAAATAACATTACCTATTTCTTAGTAACCGATGAAAAAAATAAAAGCTGTCATAGTCGAAGATTCTCGATTGGCTCGCAATGAGTTGAAGGAATTAATTAAAAATCACCCTGAAATTCAAATAATTGGTGAAGCCGAAAATGTAGATTTGGGTTTTGAACTCATCAACAACACGCAACCTGACTTGCTTTTTCTGGACATCAACATGCCTGAAAAAGATGGTTTTGCCTTGCTTGAAATGCTCGATAATGTACCTATTACGGTTTTTACAACTGCCTTTGATGAGTATGCCATCAAGTCATTTGAATACAATGCGCTCGATTATTTGTTAAAACCAATCAATCCAAAAAGGTTTGCTCAAGCGATAGAAAAAGTAAACACCAACTTGATTGAAAGAGCCGAAAAAAATGAGAAGAAACTAGCTTTAGACAATCAAATTTTTATCAGAGATGGTGAAAAATGCTGGTTGGTAAAAATCTCTGATATTTACTTATTTGAAGTTGATGGCAATTACACCAAAGTATTTTTTCAAAATGAAAAAGCTACGATCAATAAATCATTAAATCAAATTGAGGAAAAACTTCCCGAGAAATATTTTTTTAGAGCCAATAGAAACCAAATTGTAAATGTGCAATACATTGGTAAAATTGAAACCTGGTTTAGTGGAAATCTTTTAGTAGAACTTCCAAAAGATATTAAAGTGGAAATTTCCAGAAGACAAGCTAGTAATTTCAAAGACAAGCTAAGTTTGTAGCAATGACTTAGTCTTTATTCAAGGCGTCAATGGTTATTAATTTGAATTCTAGTTTACAGCTCTTTTGCAAGAATTTTTAAAATTAGCTTGTTCTCTAAATCCTAAAGATAATTATGCAACAGTAAGCACAATGATTCTTAATTCTCTTAATGATCTTAATGGTTTGTGTACGGTCTCTTGGTTGACTAGACTAGTTTAATTGTTATAACTTATTTGACAAAACCCACTATAAACGGGTTAAATTCGACTCACAATCATCTGCGTTGCGCCTTTGTTCATTTGTACAAAAGTGCTGCACATATGTCCTTTTTCGTGACGGATATCTGCATTTCGAATTAAATTTTCAAAAGCCTCGTTCAATTCTTGTTGATCATTTATGGCAGTACACGCTGCCATGTTAACCAATGCGATTGCTTCTGCAAAATGCGAATAATTGGAACCAATAACGATTGGAACACCAAAAGTAGCTGGTTCTAAAACATTGTGCACTCCAGGATTCCCAAAGCCTCCACCTACATAAGCAATATCAGCATAACTGTAAATTTTGGTCAAAATCCCAATGGTGTCAATTATAAAAACGTTATAATCCGCTAGGTTTTTATTTTCTTTTTCAGAGAATAAAACAGTTTTTCGGCTGATGCTGTTTTTGAGTTTTTGAATTTGCTCGTCTTTAATATTGTGTGGAGCAATTATAAATTTCACATGTAAAGTAGTCGAATTAATGAAGTTTACAATAAAATCTTCATCCTTTGGCCACGAACTTCCCACAACAATTGTAACCGAGTGATCCTTAAATTGAGCAATAAAATCCAGCGTATTATCTTTTTCTAAAATGGTAGCCACGCGATCAAAACGGGTGTCGCCAGATACGATAACATTGCTTTTACCTAATTGTTGCAAGAGTTTTTTAGAACTTTCATTTTGAACAAAAAAGTAAGTAAAAGCATCGAGCGCTTTTCTATAAAAGCCGCCATACCATTTAAAAAAGGCTTGGTTTTCTCTTAAAATCCCAGAAATCAAATAGGTTTTTATATCGCGTTTTTTGAGTTCGTTTAAGTAATTCGGCCAATATTCGTACTTGATGAAAAACACCATTTCAGGATGAATGAGGTCAAGAAATTGTTGTGCATTATCCTTTGTGTCCATTGGTAAATAAACCGTCACATCAGCTATAGCATTGTTTTTTCGTACTTCGTAGCCTGATGGGGAAAAAAATGTAAGCACTATTTTATGACTTGGGAATTGTTCTTTTATTTTTTCAATCACGGGCAATCCTTGCTCATATTCGCCAAGTGATGCGGCATGAAACCAAATGGTTTTGTCTGTTGGTTTTATTTGCTGTTCAAGTTGCGTAAAAACACCTTTTCTGCCGTCTACAAAAAGTTTCATTTTTGGACTAAAAAGCGCCACAATTTTTAAAAGAAAACTCGCAACTAAAACTAATAAATTGTAGATAAAAAGCATGGCTAAAATTTTTGGGCTAAAATACGTTTTCTTTAAATGAATTTCTAACGCATCATTTTTTTAAATTTCAAGACTGCTAATTTTATTTTGTTGTATTCCCCGCTTTTTAAGAAACGTTGTATTGGTATCAAGACATAAATAACTATTTTTGTTCTTCGTTTTAAGAAAGGAACAAGAATGCATTAGCAGGCTTCTCTTTCGAACATTAAACTGAAAATCGAAATGAAAAAAATCCAAATGGTTGACTTAAAAAGTCAATATGAAAAAATAAAAGATGTTGTAGATGCTTCTATTCAAGAAGTTTTAGATACCAATACGTATATCAACGGACCTAAAGTGCATGAATTTCAAAAATCACTAGAGGAATATTTAGATGTAAAACATGTAATTCCTTGTGCCAATGGTACTGATGCTCTGCAAATTGCAATGATGGGATTAGATTTAAAGCCTGGTGATGAGGTTATTACTGCCGATTTTACTTTTGCAGCTACTGTTGAAGTTATTGCGTTATTGCAACTAACTCCCGTTTTGGTAGATGTAGATATGTACAACATGAATATCTCTATTGATGGGATTCGCAAAGCTATAACTCCAAAAACAAAAGCCATTGTACCGGTTCATTTGTTCGGACGTGCAGCCAATATGGAAGCGATTATGGCTATTGCCAAAGAACATAATTTGTACGTGATTGAGGATAACGCACAAGCTATTGGCGCTAATTGCAAATTTTCTGACGGTACCAAAAAGAAAGCAGGAACTATTGGTCACGTAGGAGCGACATCATTTTTCCCATCTAAAAATTTAGGATGTTATGGTGATGGTGGAGCAATTTTTACGAATGATGATGCTTTGGCTCACAAATTACGAGGAATAGTAAATCACGGCATGTACGAGCGTTACCACCACGATGTTGTGGGTGTAAACTCAAGACTGGACAGTATACAAGCTGCAGTTTTGAATGCTAAATTACCTTTATTAGATCAATACGGAAAAGCCAGACAAGATGCAGCACGTAAATACTCTGCAGCTTTTGAAGGACACAAAAATATAATCGCACCAAGTATTTGTGATATTTGCGACTGTCACGTTTTTCATCAATATACATTAAGAATTCTTGATGCCGATAGAAATGGATTGATGCAACATTTGTTAGACAAAGGCATTCCTTGTGCCATTTATTACCCAATTCCGTTGCATTCGCAAAAAGCGTATGCTGATGCTAGGTATAACGAAGAAGATTTTCCAGTAACCAATCAATTGGTAACTGAGGTACTTTCGTTACCAATGCACACGGAGTTAGATGATGAGCAAATTGCTTTCATTACATCAAGTGTTTTAGAATATCTACAATAATTTTAGAGACGCGGTTTTCGCGTCTTTTTTATGAATTAAATCAGTGTAAAAAATACACTTATAAAATAATTTATTTATGAAAATACTAGTAACAGGAGGTTTAGGATTTATAGGATCACATACCGTTGTTGAATTACAAAATGAAGGATTCGAAGTTGTGGTTGTTGATAATTTATCGAACACTTCTTTGGATGTATTAGATGGAATTCAAAACATTACAGGAGTAAAGCCTGCATTCGAAAAAATTGATTTAAGAGAGAAAGATAAAGTTCAAGATTTTTTTAAAAGGCATGATGATATTTCAGGTGTCATACATTTTGCGGCTTCAAAAGCGGTTGGAGAAAGTGTTGAAAATCCGTTGTTGTATTATGAAAACAATATCAGCGCTTTGATTTATTTGTTGCAAGAATTACAGCAAAAACCAGAAGCCAATTTTATTTTTAGTTCCTCTTGTACGGTTTACGGTCAAGCCGAAACGATGCCTATTACTGAGAATGCGTCTATTCAAACAGCGATGTCTCCGTACGGGAATACCAAGCAAATCGGTGAAGAAATTATCACCGATACAGCGAAAGTAACCAATATCAATGCGATTTTATTGCGTTATTTTAATCCAATTGGGTCTCATCCATCAGCTGAAATTGGAGAATTGCCACTAGGTGTGCCACAAAATTTAGTGCCTTTTATTACCCAAACCGGAATGGGATTGCGAGCTGAATTATCAGTTTACGGGAACGATTATCCTACGCCTGATGGCACTGCCATTCGTGATTATATTCACGTAGTCGATTTGGCGAAAGCCCATGTGATTGCCTTGCAGCGCTTATTGAATAAAAAAAATGAAACCAAAGTAGAGACATTCAATTTAGGTACCGGTACGGGAAGTTCGGTTCTGGAAGTTATTGAAACTTTCGAGAAAGTAAGCGGGAAGCAGTTATCATATAAAATTGTAGGTCGACGCGAAGGAGATATCACATCAGCTTACGCAAGTACCGAAAAAGCTAATGAGGTTTTAGGTTGGAAAGCACAATCAACACTCGAAGAGGCCATGGCAAGCGCCTGGAAATGGGAACAGAAAGTAAGAGCATAATTGTAAAAAGGCAGTCTACAAAGACTGCCTTTTTTTATGATTTATTTTTTCGCTGCTTCTTTCATTTTCGCAGCTGCTTCATCTAATTTTGCTGCACCTTTTTCAAGTACTTTGCCAGTTTTTGATTGTAATGAGTCTACTGCTTTATCCATTTTAACTTCAGCAGTGTCTAGTTTTTGATCTAGTTCAACTCCTACGGCATCTTTTGCCTCGTCTAATTTAGCTTTCGTTTCTTCTTTACAAGATACAGTTACTAATGCTAAAAAGGCTATTCCTAAAATTACTTTTTTCATATTCAATTTATTTATGGATTTGTAATTTTAAAGATATAAAAAAATCCTCATAAAAATAGTTTCATGAGGATTTTTTAAGATTGAAAAGTAGCTTATGCGTTGGCTGTAGCTGCTTCTTTGTTGATTTTTCCAATTAATCCAGCAAGTACTTTTCCAGGACCAACTTCGGTGAATAAAGTTGCCCCATCAGCAATCATTTGCTGTACAGATTGCGTCCATTTTACAGGAGCGGTTAACTGAATGATTAAATTTTTCTTGATTTCGTTCGGGTCCGAAACGGCACTTGCAGTTACGTTTTGGTACACCGGACATATTGGTGTTGAAAAAGTAGTGGCCTCAATAGCTGCAGCAAGTTCTTCACGAGCTGGCTCCATCATTGGAGAGTGGAAAGCGCCTCCAACTGGTAAAATCAAAGCTCTTTTGGCACCCGCTTCTTTCATTTTTTCGCATGCTAGTTCAACGGCTTTGTATTCGCCAGAAATTACCAATTGTCCAGGACAGTTATAATTGGCAGCTACCACAACACCATCGATAGAAGCACAAATGTCTTCAACAATTTTGTCGTCTAGGTTTAAAACAGCGGCCATTGTTGAAGGAGTAATTTCGCAAGCTTTTTGCATCGCCAAAGCTCTTTGAGAAACTAGTTTTAAACCGTCTTCAAAAGATAAAGCGCCATTAGCAACTAGTGCTGAGAATTCGCCAAGAGAATGTCCTGCTACCATTTCTGGATTAAAATTTTCTAAAGTTTTAGCTAAAATTACAGAGTGTAAAAAAACAGCCGGTTGTGTTACTTTGGTTTCTTTTAATTCTTCGGCAGTTCCTTCAAACATGATATCGGTGATGCGGAATCCTAAAATTTCGTTCGCTTTTTCAAATAATTCTTTTGCAAGAGGATTACTCTCGTACAAGTCTTTACCCATACCTGTAAACTGTGCGCCTTGACCTGGAAAAACGTATGCTTTCATGTGTTTCTTTTAAAATTGAAAAAAATTAGGATAGAATTTACGATTCTATCTCGCTGCAAAAATACTACTTTTTTGCATCAATCAATAGTGCCTTTTTAGGAGGCAAGTGTGTAACGCTTTTTGATGTACGAAGACTAACTTGGTACACAAATAATTTTTCAAAATGAAAAAGACAATTACTTTTATTTTTTTATTGCTTTTAGGGTTTTTATTGGTTTACAATATCCTACCCGTTTTCAATTACGGTTTTCCGGGCTTCGCTATTATTGTACTTTTTTTATTGGTTTTAGCTCTTTTGTTTTCTACGGGATTTGCTGTTTCAGGTTCCAATAATCAGTTAAAAGTGGTCTCGAAGCCTAGTCAGTTTTTGGTGTATGCTTTTCTTATTGTTTTAGGTTATTGTACGGTTTTACCATTTGTAACTAGTCTCAAAATGTTTCGATCTGATTCGTATCAAAAATTATTAGGAACGGTTAAAAATGGTCAAAAAATCACCAATCATATTGAACCTATCGCCATTGATCAAATTCGTGTTGTTGACGAGGAGCTAGCGCATTTATTAGGTGAAAAAATATTGGGATCGCAACCCGCTTTGGGTAGCCAAGTAGAGTTGGGCGATTTTTGTATTCAAAAAGTAAATAACAGTTTGTATTGGGTAGCGCCATTATTGCATTCTGGTTTTTTTAAATGGTTTAACAATCAAGAGGGAACAGCAGGATATGTGATGGTTTCAGCAACCAATGAGCGTGATGTAAAACTGGTACAAAACGTGGCGGGTAAAGCAATTAAAATTAAGTACCAGCAAGGTGCGTATTTCCAAAGTAATATTCACAGGCATATTTATTTTAACGGAAATGCGACAGTAGGTTTGACTGATTTTAGTTTTGAAA
Organism: uncultured Flavobacterium sp.; assembly: GCA_964566045.1. Lineage (GTDB taxonomy): Bacteria > Bacteroidota > Bacteroidia > Flavobacteriales > Flavobacteriaceae > Flavobacterium. The sequence continues at coordinate 14,866 of CAZMHK010000044.1, forward strand.
TTGACGATGCTGGAAATCCGTTTTGGATTGTAACTAAATTTGCTAAAAAAATAGGTTTTTCAGGAAGAGAAGCCACAGGAACATTGGTGGTTGATGCGCAGTCTGGTACTATTACCGAATATTCTATCGCCAATACTCCTAAGTGGGTAGATCGCATTCAACCTTTAGCCTTTATCGAAGATCAGTTGAATGATTGGGGTGAGTACGTGCATGGATATTGGAATTTTTCGAATGCAGATAAACTTCAAATCACCGAAGGTTTGACATTGGTGTATGGTAAAAATAATAAGTCCTATTGGTATACAGGTTTAACTTCTGTAGGGAAAGATGAATCGGCAGTAGGTTTTGTATTGGTGGATACCAGAACCAAAGAAACTACTTTTTACAAACAAGGCGGTGCCACTGAATTTGCAGCTCAAAGTTCGGCTCAGGGAAAAGTTCAAGAAAAAGGTTATCGCGCCTCTTTGCCAATTCCGTATAACATTAACAATATTCCAACCTACGTGATGACTTTAAAAGATGATGGTGGTTTGGTAAAAATGTTTGCTATGGTGGCCATTTCAGATTACACGATTGTAGGTGTGGGCAACACCATGCGTGAAACGCTGACTTCGTTTAAAAATGTATACAATATGGCAGATAATAAAATAAATCCGAATGGTGCTTCGACTCAAAAATCAATACAGTCCGTTGTAACACGCATTCAAAATGATGTAAAAAATGGGAATAGCTTTTACTATTTCAAAGTAAAAGATTATCCTAATATTTTTGTTGGCTCATCGCAAATATCCAATCAATTGCCTGTGACTATGGTGGGCGATAGTGTGATGATTTCTTTTGATGTCGATTTAGAAGAAGTGATTGATGTGGCAACATTCGCCAATAAGACTTTAAAGACTAATTCAAAAGGCAAATAAAAGATTCATATTCTTATAAACAACACCCCAAAAAGTTCACGACTCTTTGGGGTGTTTTTTTAAGATTTCTTTTTTTCTTTTTGTAGAAGGGTAAAGGAAGTTGCTTTGAAACGATTGTTTACCACTTTACCTTGTACAGATGCTTTTCTAATAGCGGAACAAAATCCATCTTTGGCATGAGCATCTCCGTGAGAATCGATGGAGCTACCGTCAACAAAATAAGATTTTCCGTCTATGCGAACGGCTAAATCACAGCCGTGACCCGTCATTCCAAATTGGCATTGACCGCAAGAAGCTTCTACAATTTTAGCTTTTTGGTTTTCTTTCTTATCCTGAGCGCTGGCAAGTGTAGCCATAAATAGAAGCGCTAAACAAAGTATTTTTTTCATGGTAATAGAGTTATAGAAAACAAAGATACCTGTTTTTTACATCGAATAATTTTTGAACATGTAAATCCATAACAGTCGCGATAATCGGATGTTAAAAGAGGACAAGCTGATAATTACAAAAGCAATAATAGGAATGATTCTTAAATCAAAAGTCTCTTTGAAAAAAAATTGAGCTACCACATAAGTTGCAATTCCTTGCGCTACCGTTAAACCATAATTGACATACATGGCTCCAAAGAAATAGCCAGGTTCTTTCTCAAATTTGTAATTACAATGCGAGCAATACTCGTTCATTTTAGGGAAACCAAAGTTAAAGAAGATATTTTTTTCATTAAAAACTTTTCCTTTTTGGCATTGTGGGCAATCATTATTTAGGATGTGAGCAATAGCGTGTGACATGATATTTATTTTTATCAAAGGTATTTCTTATTCCTCTGAATAGTATTTTCTATCTTCGCTACTTCTAGGACAATAAAGACATTTATAAATTATGGCCAAGTATCCCATTTACAACATTCAGCGTTTTAATTGCAATGCAGTCAACAGTAGTTTGTATATCAATACCTTTAAAAATCATTTGATTACGCACAGTTTTGTAGAGGAGCCACACCGGCATAATTCTTATGTTTTAGTGTTTTTTACACAGGGCTCAGGGACGCATGAAATTGATTTTGATGTTTTTGACATACAGCCCGGAAGTATGTTTTTTATGCAACCCGGACAAATTCACCATTGGCATTTATCCGAAGATGTCGAAGGATATGTTGTTTTTTACTCGCAGGAATTTTATAATCTTTATTTTGGACAAAAAGATATTGCCGACTATCCTTTTTATTCTGCTGTGGATAATAAACCCGAACTTGTTTTACAAACTGCCGAAAGTCTTGCTATTGTGCCGTATTTTGAAAGACTTATAGAGGAATCACAGTCTAATCAGCCTTGGCAGAAGGATTACATTTTGAATCTTTTGGACTGCATTCATATTCAAATTGCTCGTAAGTACCAAAAATCGAATTTGCATCAAGCACATGCTTATAATGTAAAAATTAAAGCTTTTGAAACCGAATTAGAAAATCATTACAAAACAGAGAAAGCGCCCTCTTTTTATGCAGCCCAGCTTCACATCACGCTGAAACATTTAAATAGAATTTGCAACGAAAGACTCCAAAAAACCACCACCGAAGTGATCACGGACAGAGTTATACTCGAAGCCAAACGCATGTTGTTTGACAAAGATTTTACGGTGAACGAAATCGCGTTACGTTTAGGATATGAAGATTATTCGTATTTTACCCGATTGTTCAAGAAACAGACGGGGTTGACACCAAAGAACTTCCGCAATTTTAAAAAGTAATGTGGGGCAATATCGATTATTAAGAATTCTGTCAAGTCGGGCGCAGTCGAGACCAACTGTTACTTCTCGAATGCGCCTAATTTGAAAAAATTACCGAAAGTAAATTACGGATGAACGGTGATTAAACCAGCCGCTTTTTTCGCTTTTTCTACAACAATGTCAATTGGGGTTTCAAGCGAGTCATTTACTAAAGCTACACCCATTCGTCGGTAAGGTCTTGAAGTGGGTTTGCCAAAGATTCTAAAATCAGTTTTGGGTAAAGCAGCAATTTTTTCTATTCCTGTAAAACTTGGATTTTCAGAGTTTTCAGAGGCTAAAATCACAGCACTAGCGCCTGTTTTTTCTAACTTAATTTCAAAAATAGGCAAACTTAAAATAGCACGTAAATGCAACTCGAATTCGTTAAAGTTTTGCGTTCCCGCCAAAGTTACCATTCCTGTATCATGTGGTCTTGGCGATAATTCTGAGAAATAAACACCATCATCAGCCAAGAAAAATTCGACTCCAAAAAGTCCTGCTCCTCCCAAAGCTTCGGTGACTTTTTCGGCCATGTCCTGCGCTTCGTATAAATCTTTGTCGGATATCAGGGCAGGTTGCCAGCTTTCTTGATAATCGCCACGTTCTTGTCTATGACCAATTGGAGCACAAAAAAGCGTAGGATTATTATTTTGCGTGACAGTCAATAATGTAATCTCCGAATTGAATTTGACAAAAGCTTCTACTATTACTTCAACTACATCACCACGAGAACCTTCAACGGCGTATTGCCAGGCTTTTAAAATATCATCCGAAGTTTTGATGGTCGATTGCCCTTTTCCAGACGAAGACATCAATGGTTTTACCACGCATGGCATTCCAACTTCGGCTACTGCCTTTGTCAATTCTTCGGCGGTGGTGGCGTAACGATAGTTGGCCGTTTTTAGCCCAAGTTCTTTGGCGGCCAAATCACGAATGGCTTTACGGTTCATCGTAAAGTTGGCTGCTTTTGCGGATGGCACTACGGCAATACCTTGTTTTTCGTAATCATAAAAACGTTCGGTGCGAATGGCTTCTATTTCAGGAACGATAAAATCGGGTTGGTGTTTAGCAACGATGCGGTCTAATGCCTCGCCATCGAGCATATTAATGACTTCAAAACCGTGCGCAACTTGCATAGCAGGTGCATTTTCATAACTGTCTACCGCAATTACAGTTTGCCCAATGCGTTGTGCAGCAATTACAAATTCTTTACCTAATTCGCCTGAGCCGAGGAGTAGTATTTTCATTTTGAAGTTTGTTGTATAGTTGTTGGTTTTTAGAATAGTAAAAGTAACTAAAAATCTTTTTAACCGCAAAGTTCGCTAGGAGTTACGCAAAGAGCGCAAAGCTTTGTGTTGAATTAAAAAAGGTTCACAAAGACCTTCTGAAAAAATCTTTGCGAACCTTGCGCAAGCTTTGCGCCCTTTGTGTTTAAGTTTTAATCGCGAGGGAAGTAACTAAAAATGTTTTTAACCGCAAAGTCTGCGAGGATTTACGCGAAGATCGCAAAGCTTTGTGTTGAATTAAAAAAGGTTCGCAAAGACTTTATGAAAAAATCGTTGTGAACCTTGTGTAAGTTTTTTTGACCTTTGATTCTATGTTTTAATCGCCTGATAAGGGACTAAAATGTTTTTAACCGCAAAATTCGCGAGGATTTAAGCGAAGAACGCAAAGCTTTGTGTTGAATTAAAAAAGGCCTACAAAGACTTTTATTTAAAATCTCTTTGAACCTTGCGTAAGCTTTGTGTCCTTTGCGGTTATATTTTAATGAAAATGATCTTCTTCAATTTCGAATTCAGCATCTTTTTCCCAAATTTCCATTTCGCAGGGCTTGCAGTTGAATTTGAGTTTGTATTCTAATTCGCCTTGTTTTAATACCAAAGGTTCTTTGACCTTTTTGTCCATATTTTCTCGATGGTATTTTGGACAGCGTTCTAATTCGTATTTGATACAATATTTGGTGGTCATCACACGTGATTTTCCAGGGTCCCATTGCAATTCAAAGGCTTTTTCGATTTCGGTAACGCCGTGACGTTCGTAGAATTTACGTGCTAGTTTGTTTGAAACATTGTACATAAAATCTAATTTGGTCTCTGGATAAGGATGCGATGTTTTAACCAATTGGTGTTCCTCAACTTTGTAATTAGCCAAACGAATTTCCGACAGTTGTTCGAAAACTGTTCTTCGCATTTCGTTGATTTTAGATATTGGTAAGAACCAATTTTCAGAAAATGCAATTGTAATTTCGTCGGCTGTGTAAGGCGTGAAACCTGTTTTTGCTAAGTTAATTTTGAAGTTTTCTTCAATCGACTCGTTGTTCTTGGTTCTTTCTTTAGGGTGTGCCAATTGGATCGTACTCACATTACCATCTTCGTCAGTAGCTTTTAATTCAAAGCCAGTTTCGGTTTCGGTCAGGTGCAAAGTGGTGCTTATTTTTCGAACCGCACTGTCTTCGCGTTCTACTATTTTGATAAAAGCTGCGTCGTTGTTACGGTAAATAAAAGTACCTTCTTTTAGTTCTTTTAATACATTTGGGTAAGCCAAGCCGTTTTCGACTTTATTTACATAAATTCCGTCAGCCTCGTTGTTCTCATTGATGTAACACAAACCGTCGCCGTTGTTGAGTAATTCGCCGTTTTCTATTTCATAAGCGTTACCTACAGTACGAATTAGTTTTCCGATGTATTGTCCTTTTGATTTTGGACTTTCCCAAGAACCGATAGATTGGTGTCTTTCGTTTACAAAATAATCGGTGTATCCACGATTGAAACTTTTGTTCAAAGCAGACTCAAAAGTGTAGGTACATTTTCCAGAAGAAGCTTTGGTGTACTTTTCATTCCCTTCCAAGAAAGCATCTAATTTTTGACGTAAATACGAAACGTTATTTTTTACATAAACGATATCTTTTAAACGTCCTTCGATTTTAAAGGACATCACGCCAGCTTCAACAAGATTTGGAATTTGATCCGAAACATCAAAATCTTTAATCGAAAGTAAGTGACTGTTTTTGATTAAAGTGTCGCCATTACCATCGATTAAGTTGTACGGCAAACGGCAGTTTTGGGCACAAGAACCACGGTTAGCAGAGCGTTCGCCATTGGCCACACTCATATAACAGTTTCCGCTGAACGATACACAAAGCGCACCAGTTACAAAGAATTCTAATTCAACATCAGCAGTATCTGCAATTTCTTTGATTTGGTGTAAATTCAATTCACGAGCCAAAACTACGCGTTTCATTCCGGCATCTTTCAAGAATTTAATCTTATGAGGATCGCGGTTGTTGGCCTGCGTACTCGCGTGTAGCACGATAGGAGGCAAGTCCATTT
>CAZMHK010000045.1:0-19496 GCA_964566045.1 uncultured Flavobacterium sp.
TTAATAACTAATACAAATTGAATGTTTTACAAAAAATATAATTTAGAGACCAAACTTTACATAATGAAAAAAGTAACAATCGATAAAATAACTAATTTGACATTACTTTTTTAGCGTATTCCGCCTCAGTAATTGTTTACAAACTGAACACAATTTTAAATTATTTTTTACAAAAAAGTTACTTCAAAAATCGGATAAATAATTATCAGCACCCCAAAATAGTATTTCAAAAATAGAATCCTCTACTTTCGTTTAGACGATTGTGACAGATACTATTTTAAAACTACCAAACACAAGGATACCTCTTTTTCAAAGCTCCTGCAATACCCACTTTTAGTGATATTTCCTCCTATCAATAACTAAAAAATCCTGACAGCGAACCATCAGGATTTACTCCAATTACAAACTCTTCTTTTAAAACTTCAAGGTCAAACCCAGCAAGAAATTAGTCCCCGCTTGCGGATAGTAGTACGGATAGATATCGTACATGTAGCCATTTGAAACGTATTTTTTATCTAAAAAGTTGTTCAGTAAGCCCGTTAAGACTATTTCGTTAAATATGGTTTTTGGTTTAAAAGTGTATGCAACGTTTAGATCATTGACAAAATAATCAGCTAATCGTGCTACTGGCAACTCAATATTGTTTAGGTACTGCTCACCCACAAATTTTTGCAACCATGAAAGATGCAGGTTTTTAATAGGTGAATACACTATAATGTTTCCTGCAATAATTGATGGAGAATAAGCAATATCTGTAGTTCCGTAGTTTTGTCCTTCAACAGCTAAGTCTCTGTTTTTATTGGCACTCAAGGTAAAATTAGGACGAATAATCCACTGATCGTTGAATGCAATTGTCGCATCTACTTCTAATCCTAATCGGTAACTTTTTTCACTGTTAGAACGAATTGGAGCGCCAACATCATCTAGGTTTCCGGTCAAAATTAGTTGGTCTTTATATGCCATATAATACACATTGGTATTAATTTGCATTTTCTCAGCAGTATACCTCCAACCCAATTCAAAGTCGTTTAATTTCTCTGGTCTTACATTTCCACCCTCGTAATCACTTCTGTTTGGTTCTCTGTTGGCTCTTGCGTACGAAGCGTACAAAGCATTGCTAGCATTTACCGTAAAAGTCAAACCTGCTTTTGGGTTAAAAAAGTTGAAAGTATCATTTACTGGCAGTGCTTGCACACCATCAGCTTTGTAATTTACAGATCGAAATTGAAGGTCTCCAAATAAACTCAATTGACTTGAAATTTGATAATTGGCTTTCGCAAAAATATTTCCATCGGTTTTGGTGGCATCATCATCATAATACTTGTCGCCCAATTCACTTTGCGAAGCAAAACGAGCCCAAATAACTTCCCCAAAATGATTGCCTTCGTACTTGTTCCAGCCTCCACCAAAACTGAGATCTACTGACTCGTCTTTATAATTAGCTGAAAAAGTGGTTCCATAAAAATTATTATCCAACCATTTTTGACGCACTAAATCAGTTGTTGTCACCGTACCAAAAGGCTGTAATCCATATTCTGTAAAGTCAGCATCTTCTTTGTAATTTTCGTAATAGCCTCTTCCTTTGGTGTAATGCAAAGCAAAATTGGTACTCCATTTATCCGAAAACTTTTCGTTCCAATGCAACTGCGAATGATCTTGTTGGTAATTATCGGTTTCATTATCATAAAAACGCATATTACCTTGTTCGTCTGTAAAAGCTCCTGCCGAGTTGAATCTGCGGTTAGTATTCAAGGTTTCGCCATCAATTCCGTTCCAAGACTGATACGTTTTTTCATTTCCTCCAAAAACCAAAGCTTTGATTAAGGTTGTTTTACCAACGTAAGTTCCTTGCAAAAAATACGATTTTAAATCTGAAGCGCCTCTGTCAATAAACCCATCCGAATTTATAGCAGATAAACGTCCTGCAATTTCAAAATGATCGTTCATCAATCCGGTGCTGAATTTCACGGTATGTTTACGTGTATTGAAACTTCCGAACGAATTAGAGATTTCGCCAGTACTTTTATTTGCAAAATTATCAGTAAGCATGTTAAGGCTTGCGCCAAAAGCACCCGCTCCATTGGTAGACGTTCCTACTCCACGCTGCAATTGTAAACTTTCGACAGATGAAGCAAAATCAGGCATATTCACCCAAAATGTGCCGTGGCTCTCTGAGTCATTGTACGGAATACCGTTGATGGTTACGTTGACACGTGTAGCATCACTACCACGTACGCGTATACCTGTGTAACCCACTCCATTTCCTGCATCAGATGTAGTGACAACAGATGGCAAATAGTTCATCAAAATAGGAATGTCTTGCCCTAGATTTCTGAATTTGATATCCTTTTTCGTGAGATTGCTAAAACTAACAGGAGTTTTTGTCGTAACACGAACTGCTGATACTAAAACTGCATCAAGCTGGTTGACCTTAGTAGTATCTTTTACTTGTGCAAAAGTGGAAAAAGAAAAGAGAGAAAAGAAAATAGAAGATAGGCGAATCAAAGATAAGTTTGACGATTGCGCCTGCGCGCTTTTGCGGCTTGTAAAATAAAATAAAGTTCTCATCCGTAAATTGATTACGAATAAAAGGGGGAATTATTCTTTTTGTTTTTAATTAATAAAATGATTTGTTTCTATGACACAACGCAGCGTGTACTGCCTTGTTTTGTCAATTTTTCCGTAAACAGCATTACCTGTTCCCGTTCTTTGGGTATGATCTCAGCTCGTTATTTAGAGCACCCCTTTGAGACAGCGCAAAACTACTTATAAATTGTGAATTACAAATTACGAATTGCAATAATTTTTAAAAATCAGGTTTTCGACGGTTTTTCTTTACTTCTGATAGGCTTTTTTTATCCTTAATGCGTTTTCTAATTACCGCTTTAGGAACCTTGGTTGGCTTACGTTCCTTTGGTACAACCAAAGCATTTTTGATCATCTCAAAAAATCGTTTGGTCACCAACTCTTTGTTGCGAAGTTGACTGCGGTCTTCATCACAATTTAAATTTAAAATACCTTCGGTAGTTAAACGGCTGTGCAATTGTGCCAAAGCTAATTCTTTTTCGTGCTCGTCCAAACCCTGCGTATTTTTCAAGTCAAAACTAAGCACCACTTTTGAAGATACCTTATTTACGTTTTGACCACCGGCACCACTGCTTCGTACGGCCTTAAATTGTAACTCTGATTGTAATTGCGTTTTATCCATTTGGGTAATTAAAAATAGCCTAGTTGTGTGCTTGATGCAAGGGTTTTAGTAAATCATTTACCGTTTTCACAGGATTAAACGTAAGCAATGGAACTTGTACAAAAACAGTGAACCAATTGGCCATGGCTCCATTCCATAAACCGGGTAGTTCATAGCCTTTTATAGGCAATCCAGCTGTGTTTTTCTCCACTATGAATCCGCTATTTTCATCAACAAAATCAGCTAAGTTAAATTTTTGATTTTTGTAATCCTTTAATCCGCAAACCAAATCTACTGGATTAAAATGTGTTGCTGCCTGTAAAATTTCTCTTTGTTGCGTATCATTAAGATTTACTTGCGAGCTTTCTACAATTTGCAATGAAACAACACCATTGGGTTGACGCACCCAAAAAGGTCCTCCGCCAGGTTCACCCTCATTTTTTACCATACCACACACTCTTATTGGTCGGTTTAAAATGGATTGAAGGGTTGTAATTTTATACTCTTGAGTTGCCTTTTGAAAATCAGTCCCCAACTCAATTTGACAATTATCACGTAAAAAAACCACTATTTCACTGATGTAAGTGGAGCTTACTGCAGCATCTTCTAGTCCGCGTAAAAAGTTAAAAACTTGTTCTTGCAAAGCGATTAACATTCCTGCCAATGCTTTTTTATACAAGCTTACTTCATCCAAATGATTTTGTACTACGTTATCTATATTTTTGATAAAAACGATATCTGCATCAATTTCGCTTAAATTTTGGATTAGTGCTCCGTGACCGCCTGGCCTGAATAATAACTGACCAGCAGCATCTCTAAAAGGCTCATTGTTTGGCGAAACAGAAATCGTATCCGTGCTTGGGTGTTGATACGAATAGGTAACGTTAATAGCTACATTGTTTTGATTTTGAACTTCTGTTAAATGCGTTGCTACCTCTTGTTCAAAATACGATTGATGCGAAGTTGAAACTGTAAAATGCAAATTAGACTGCTTGTTGGCAGTGGCATAGTGCACACATTCTTTAAGATGTTCTGCAACAGGAGTTGCTATCTGTGTTGCATATTTATGAAAAGGAAGCACTCCCTTTGGTTTATTGGCAAAGTTAAAGTAATTCGAAGCCAGCAATACTTTTATAAAATAATAGTTTTTGAGATCACGATCAAGTGCATCAAAATTTTCGAATTCTTGTTTCAACGTTTCATAAACCGCTTCAAAAAACGGAAACTTATCCATTCCCACAATAAAAATCGATAATTCGCTGGCTTTTTTTCGATTAATATAGGCGTTAATCGATTCGTTTTCAACGTCAAAATCGTTAATAAATTCTGTTAAAAATTTAAACATTCTACTTGCCGCTCCTGATGCTGGTACAAATTTAGAAAGTGTTAATTCCTCTTTGTGTGCTTCATAAAAAGAGGCGTGCATTTCGAATTCTTTTTCAGATAGTTTTAAAATGCCATCGGACAACTTTGCCGGACGCAGTAAATGGGCTGGAGCAACACCATTTTTAAAAAAATGCAATTGTTGCTCAACATTTTTCATGGCTACACCATGCTCTTGAATTTGTAAAAAATCAGCAGTTGAAAACCCTAATCTTTTTGCCAAAACTAAGTCATCAATAATTGCTACTGCTTTTGCAAAGCGGGTTTCCTTATTGCCACTAAGAACTACAAATGGCTTATTGTGCTCTACTAAAGCTTGTTTAAAAACCTCAAATACAGTTGCTCTACCAATTGGAGTATCTCTAATATCATCCTTCTCCCAAGGCACATCAATATCAGTCAAAAAAAACAAGTCGTATTCATGATCCCTAGCCGCTTGGTCTAATTTAGGGTCGCAGTAGTTGTAATACATCTCAGAAAAAACTTTGGTAACCAATAAATTAGTATCGCAAAACAATAATGCATTGGCGTTTTCAACACTCGCGTTTTCTAACTTGGTTTGCCCGTAAGCAATAGGCAACATATCATCAACGGAGCAAATAGCCCCTGTTTTTTCCCATTTTTCTTGTAAATAATCACGAGCAAACTCAGGAACCCATTGTGTACTATAATGTTCTGCCAATTGTTTGGCTAAAGTTGTTTTACCAGTACTTTCGGGACCAAATAAAGTGATTTTTACAACACTTTTATTGTTTGCTTGTTGTTTGAGATTTTCTTCCATTCTAAATAGCCAAATATGGCAACAATTGTAAATACTACATATTGAAAACTGGTAAAGGTATACCCTTTAAAAAAATACAAAGGAACCGAAATTACATCTCCGATGATCCAAAATATCCAGTTTTCTACTTTCCTTTTGGCCATAAGCCACATTCCTACAAAGAAAATCCCTGTGATAAAAGTGTCTACGTACGCATACCAAGTAGTGAATTTATCAAAAAAATGGTACACCGCCACAACAAAAGCGACCGTAAATATAAAAAGAAATATGGCAATTCGTTTTTCTGCTGAAGAAATTGTAGCAATTGGAAAAGCCACTTCCTCTCCTTTTTTGCGGGTCCAATGATACCAACCATAAATACTCATGATAAAATAGTAACCATTGATCATCATATCGCCCCACAAAACCCATTTCCAAAGTAGATAGACAAAAATCGAAGTACTTACTAAACCTGTTGGAAAAACCCAGATATTATCTTTTTTGGCACACCAAACGCTCAAAAGACCAAATATTACGGCAATAATTTCGAGGTATACATCAAATCGAGGATAGGTGCTGTATTGTGCAAAAAAATAATCAAACATAAAAGTTAATTAAAAAAATTAATATCATTTTCAAATGCGGTACCTATGACCACTAGGTCTGCGCCAGCAGCGTGGGCGAGTTGAATTCCTTGTAAATCTTTAATCCCGCCGCCTACAATTAATGGAATTGCAATGTTTTGTGCAACTGCTGTAATCATATTTGTTGGCACCGCTTGCTTGGCACCGCTACCTGCTTCAAGATAAATTAATTGATGACCTAACATTTCACCCGCTTGTGCGGTTGACACAACCAAATCAATATTTGACCTGTCAAGAGGTTTTGTTTCACTCACACGTTCTACCGCAGTTTGTGTACCACTTTCAATTAGTACATAGCCAGTCGGAATAATTTCTAGTTGCGTTCTTTTTAAAATAGGCGCCGCCTGTACTTGATGGGCAATTAAATAATCAGGGTTTCTGCCTGAGATTAATGATAGGAACAAAATCCCATCAGCTTTATCTGAAATTTGCGAAGGATTACCCGGAAAAAGAACTACCGGCAAAGCACAATCTTTTTTTAAAACAGTTATTAATTCGTCCAGAATATTGGTTGTAACGTGGCTTCCGCCGATGAATAAATGCGTGGCTGGCGATTGATTGATTTTTGGAATCAAAACACTCAGTTGTGCTACAGTAATTTTATCAGGATCCAGAAGGATCGCTAATAATTTTTTATTTTTAACTTTTGATTCGGTGATTTCGTTATAAATATTTGTCATTTATGGGCACGCAGATGACGCGGATTTTACAGATTGATACAGATTCTAATTATTCGTTATTCCTTCTTGATGTTAGCAAACTGCTCGATGGAAACTGTCTCCTGTTTTTCAAAAACATAAACTAAAATAAAGTTTTCTATTTCTTCGAAATGAATAGTAAAACTCTTAACCAAATTGTGGAAATGTAATTCAGCAATCGTTTTTTTACTTTCTACCTCGAAAGAGTTTACTTTGATATGATCTTTGAAACTGATGCCTTTTTCGTTTCTAATTTTAAAAATGGCTTCTTTTGCGCCCCAAATAACGGTTAATTTCGGAATGTAATCTTGGCTTTGTTCAAAAAGGAAACTTAGTTCAGCATCACAAAATTTAGAAGCGATACTTTTTATTTTTTCGCGCTGTAATTCGATATCAATACCTACTTTTTGATCGCTAATAATAATCGCGGCAAATTCATGCGAATGCGTAATCGAAATATGTTGGCCATCCTTTAAGTGCGGTTTTCCGAAAATGTCGTAGTATAAATCAAAATCAGTGTAGCCAGCCTCGATTAGCAGTTTACGTACACTTAAAAAAGCACGTTGATGCAACTCCGACTTCATAGACTCCAACCGAGCTTGACTTTCGGTTCTTAATTGAATTTGACTTTGTAAGTCTGTAAGCGACTCCGTGACTTTCCAAATAAGCATTCGAGTACCCAATTGCGAGCGTGTATCTTGAAATAAAGGCATGTTAGTAACTTGATTTTTAGCCCCGATTGCAACGGAAATCCTTTTTTATCCGCTTCTTTAGCGGGAAAAAAGATTGCAGTGAAAAGCGGGAAATAGCTCCTAAAAACGAAAATAAACGCTTGGAAACTTTTTATTTTATTGATTTTTAAAAGTTTACACCGCTAAACATTTCATAAATAGAAGTGAATGTTTTTATAATCCTAAGATATTATGTAATTTTGCAAAAAATTAGCCCGCGTTTGGCAGGCCAACAGTCAAAATAATTACAAATATACAATAAATGAGTACAGCAACTATGCCATACGTGGCTTTCAAGGTTAAAGACATTTCCCTTGCAGCTTGGGGACGAAAAGAAATTGAATTAGCTGAAGCTGAGATGCCAGGTTTAATGGCGCTTAGAGCAGAATACAAAGACGAACAACCTTTGAAAGGCGCTCGTATTGCAGGATGCTTGCACATGACGATTCAAACTGCCGTTTTAATCGAAACTTTAATTGCACTTGGAGCTGAGGTAACTTGGTCTTCTTGTAACATTTTCTCTACTCAAGATCAAGCTGCTGCTGCTATTGCTGCTGCTGGAATTCAAGTTTACGCTTGGAAAGGTTTGAACGAAGAAGATTTTGACTGGTGTATTGAACAAACTCTTTTCTTTGGTGAAGACAGACAGCCATTGAACATGATTCTTGATGATGGTGGAGATTTAACAAACATGGTTATAGACCGTTACCCACATTTAGTTGCTGGTATCAAAGGTTTATCTGAAGAGACTACAACTGGAGTTCACAGATTGTACGAAAGAGTAAAAGCGGGAACATTACCAATGCCTGCTATTAACGTAAACGACTCGGTTACTAAATCGAAATTTGACAACAAATACGGTTGTAAAGAATCTGCAGTTGATGCAGTTCGTCGTGCAACTGATATCATGTTGGCAGGTAAAAGAGTAGTTGTTTGTGGATACGGTGACGTAGGAAAAGGAACTGCTGCTTCTTTTAGAGGTGCTGGATCTATTGTAACTGTTACTGAAATTGACCCAATTTGTGCTTTACAAGCTGCAATGGACGGTTTTGAAGTTAAAAAACTAGATACTGTAATTGCTACCGCTGATATCATTATTACAACAACAGGTAATAAAGACATCGTTTTAGGTTCTCACTTCGAGAAAATGAAAGACAAAACTATCGTTTGTAACATCGGACACTTTGATAACGAAATCGACATGGCTTGGTTGAACAAAAACCACGGCGCTTCAAAAGTTGAAATCAAACCACAAGTTGACAAATATACCATTGCTGGAAACGACATTATCGTTCTTGCTGAAGGTCGTTTGGTAAACCTTGGTTGCGCTACAGGTCACCCAAGTTTTGTAATGAGTAACTCATTTACAAACCAAACTTTGGCTCAAATCGAATTGTGGAAAAACAGTGCTGCTTACAACAATGAAGTGTACATGTTACCAAAACACCTTGATGAAAAAGTTGCTATGTTACACCTTGCTAAATTAGGAGTAGAGCTTGAAACTTTACGTCAAGATCAAGCAGATTATATTGGTGTTGAAGTAGCTGGGCCATTCAAACCAGAGTACTATAGATACTAAAAATTAGTCCTTAGTGACTAGCTAAATTAAAATAGAGAAACCCTTGCAGCAATGTGAGGGTTTTTTGCTTTTGGGCATGACCCTCCGTAAAAACTGCGGGTCGGGCTTTTCGCTCTATCTTTTATTGCGCTGTGCTCCATAAAAGGATGACGCTACTATCCCTCATGCAGAATTATTTAAAACAAAGGCGTAGCCTTTAAAAGGCCAGAAACTTTAAAAATTACTCTATTAAATTCCACTTAATCTAAATTGATGCTCAGTACATTGCATCAACGTACAGAACTATATTTTGACAAAAGTTAAAAATAAAATTTATTTATATATTTTTGGCGACACAAAATAAGCTAAATGAAACAAACAATAAATACCTTGCTATTACTGCTATCTGCGGCGGCTTACGCTCAAACACCTACATTACCTTTAATGTATCCGAGGGAAGAAAAGTATGCAAAAATTCCACAATTAGAAACGGTAAAACCAAAATCCTTTTCTCAAAAACAACTTGAAAACAATAGAATAATTGCTCAAGAAAAAAAACTAGTTAAACTAGCCGCTAAAAGATGGGAAATAGACGAAGAGTTAAAAAACAATTTGGAGCAGATAAAATTATTAGAAACTAACGATAAAAGCCCCAAACATAAATTTTATAAAAGAAAGGTAGATCAACTCCAAAAAAAGCTTGCTCTAGCCATACTCAAAGTGGAATATAGCACCCAAAAATTAAAAGAATTAGAAGCTGCTGCAGAAGACAACAAATATAAAATCTACGAGAATTGATTTCTTTTTAGATTCAGATAAACAAATCATCTGGACATAAAGAATGAATAGCATTTTTAAATTGTTCTAGATTTTAAATATCATAATAAAACAAAAAAACCCATTTCTTTCGAAATGGGTTTTTTAATAAATTGAGAAAATCAATTATGCTTCAACTTCAAATGGAAGGATAGAAACATAAGATTTGTTATCTCTTTTCTTTTGGAATAAAACAACTCCATCTACTCTTGCGTGTAGTGTGTGATCTTTACTGATGTAAACATTAGCACCTGGATTATGTTTTGAACCTCTTTGTCTTACGATGATGTTACCAGCAATAGCAGCTTGACCACCAAAAATCTTTACGCCTAAACGTTTTGATTCTGATTCTCTACCATTCTTAGAACTACCGACACCTTTCTTGTGAGCCATGACGTATTAGTTTATATTGTTATTATTCTTTAGTATCTTCTTTTTTTGTTTTTGGAGCGGCTTTTTTTGGAGCGGCTTTTTTTGGAGCAGATTCAGTTGTTTTCTCCGCTTTTGGAGCTTTAGCTTTTTTTGGAGCTTCAACTTCTTCAGTTGCTGCTACAGCTTTTTCTGCTTTTGGAGCAGCTTTTTTAGCACCGGTTGCAGAAATCCCTTCAATAACGATCTGTGTCAGGTATTGTCTGTGACCATTTCTCTTTTTGAAACCTTTTCTTCTTTTCTTTTTGAAAACGATTACTTTGTCTCCTTTTAAGTGTGATAACACTTTGGCTTCTACTGAAGCTCCTTCTATAGCTGGGGCGCCTAAAGTTATATTCCCATTATCGTCCAATAAAAGAACTTTGTCAAAAGAAACTTTTGAACCTTCTTCGTTAGACAAACGGTTTACATAAACCTTTAAGTCTTTGCTTACTTTAAATTGTTGCCCTGCTATCTCTACGATTGCATACATACTGAATTGTTTTAATAATTTTTAAGGATGCAAATATACAATTAATATCTTACCAAGCAATTTTGAGATGCAAATTTATTTCAATCCTTTAATCACCTGATTTCTTATCGCTTATCCCTCTACAATTCGCCTTATAATCAAACAGATGTTAAAGTTATATTTTACTTTGATTTGGGTGTAACAAAACTGGCTAGCACTTGACAAACTTACATATTTAACAAAATTATTAACCTTATGAAAAATTCATTAATGGCTTTAGGTGCTTTGTTTATGCTAGGAGGAGTCGCTTCTGCGCAAAAAGTAGCTTTTGAGGAATATAAATTAGACAATGGCTTACATGTCATTTTACACAATGACCCATCAGCTCCAACTGTAATTACATCTGTAATGTACCACGTAGGAGCAAAAGACGAAAATCCAGAAAGAACAGGTTTTGCACACTTTTTTGAACACTTATTGTTTGAAGGAACTCAAAATATCAAACGTGGCGAATGGTTTAAAATTGTTACCGGCAATGGTGGTGTGAACAATGCCAATACCACTGACGACAGAACTTATTATTACGAAGTATTTCCATCAAACAATCTTGAGCTTGGTTTATGGATGGAAGCCGAAAGGATGTTACACCCTGTAATTAATCAAATTGGTGTTGACACTCAAAACGAAGTAGTTAAGGAAGAGAAAAGATTGCGTGTTGACAATCAACCTTACGGAAATTTCTTGGCCGAAGTAAAAAAGAACATTTTTACAAAACACCCATACCGTTGGGCAACTATTGGTTCAATGGAGCACCTTGATGCAGCAACCCTTGAGGAGTTTCAGGCATTTAATAAGAAATTTTACGTGCCAAATAATGCTGTTTTAGTAGTTGCAGGCGACTTCAAACCGGAGCAAGCCAAAGAATGGATCCAAAAGTATTTTGGACCAATCAAAAAAGGAGAGCCAATTCAAAGAACTCAATTTGTTGAAGAACCAATCACGCAAACTATCAAAGCAACTTACGAAGATCCAAATATTCAAATCCCAGCAATCGTAGCAGCATACAGAACTCCTTCTATGAAAACGAGAGATGCACGTGTTTTGGATATGATCTCGACAATTTTAAGTGATGGTAAAAGTTCTAGATTATACAAAAAAATTGTTGACGACAAGAAAATGGCCTTGCAAATTGGTGCTTTTAGCAACAACCAAGAGGACTACGGCAGCTACATCCTGTACGGATTACCTCAGGCACCAAACACCGCACAAGATATTTTGGCAGAAATCGATATTGAAATCACCAAGCTTCAAACCGAATTACTTTCTGAAAATGATTTGAAAAAATTACAGAATAAATTCGAAAATCAATATGTGAACAGCAACTCAACTATTGATGGAATTGCAGATAATTTAGCTACATATCACATGCTGTATGGCGATATTAACCTAATCAACACCGAAATCGATATCTACCGTTCTATTACTCGCGAAGAAATAAGAGACGTTGCCAAGAAATATTTAAATCCGAACCAGAGATTAGTTTTGGATTATGTACCATCTAAAGACAAAGCTAAAAACTAAGATATCTCAACATGAAAAAATCAATATTAATTATATCAAGCTTGTTCTTAACCATCATTATGCAAGGACAGACCATCCCTCAGCCAAAACCAGGAGCAGCTCCAACAATAAAAATTGGAAAGCCACAAACATTTGAACTCAAAAATGGTTTAAAAGTACTCGTGGTTGAAAACCACAAACTCCCTCGTGTTTCATTTACATTAACGCTTGACAACGACCCGTATACTGAAGGTGATAAAAAAGGAGTGTCTGACATGACAAGTACTTTAATGGGAAGCGGAACTGCTAAAATTTCTAAAACTGCCTTTAACGAAGAAGTTGATTTTTTAGGAGCTAACATCAACTTTAGTTCTAACGGAGCATCTGCAAGCTCTTTGTCTAAATATGCTGGCCGTGTTCTAGAATTAATGGCAGACGGCGCTTTAAATCCAAAATTCACTCAAGAAGAATTTGACAAAGAAAAAACAAAATTAATCGAAGGATTAAAAGCAAACGAAAAAAGTGTAGCCGCTGTTGCTGCTAGAGTTGTAGATGTATTAACATACGGAAAAAACCATCCTTCAGGAGAATATGTAAGCGAAGCCACATTGAAAAATGTAACATTAGCCGATGTACAAACGCACTACAACACCTACTTCGTACCAAGTAATGCTTATTTAATTATTGTGGGAGATGTTAAGTTAAATGAAACTAAAAAAATGGTCGAAAAATTCTTCGGCTCTTGGAAAAAAGCAATTGCTCCATCCATTTCATTCAGCGATCCTAAAGACGTGCCGCAAACACAAATTAATTTTGTAGACATACCAAACGCGGTGCAATCAGAGGTAAATGTACTAAACATGTCAAAACTAAAAATGACAGATCCTGATTATTTTGCAGTTTTGGTAGCCAACCAAATCTTAGGTGGGGATTTCAATAGTTACATCAACATGAACTTAAGAGAAGCTCACGGATGGACATACGGTGCAAGAACAAGTATTTTTGGTGATAAAAGAATCTCAACATTTAGAGCTTCAACTCAAGTGCGTAATGCGGTAACAGACAGCACTGTTGTTGAAATTTTTAAAGAGTTAAAAAGAATTAGAACCGAAAAAGTAACCGAAGAAATGTTGGCTAATGTAAAAGCAGGCTATATCGGTCGTTTTGTAATGCAAATAGAAAAACCACAAACTGTTGCTGGCTATGCACTTAGAGCTCAAACACAATCGTTACCAGCTGATTTTTACGAAAACTATATCAAAAACATTAGCGCAGTGACCGCTGACGATGTGATGAGAGTGGCAAACAAATATTTCTTAGCTGAAAATAGCCGTATCGTAATTGTAGGTAAGGCTGCAGATGTAGCGGCAGGATTAGAAAAACTAAAATACCCAATACTTTATTTTGACAAATACGGCAATCCTACGACAAAACCTGAGATGAAAAAAGCGGTTCCTGCCGGAGTAACCGCAAAAACAGTTCTTGACAACTACATTAAAGCAATTGGTGGCGAGCAAGCTGCAACAGCTGTAAAAACAGTTGCTATGGTAGGTTCTACAACAATTCCGCAAGCACCATCACCATTAAGTTTTACCTCAAAATCTGATGCAAAAGGAAAAATAATGGTAGAGTTAGCAATGGGAACTATGAGTGTAATGAAACAAGTAGTAAACGAAAAAGGTGGCTACGTAATGCAACAAGGACAACGCCAAAATATTGAAGGAGCTGCACTTGCAGAAATGAGAGCGGTTGCTATGCCAATTCCTGAATTATTACTTGCTAAACAACAAGATCTAAAATTAGAATCTATCGAAATCATCAACGGAAAAGAAGCTTACGCTGTGAAAAACGGAAAAACTACATTATTCTTTGATGTAACTTCAGGATTGAAAATTGCTGAAACTACTGTAATGGAACAAGGCGGAAGAAGCATGACCAGAACCAATACTTACAACGATTACAGAGATGTAAAAGGAGTAAAACTTCCGTTTAACATTATTCAAAATGTTGGCTTTGATTTAGATATTAAACTATCTGAAGTAAAAGTAAACGAAGGTGTAACTGATGCTGATTTTCAATAATCAAAACACCATATAACACAAAAGGCTGTCTAGAAATAGGCAGCCTTTTTTACTTATGATGATTACGAGAGAAGCGCTACTTCGATATTGTTTGGTTGCAAATTCTCTTCAAACGAAACTCACTAAACGACTAAAAACGTTAGTTTAAAACTAAATACTTTCGTAAAAAATTATTACAAAGCATTTATTTCTTAGCCGATAAATACACACCAATTAATACGATGAAAGCACCTAAAAACTGAACAGGAGTTAGCATTTCTTGATCTAGTAAACCCCAACAAAATGCCACTACAGGAATTAAATACGTTACTGATGTAGCAAATACTGGCGATGACATTTGAATCAGTTTAAAAAATAAAATATTAGCAATACCGGTTCCTACCACTCCCAATACTATGATATAAAGTACTGATTGCTGCACCTGTTCTTGCTGCACCACATCAAAAAAACCAGATGCAAACAAAACCGCCAAAGCAGGCACGCTTAACACTATAAAATTTCCCGTAGTTATGCTCAGCGGACTCAAATCATGCAAATACTTTTTGATTAAATTGACATTTAAGGCATAACAAATCGAGGCTATCAAAACCAAAATAGCATACCAGTAATTTTGCTCCGGATGATGCATCGCGCCATTTAAAATAAGCAAAGCACTTCCTGCCAAGCCAATGACAATCCCAATAATTTGCGTTCGCTTAAAATGCAAACCAAAAAAAACAGCTCCTAAGATTAATGTATTCAAAGGCGTCAGCGAATTTAAGATGGAACTAACAGAACTATCTATTTCTGTTTGCGCAATTGCAAATAAATAGGCCGGAATAAATGTTCCAAACAATGAGGTTAACGCAATATACTTCCATTTGAAACTAGGGATTTTAGCAATGCTTTTAAAACCTATCAGCACCAAAAATAGCGCTGCAAATAAAATGCGTAAAGACCCTAATTGCAGTGGCGTGAGACCAACAAGACCTTTTTTTATCAAGATAAACGAACTTCCCCACACAAAGGCCAATACTGTTAAGTAAACCCATTTTAATTGCTTTGCTTCCATACTTGTAATTTGGGTTCAAAATTGTAATTATTTTATGAATTAGCACTGCTTTTTTTAGTTAATTTTGCATAGAATTTAATTCGAATTTCCTTTAAAAATAAACACAATATGAAACTACTAAAAGCAATACTCGTTCTAACACTAGCAAGTACTTTATTGGTAGCTTGCAAAGAAAATACTAGAGAAAAAACAAAAGCAGAGCTTGCCTTGACCGCTGCACCCAAAGCAAAAAAACCACTTGCTGCCGCTAATTTAAAAACCGCAACTTTTGCCGTAGAAGGTATGACTTGTGCTGTTGGGTGTGCCAAAACAATTCAAGAAGAATTAACCGCGCTTGAAGGAGTATCAAAAGCTACTGTAGACTTTGAAACCAAACTAGCTACAGTGATTTATGACAAAACTGCACAATCGCCAGCCAAACTAACTCAAACCGTTGAGGCTGTAGCCGACGGTAAAACATATAAGGTTTCGAATATGAAATCGTAAATTGATTTTTTATTAAACAGAAAAAGCATTCTCTTACCGGGAATGCTTTTTTTTTTGGGAATCAAAGAACACTGGCGTTACTTCCACTTCATAGTTTCCATTAAGCGCTGCATGTCGTTCTTAATGTAACTAGCCGCAGGCATAATAGAATCGAAATTAGGTTTTGCATAAAAATAAACAGATCCTGTTACAAAATGACGCGTACTATCGGTGGCGTAAAACTGTGAATTAGTTGCCGCATTACCATTTACTTGATAAAACATGCCGTATACTTTTTTGTCAGCGTTTAAATACGGTTGCTCCAAAATATCATCTGCCTTGATCACGTGCTTGTAAGTTAATGTTTGTGCTTCGCGTAACAAATTATTGATATTTTTATTGACTGGCTGGTAGGTCAAAAAAATAGTCGCCTTCATTTTAGGATACGTAATACTCAAACCACAGTCTTTGTCTTTTTTTATAACGGCATCTTCATTCATTTCGAAAACAAATGGACATTCATTTTCAAAATTAACGTACTTGGCCTCTGGATAATCCAAACGCAAATAGCTCTTTGGTTTTGGTAAAATTTCGTCTTTGCAAGACATAACACTTATTACACTAACCAATAAAACCGCAAAAACAGGTATCTTTTTTAACATCTTAGTTTTCATTTTAAAACTGCAATAAACAATAGCTGCAAAACTAGTTTATAATTACAAAATCGTTACTTTAATTTGTTTTATTCTTTTGGAGTCGACTGCCTCAATGGTAAACTGACAATTTTCAAAAACCAATTTTTGATTTTTTTTAGGAAAACCACCTTCTATTTCTAATATAAATCCCGCTAATGTTTCAGCCTCGCCTTTGTTAGCCTCAAACAATTCGTCATCAACAGGAACGATGCGATAAAAATCCTTTAGATTTATTTTCCCTTCAAAAAGGAAATTCTTACTGTCAATTTGCGAATAATTGATTTTATCATCATCGAACTCATCGCTAATATCGCCTACAATTTCTTCGATAACATCTTCTAACGAAACCAATCCAGAAGTTCCTCCGTATTCATCTACCACAATAGCCAAATGACTTTTCATACCTTGAAAATCTTTTAGTAAATCATCGAGCTTTTTATTTTCAGGTATAAAAAAGGGCTCGCGTAAAAGTAATTTCCAATCAAAATCAAGTGTATGAATGTAAGGCAACAAATCTTTTACAAACAAAACGCCAACAATTTGATCAATATTGTCCTTATAAACTGGAATCCTTGAGTATCCTTTTTCGATTATTTGCGGATAAATGGTTTCAAACGAATCTGAAATTTCGATTGCAAAAATATCAATTCTCGGACTCATTACCTGCCTTGTATCGGTATTTCCGAAACTTACAATTCCTTCTAATATTTTTTGCTCTTCGCTTGAGGTTGCATCTTCGGCTGTTAACTCCAGTGCTTGCGAGAGTTGATCAACAGATAAATTAGTTTTTTGTTTGGTAAACTTATGGTGCAAATACAAAGTCAGCTTTCGCATCGGGGCGCTTATTGGTGATAGCAATGCATCTAACCAATAAACGGGCAGTGTTAACTTCTTTACAAAAAAATAGTTGTTTCGGCTAGCGAGTACTTTAGGCAAAACATCTGCAAAAAACAACAGCACTACAGTCAAAAAAACGATTCCAAGAATGGTAACAACAGCAGAATTTTCAGAAAAAACAAAACCTATTTTAAGCTCCTGCAAAAAGAGGATTATGATTGCCAAATAGAAAGTTTTGTTGGCAATGGTTAAACTTGCTCTTAGTTTATTGGGTTTGCTGAGTAAACGACTCAACTTTTTTTCAATTGAAGGGTAAGCCTGAAACAGCGCTACATCTTTTGCCGAAAGCGAAAAAAAAGCTACTTCGGCCGCAGCTACAACAGCCGCACAAAATACTAGTATAAAAATTAACAGACCTACAAATAGCTGGCTAGTAGGCGCAAAAGTAAAAAAAAGTAAACTGGGCTCTGGGTCCAAATCAAAGGGTGTTAGTTAAACAATCAAAATGGCAAATCATTGATAGGCAATGTGCGCGGTGTATCGCTGTCAAAATTACTATTTTTTGAGGTATCAGTACTAGTAACCGATTTGCTATTTTCAGTATCTTTTTTGGTAGACAAAAAGGTAAATTCGGTAACTTGAATTTCATTAGCAAACTTGGTACTTCCGTCCTCAGCTTGCCATTGACGTGATTTTATTCTGCCTTCTACATAAATTTTATCTCCTTTTGACAAATACTTTTCACAAAGTTCAGCGGCTTTATTGCGTACTACCAAATTATGCCATTCGGTAGAAGTGATTTTTTCATTAGTCGTTTTATTGATATACACTTCATGAGTGGCCAACTGAAAGCGACCAATACAGTTGCCACCGTCAAAATAGTGCATCTTGATGGCATCGCCAAGATAACCTATGAGCATGACTTTATTTAAGGTTCCGTTCATTTTAATTTGTGGTATTTACCAAAGGTACATTTTTTTGGAAATTCTAAAGTTCCTTTTCAATAAAATTATGAATGACAATAGGAAAAGGAAAAGCGCGCAAAGTTTCGATATCGATAGCTGATTCTAAGGTTTCGGAAACTTGTACTTTCCAAAATTTAATATGCAAATGTTGGTGAGATAATTTATGTACGATACTTTTAGCATTGTACTCATATATAATAGGATTTGATTTCGCATTGCCATACTCCTCCTGAACCTGTTCGTTTACGTGATTCCAATCCTCCTCTTTATCGGTTTCATAAACAGGGAACTCATATAAATTATGCCAAATTCCTTTATCAGTTCGTTTTTGAACCAAAGTATTGCCTTGAAGGTCCTCGAACACCAAGTAATTAAAGTAGCGATTTCGTACTTTGAGCTTTTTTGACTTTACAGGCAATTGATCGACTTTCTTTTTCTGCAAAGCGGCGCAGCTATCATTAAAAACACAATTAGCACAATCCGGATTTTTGGGAACGCATTGTAAGGCTCCAAACTCCATAATGGCTTGGTTAAAAATTGCGGGATCATCTTTAGGCATTAGCTCGGACGCGAGTGCGGCAAATTCTTTTTTGGCAGCAGCCTGAGCAATATCAGTCTCCACATCGAAATAACGTGACAGTACCCGAAACACATTTCCATCCACCACAGGAACGGCTTCATTGTACGCAAATGAGGCAATAGCAGCAGCGGTGTACTCACCTACTCCTTTTAATAGCAACAACTCTTTGTACGTTGCCGGAAAAACACCTGACAACTCATGGGCGATGTATTGAGCCGTTTGATGCAAGTTTCGTGCTCTAGAATAATACCCTAATCCCTGCCAAAGTTTTAAAACTTGCTCTTCATTAGCCTTTGCCAGGTCAAAAACGGTTGGAAATGCAGTGGTAAACGACAAAAAATACGGCAAACCTTGTGCTACACGCGTTTGTTGCAACATAATTTCAGAGAGCCAAATAGCGTACGGATTTGTTGTATGACGCCATGGTAAATCGCGTTTATTTTGTAAGTACCAATTTATCAGTGTTTTAGAAAAAACCATTAATTAATTATTTGTTAGCAAAAGTAAAAGTTTATGTAATTAAAATTTAATGAATTAGCTTGAATAATTGTTTTTTAAATTCCTATATTTGCACACTCAAAAAAATAACACATAATTATTAAATA
>CAZMHK010000046.1:0-19334 GCA_964566045.1 uncultured Flavobacterium sp.
ACTGTTGGTACTTTCTATGATTACATAAAAGGAAATTCAGGATCTATTATTAGTGGTTCTACTTGGAATAAAGTTTTGCATGATGGTGTATTTGTAGGTGCTATTCCTGCAGCTACTGCCGGTTCTGCTGATTATAGTGCTGCTGCTTCGGCATTAGCAACTGCTAAAAAATCAGATTCTTTAGAGTTAGTGTTATACACAAAAACTGGTTTAGGAGATGGTCAACAAGCTAACAATCCATGGTTGCAAGAGTTTCCAGATCCTATCACAAGAGTTTCTTGGGATAACTACTTAACAGTTTCAAATGCTGATGCTGCAAAGTATGAGTTGAGTAATGAAATTGTAGCTAATGGTGGTTTGAATGGTAGTTACGCTAGCATTACTACAGCTGATGGTTTAAAGTTAGAAAACGTTCCAGTTATCGTTCAACCAGGTCAAGCAGTTGGTACTGTTGGTTTGGCTTTAGGTTATGGTCGTAAAGCGGCTTTGAAAGAAGAAATGATGGTAGGTTTAAATGCCTATTCTTTATATAAAGGTTTCAGTAATGTGCAAAGCATTACTTTGACTAAAGCAGGTGGTGAACATGAATTTGCATGTGTTCAAGGACAAAAAACTTTGATGGGTAGAGGTGATATTATCAAGGAAACTTCATTAGAGATTTTTAACACGAAAGATGCTCATGTATGGAATGAGGTACCAGTTGTATCTTTGGACCACATGGAAGTTGAAGCTACTAAAGTTGATTTGTGGGATTCATTTGATCGTTCTACTGGACATCACTTTAATTTGTCTATTGATTTAAATGCTTGTACTGGTTGTGGTGCTTGTGTTATTGCTTGTCATGCTGAGAACAATGTACCTGTTGTTGGTAAAGCAGAGGTAAGAAGAAGCCGTGATATGCACTGGTTACGTATCGATAGATACTATTCTTCAGAATCTACTTTCGATGCGGATGTTGAAAGAAAAGAAAATATTGCTGGTTTAACTAGTTCACTTTCTACATTTAATGAAATGGAAAAAGCTGGTGATAATCCACAAGTTTCTTTCCAACCTGTAATGTGTCAACACTGTAATCACGCTCCATGTGAGACTGTTTGTCCTGTGGCTGCTACTTCGCATTCACGTCAAGGTCAAAACCACATGGCGTACAATAGATGTGTTGGTACTCGTTACTGTGCAAACAACTGTCCTTACAAAGTACGTCGTTTCAACTGGTTCTTGTATAATAAGAATTCAGAATTCGATTACCACATGAATGATGATTTAGGTCGTATGGTATTAAATCCTGATGTAAATGTTCGTTCTCGTGGGGTTATGGAGAAATGCTCTATGTGTATCCAGATGACGCAAGCTACTATTTTGAAAGCTAAGAGAGAAGGAAGATCTATCGTTGACGGTGAATTCCAAACTGCTTGTTCAAATGCATGTTCTACTGGCGCTATGGTCTTTGGTGACGTTAATGATAAAGAGGCTGCTGTTACTAAATTAGCTTCTGATGAAAGAATGTACCACTTATTGGAGCATGTTGGAACAAAACCTAATGTGATTTATCACGTTAAAGTTAGAAATACCTAGTACAAAATAATTAATTAAGAATCAATATAAAGGATTATGTCGTCTCACTACGAAGCAACCATTAGAAAACCCTTAGTTATAGGTGATAAAACTTATCACGATGTAACTGTAGATGTAGCAGCTCCTGTTGAGGGAAAAGCGAATAAACATTGGTGGATTGTATTTTCTATCGCATTAATAGCCTTCCTTTGGGGTCTAGGCTGTATTGTATACACCGTATCTACAGGTATCGGAACTTGGGGTTTGAATAAAACCGTAGGTTGGGCTTGGGATATCACAAATTTTGTTTGGTGGGTAGGTATTGGTCACGCAGGAACTTTGATTTCTGCAGTATTATTACTTTTCCGTCAACGTTGGAGAATGGCGATTAACCGTTCTGCCGAAGCAATGACAATATTCTCTGTTATTCAAGCAGGTTTATTTCCAATCATTCACATGGGTCGTCCATGGTTAGCATACTGGGTTTTGCCTATACCAAACCAATTTGGTTCTCTATGGGTTAACTTTAACTCACCGTTACTATGGGACGTATTTGCAATTTCAACGTACCTTTCGGTATCATTAGTTTTCTGGTGGACTGGTTTGCTACCTGACTTCGCAATGTTACGTGACCGTGCTGTAACGCCATTTAACAAAAGAGTTTATTCTATTTTAAGTTTTGGATGGAGTGGAAGAGCTAAGGATTGGCAACGTTTTGAGGAAGTATCATTGGTACTTGCAGGTTTAGCTACCCCTTTAGTATTGTCTGTACATACTATTGTATCGATGGACTTTGCTACATCTGTTATTCCAGGATGGCATACTACAATTTTCCCTCCTTATTTCGTAGCTGGAGCAGTTTTCTCAGGATTCGCAATGGTAAACACCTTGCTTATTATCATGAGAAAAGTTTCTAACCTGGAAGCTTACATTACACTACAGCACATCGAATTGATGAACATTGTAATTATGATTACAGGTTCTATTGTTGGTGTGGCATATATTACTGAGCTTTTTGTAGCTTGGTATTCAGGAGTAGAGTACGAGCAATACGCTTTCTTAAATAGAGCAACTGGTCCTTATGCTTGGGCTTACTGGGCAATGATGACTTGTAATGTGTTTTCTCCTCAGTTTATGTGGAGTAAAAAATTGAGAACTAGTATTATGTTTTCATTCGTCATTTCAATTGTTGTAAATATAGGAATGTGGTTTGAGCGTTTTGTAATTATCGTTACTTCATTGCACAGAGATTACTTGCCATCTTCTTGGACAATGTTCTCACCTACATTTGTTGATATTGGAATTTTCATTGGAACTATTGGTTTCTTCTTCGTATTGTTTTTATTATATTCAAGAACGTTCCCTGTAATTGCACAAGCGGAAGTTAAAACAATTTTGAAAGGAACTGGAGATAACTACAAGAGAGAAAGAGAAGCAAATAAAGATTCACACCATGAGTAATAAAGTAATATACGCCATTTATAATGACGATGATATTTTGATGGATGCGGTTAAGAAAACTAGAGCAGCTCATCATCATATTGAAGAGGTTTTTACCCCTTTTCCAGTTCACGGATTGGATAAAGCAATGGGAATTGCACCAACAAGATTAGCTATCTGTGCCTTTCTTTATGGATGTGTAGGTATTTCAGTTGCAACTGCAATGATGAATTACATCATGATTCAAGATTGGCCGCAGGATATCGGAGGTAAGCCTAGTTTTAGTTATATTGAAAACATGCCAGCTTTCGTACCTATTATGTTTGAGCTTACAGTATTTTTTGCTGCTCACTTAATGGTTATTACTTTTTATATGAGAAGTAAATTGTGGCCGTTTAAAGAAGCTGAAAATCCAGATGTGAGAACTACAGATGATCACTTTTTAATGGAGGTGGCTGTTAATAATAATGAGGAAGAATTAGTATCTTTCTTTCAAGGAACAGGAGCTGTAGAAGTAAAAGTAATTGATAAGCATTAATCGAGATATGAAAAGCGCACATAAAATAACACTTTTATTTGGTTTAACTATTTTAGTTGCATCATGCAAAGATAATGCTGCACCTAATTATCAGTATTTTCCAAATATGTACGAGTCTGTAGGTTATGAAACTTACGCTGAGTCAGATGCATTTAAAGATGGTAAGGAAGGACAACTTCCTGCTGCAGGTACTGTAAACAGGGGTTTTGAACCTTATGAATACGAAAATTCTACTGCAGGTTATGAGTTAGCTAAGGCTAATTTGAAATCTCCTTTAGATTCTTTGAGCAGAGATGCTGAAAAAGGAAAAGAACTTTATGAAATTTACTGCATAAGTTGCCATGGTTCTGCTGGTAATGGAAAAGGTAAATTAGTAGAGAGAGAAAAGTTTTTAGGTGTTCCTAGTTACAAGGATAGAGTTATTACAGAGGGAAGTATTTTTCATGTCATAACTTATGGTTTGAATTCAATGGGTTCACATGCCAATCAATTAAGCGCCAAAGAACGTTGGTTAGTTACTGACTATGTTCTTAAACTAAAAAGTGAATTATAATTGTTGAACAAACTCATCTTAATAGATATGTATACATTTTCAAGTAAATTAAAAACCTTTTCGTTCATCCTCATGGCTCTTGGAGTTTTAGGTATTGGATATGGTTTTTATAGTGCTCCCAAAGATATTCAACAGGTAGAGCAATTGCTCGCCGCTGAAACTCATGGTGAACATGGCGGTTCAACGCATGCTGAACCAACTCATGGTGCTGAGGCTACCCATGACGAAGCTTCTGCAGATAAGGCACATGAAGTAGTAGGTTACAAAGCTCCATCACATGAAGTTTCTGCTGATGCTGAGCACAAAGAGCATTTAAATCATGTTTTACACCAACTTCAAAATAAGCCTTGGTCTGCTTTGTATGTTGCGTGTATCTTTTTCATGCTTGTTTCACTAGGTGTTTTGGCTTTCTATGCAATTCAGCAAGTAGCGCAGGCTGGTTGGTCCCCAGTATTATTTAGAGTAATGCAAGGGATAACTTCTTATTTGCCTGTAGGTGCTGCAATCTTTTTTGTAATCTTAGTACTGTGTGGGCTTCATTTTAATCATATTTTTGTTTGGTTAGATCCAGAGGTCGTTGCTCATGATAAATTAATAGCAAATAAATCGGGTTATTTAAACTTTCCTTTTTGGATTGTTCGTGCAGCTATCTTCCTTTCTGGATGGTGTCTTTACCAATATTATTCACGTAAAAATTGTTTAGCTCAAGATGAGGCTACTGATAATTTAATGTACAAAAAGAACTTTAAATTATCAGCTATGTTCTTGGTGTTTTTTATTGTGTCTGAGTCTATCATGTCTTGGGATTGGATAATGTCTATAGATCCACACTGGTTCAGTACATTGTTTGGATGGTATGTATTCGCTAGCTTCTTTGTAAGTGGTGTTACGACTATAGCTTTAGTTACTTTGTATCTTAAGTCTAGAGGTTATTTGGAATTTGTTAATACAAGCCATATTCACGATTTAGCTAAATTTATGTTTGGTCTAAGTGTTTTCTGGACTTATTTATGGTTCTCTCAATTCATGTTAATTTGGTATGCCAACATTCCTGAGGAGGTAACGTATTTTATTACTAGAATTGAAGATTATAATCTTCCTTTCTTTGGTGCTGTGGTCATGAATTTCTTATTCCCATTGTTGATTTTAATTAATACTGATTTCAAGAGAATTTCATGGGTTTTGGTGATGGCTGGTATAGTGATTTTAACTGGTCACTATTTAGATTTCTTCAACATGGTTATGCCTGGTACAGTAGGTGATAGATGGTTTATTGGGGTTTCAGAGATTTCTTCAGTTCTTTTCTTTTTAGGATTGTTCATATATGTTGTCTTTTCAGCTTTGGCTAAATCTCCTTTATTGGCAAAAAGAAATCCGTTTATAGAAGAAAGTAAACATTTTCATTATTAATATTTAAAGAAATAAACAGATGACAAGTTTGTTGGTAATCATAGTTTTAGTTTTGTTAGCTGTTGCTTTATGGCAATTGACTAAAATATTCGATCTGACGCAAGTTGGCTCAAGTAGTGATAGTTCAGAGGTCGCAACAGATAATGATAATAATATTCAAGGGTATTTAATGTTTGGTTTCTTAGCCTTCATTTATATTTTTACAATTTACGGTTTATTTAAATGGGGTAATCTTGTATTGCATACTCCGGCTTCGGCACACGGGGGTGAGGTTGATAATTTGATGAATATTACTTGGGTTCTTATTTTCACTGTGCAAGCAATTACACAAGTATTGGTTCATTATTTCGCTTTCAAGTACAGAGGTAAAAAAGGTCAAAAGGCTCTATTTTTTGCAGATAACAATAAGTTAGAGTTAATTTGGAGTGTGATTCCTGCTGTAGTTTTAGCCGGTTTAATTTTGTACGGATTATATGCTTGGACAAATATTATGTTTGTTGATGAGGATGAGGATACTGTTGTTATTGAGCTTTATGCTCAACAGTTTAACTGGAAAGCTAGATATGCAGGTCCTGATAATGTTTTAGGTAAAGCTAACGTTCGTTACATTGAGGGTGCTAATGCTGTTGGTGTTGATCTTAGTGATCCATATGCTCAAGACGACGTTGTTGTTACGGAGTTACACATTCCGGTAGGTAAGAAGATTTTGTTCAAAATGCGTTCGCAAGACGTCCTACACTCTGCTTACATGCCACATTTTAGAGCTCAGATGAACTGCGTTCCTGGTATGGTAACTCAGTTTGCTTTTGAGCCAATTTACACGACTGCTCAATACAGAGAATTACCATTTATGGTTGAGAAAGTTGCTAATATTAATGCTATCCGAGCTAAGAAAAGCGCTGAATTAGTTGCAAAAGGTGAACCTGCTTTAGATCCTTACACTTTCGACTATTTGTTGTTGTGTAATAAAATCTGTGGAGCCTCTCACTATAACATGCAAATGAAAATTGTTGTAGATACGCCAGAAGATTATAAGGCTTGGTTAAAAGATAAAGCAACTGTAGTTAATGAAGTTAAAGCTGCTTTAGCTGAGCCTGCTTCTACTGATGCAGCTGTTGGATCTGATTCTGCGGCTCCTAAAGAAGTTAAAGATGTTGCTGTTACTGCAATGAAATAATTAATAAAGAATATTTAAAGTAAATATATATGTCAGCAGAAGGTCACGATCACGCATTAGATCACGAACACGAACACCACCATAAAGATACTTTTATTACTAAATATATTTTTAGTATCGATCACAAAATGATCGCTAAACAGTATTTGATTACTGGTATCATAATGGGTGTTATAGGTGTTTCCTTATCACTACTTTTTAGATTACAATTGGCTTGGCCTGAAGAATCTTTTAAAATATTTAATGTTCTTTTAGGCGATAAATTTGCTCCTGACGGAGTAATGGCTAATGATATTTATTTGGCTTTAGTTACTATACATGGTACCATAATGGTTTTCTTTGTATTAACAGCTGCTTTAAGTGGTACTTTCAGTAATTTATTAATTCCACTTCAACTTGGTGCTCGAGATATGGCTTCGGGTTTCATGAACATGGTTTCATACTGGTTGTTCTTTTTGTCAAGTATAATCATGGTTGGTTCTCTTTTTGTTGAAGCAGGTCCTGCTTCGGCAGGTTGGACGATCTATCCTCCTTTGAGTGCATTGCCGCAGGCTATTCCAGGTTCAGGTACGGGTATGACTTTATGGTTAGTTTCTATGGCTATTTTCATTGCTTCTTCTTTAATGGGTTCATTGAATTATGTTGTTACAGTAATCAATCTGAGAACTAAGGGTATGACAATGACTAGAATGCCTTTAACTATTTGGGCGTTTTTTGTTACTGCTATCATAGGTATTATCTCATTTCCAGTTTTATTATCTGCAGCTTTATTATTGATATTTGATAGAAGTTTTGGCACTTCTTTCTTCTTATCTGACATTTATATCGCTGGTGAGGTTTTACATTATCAAGGTGGTTCACCTGTTTTGTTTGAGCACTTGTTTTGGTTCTTAGGCCACCCTGAGGTTTACATTATTTTGTTACCAGCTTTGGGTATTACTTCTGAGGTAATTGCTACAAACTCACGTAAGCCAATTTTCGGATACAGAGCGATGATTATGTCTATCTTGGCAATTGCTTTCTTGTCTACGATTGTTTGGGGTCACCACATGTTTATCTCTGGTATGAATCCATTCCTTGGGTCGGTGTTTACCTTTACAACTTTATTGATCGCTATTCCATCCGCTGTAAAAGCATTTAACTACATTACTACTCTATGGAAAGGTAACTTGCAATTAAACCCTGCAATGCTGTTTTCAATTGGTTTGGTGTCGACTTTTATCACAGGAGGTTTAACTGGAATCATTTTAGGAGATAGTACTTTAGATATTAACGTTCACGATACATATTTCGTAGTTGCGCATTTTCACTTGGTAATGGGTATCTCTGCATTATATGGTATGTTTGCTGGTATTTATCATTGGTTCCCAAGAATGTTTGGGCGCATGTTGAATAAAAATCTTGGTTATGTACACTTTTGGGTAACTGCAATTTGTGCTTATGGTGTTTTCTTCCCGATGCATTTTATTGGATTAGCTGGTTTGCCTAGACGTTATTATACTAATACAAACTTCCCATTGTTTGATGATTTACAAAATGTGAATGTTTTGATAACTATGTTTGCACTTGTTGGAGGTGCTTTCCAATTGGTTTTCTTATACAACTTCTTTAGTAGTATTTTCTACGGTAAGAAAGCTGTGATGAATCCATGGAAATCAAACACTCTAGAATGGACTGCTCCTGTACAACACATTCATGGTAACTGGCCGGGAGCTATTCCTGAGGTTCACCGTTGGCCTTATGACTACAGTAACCCAAATCACGAAGAAGATTTTGTACCGCAAAACGTTCCGATGAAAGAAGGTGAAGAAGTTTTACACCACTAAAAATAATTTTAAGCCTCTGCTAATGCAGGGGCTTTTTTTATTCATTTATTTATTACGCTCTTTGTAGGTTGTTGTAGTTTTATTTTAGTCTGGTCTTTACTATCTTTGTTGTATGAATGAAAATTTAGATCCTACTTCTCGCAGTTTTAGTAATGAAGATCTTGATATTGAAAAGAAGTTAAGGCCTTTAAACTTTGATGATTTTTCTGGTCAAGATCAGGTACTTGAAAATCTCAAAATATTTGTTCAAGCAGCCAATCAACGTAACGAGGCGCTAGATCATACGCTTTTTCATGGTCCTCCTGGACTTGGAAAAACTACTCTTGCTAATATCTTAGCTAATGAATTACAAGTTGGTATTAAAATCACTTCTGGACCAGTTTTAGATAAACCTGGTGATCTAGCTGGTTTGTTGACCAATTTGGAAGAAAGGGATGTGCTTTTTATAGATGAAATTCATCGTTTGAGCCCTATAGTTGAAGAGTACTTGTATTCTGCCATGGAAGATTACAAAATTGACATCATGATAGAGTCGGGACCTAATGCTAGGACAGTGCAAATAAATTTGAATCCTTTTACACTTATAGGTGCAACTACACGTTCGGGCCTATTAACTGCTCCTATGCGTGCTCGTTTTGGTATTTCATCTCGACTGCAATATTACACTACTGAATTGTTAACTACAATTGTGGAGCGAAGTGCGGCAATTTTTCATATGCCAATATCTATGGAAGCCGCTATTGAAATTGCTGGTAGAAGTAGGGGTACTCCGCGTATTGCAAATGCCTTATTACGTAGGGTGCGTGATTTTGCTCAAATTAAAGGCAATGGTACTATTGATATAGAAATTGCAAAATATGCGCTTAAAGCTTTGAATGTTGATGCTCATGGTCTTGATGAGATGGATAACAAGATTCTAACTACTATCATTGACAAGTTCAAAGGTGGACCAGTTGGGTTGACAACTTTGGCTACTGCCGTTTCAGAAAGTAGTGAAACGATCGAAGAGGTTTATGAACCCTTTTTAATTCAAGAAGGTTTTATCATGAGGACTCCTCGTGGACGTGAGGTTACTGATAAAGCATACAAACATCTCGGTAAATTGAATACTAATATTCAACCTGGATTGTTTTAATTTTTCAGTGAAAGTGTGATCATTTTTAAATTTTTTCTTCATTAAGTCAAAATCTCAATATACGTCGTTTATTAAAGCTGAATCTAAAAGATTGGGATTTATGTCATGCGGTATATCCAAAGCAGGATTTTTGGAGGCTGAAGCTCCACGTTTGGAGAAGTGGTTAAAAGCCAATAGTCATGGTCAAATGGCATATATGGAAAATCATTTTGATAAGCGCTTGGACCCAACAAAGTTAGTTGAGGATTCAAAGAGTGTGGTGTCGCTTTTGCTAAATTATTTTCCTGATCAAACACAAATTGACAATACATTCAAGGTTTCCAAATACGCTTACGGTACAGATTATCATTTAGTAATAAAAGAGAAATTAAAAGAGTTTCTGCACGCTATTAATGAGAATATTGGGGCTGTTTCTGGTAGAGCTTTTGTTGATTCGGCGCCAGTACTAGATAAAGCTTGGGCAGCAAAAAGTGGTTTGGGTTGGATTGGTAAAAACAGTAATTTGATCACTCAAAAAGTAGGTTCTTTTTACTTTATTGCCGAGTTAATTATTGATCTGGAACTTGATTATGATACCATTACTTCAGATCATTGCGGAACTTGTACTGCCTGTATTGATAGTTGTCCTACGCAGGCTATTGAAAGTCCGTATGTGGTTAACGGAAGCAAATGCATCTCCTATTACACCATTGAACTTAAGGAAAATCTTCCGGCCGATATGAAAGGGAAGTTTGATGACTGGGCTTTTGGTTGCGATGTTTGTCAAGATGTTTGTCCTTGGAATCGTTTTTCTAAACCACATAATGAACCCTTGTTTAATGCAAATCCAGATTTGCTCTCGATGTCAAAACAAGATTGGAACGAAATTACCGAGGAAACATTTAAGGTCGTTTTTAAAAATTCTCCTTTAAAAAGAACAAAGTTTGATGGGCTTCAAAGAAACATTAAATTTTTACAGTAAGCCCTTTAGATTATTTTATTGATGATTCGCGCACGATAATACTTGTGTCTAATTCGATAGTTTTTGGTGTATATGGTAATCCTTCCTTGTGGCAAAGCATTTCGTCGAGCAATAAATTAAAAGAAGTTACTCCCATTTCATGCGATGGTTGTTCTACAGTGCTTAGTTTTGGAGTTATTACCTGTGACATAAACCAGTTACTAAAACCAATCAGTGCAATTTGTGATGGTACTGCGATTTTTTGCTCATTTAGATAATCTAAAACCCCAACTGCTACTAAATCTGTGATGGCAAATATCCCATCAACATCTTTACGTTCTTTAACAATCGTTTCAGCATAGTATCTACCTTCTTCAAAAGTTACTTGATCACAAGTAAATACTAATTTTGGGTCGAATGGTATATTGTTCTTTTCAAGGGCTTTTTTGTAGCCTAAGTATCTATCTATGGCGTTTTGAGGGTTTAGTGGTCCTCTAATATGAGCAATTTTCTTGCAGCCCATATCAATCAGGTGCTGTACTGCATTGAATGCTGCTTTTTGATCATCAATTATTACTTTATTGCAATTTGATAACTTTGCAATTTTATCAAACATTACAAATGGTATTTTGCGATTGATGATGTCTTTTATATGCTCGTCGTTATTTGATTCATTAGATAAGGACATTATAATTCCGTCTACTCTCTTATTGATCAATAATTCAACTTGTTTTTTTTCTAATTCAAGACTTTCGTTTGATTGTAATATGATAACTAAATAACCGTTTTTTTCAGCTTCTCCAATGATAGCATTGATGACATTTGAAAAAAAGTGATGCACAACTTCGGGGATAATTAAACCAATTGTTTTGGACTCTTTTGTTCTTAAATTTACTGCGAAACTGTTGGGAGTGTAATGCAACTTTCCTGCCAATTCTATTACAGCCTTTTTTGTTTTTTCGCTTACATCAGGATAGTTTTTTAATGCTTTAGAAACAGTAGTAATAGAGATTCCTAGTTTTTCTGCAATTTCTTTTAGAGTGATGTCTTTCATTTGTGTTGGATTGCTTTGGCTTTCTAGTGTTTATTCTTTTACCAATTAAAATCTAGTTCGAGAGTGTTATTAATCTTTTTATGTCAAGATCGCTCGTTTGCCAAGATATAAATTTTTAATCTTAATTTTATCAAATACTGAAATAATATCTGATGTATAAGTTCTTATCAGGGTATATTTTATTATTTGACTTTTATGTAGAGCATCTTTCTATGATGCTAGTTGGAATTTCAATATTTTTATGTGTCACTATTTTATTCATTCTTTTTAAACTGATTTCGTCAAAAAGAGTTGCTGCTGCAACTTGACCAATTGTAAAACCTGGTTGATCTACTGTTGATAATTTTGGACTGATAATTTCAGACATGAACCAATTGCTAAATCCTAAAACGGCAATTTGATTGGGTATTGCAACACCAATTTCTTTTAGATAAAGCATAGCGCCAATTGCAACCATATCTGTTACTGCAAAAATAGCATCTACATCAGGGTTTGTTGTCATCATTAATTTTGCATTATCATAACCATCCTCAAAGTCGCGATTGTTATCGCAGTGATAAACCAGACTAGAGTCGTATTGCATGTTATGATTTTCGAGAGCTTTTTTATACCCTAGAAAACGATCAATAGAATTTTGTGGTAAAAATGCACCTCTAAAATGCGCAATTTTTTTGTAGCCTTTTTTGATTAAATAGCTCACGGCGTCATAACTGGCTTTTTGATCGTTGATGGTAACTTTTGAACAGGGTACTAGTTTAGCAATTTTATCAAAAAGTACCAGCGGAATATTTTGTTCCAAAATGGAATTTAGGTGATTAAAATCGCCAGTTTCATTGGATAAGGATATTAAAATACCGTCAACGCGTTTTTGTATAAGTAATTCGATTTGCCTTTTTTCTTGACAGATTTTTTCATCAGACTGTAAGATGATAACGAGATATTCTCTTTTTTCAGCCTCTTGTAAGATGCCTCTAATCACCGAAGCAAAAAAATCATGAACGAAAGTAGGAACGATTAATCCAATTGTTTTAGATTCTTTAGTTCTTAAATTGACAGCAAAACTGTTAGGAGTATAATTCAATTTTGTAGCTAAATCAATAACTGCTTTTTTGGTTGTCGGGCTAACGTCACGATACCCCTTCAAGGCCTTGGAGACTGTTGTAATAGAAATACCAAGTTGATTAGCTATTTCTTTTAGTGTCGGATTGCTCATAGTAATTGTTATCCGTAATACATGATCGTTGTAAACGAATATACAATTTATTTGTCTCTATTAGATTTTACAAAAGGGTTATGTGAATTTTTTAGCAATGTTTGAAAATTTACGCTTTTTTTTTGAGATTATTTTTGGTGATTATTTGATAATGATGTTTTTCCTAAATAAGAGCAAATTGATTAATGGTTAATTTTACTTTTCGGGAGAGGGTTTTGAAAGGTTTCGATTTCGGATTCATCAAATTTTGGGTTGGCGCCCTCGCGAGTGGCTACTAAGGCTCCAAGTGCACATGCGAAATTAACGGCATCTTGAGGATTTTCTTCGTTTAGTAATCGAGATAATAATCCGGCCAAAAAAGAGTCTCCAGCGCCAACCGTGTCGGTAACTTTTACTTTATAACCACTATGATAATAAAAATTTCCTTCCATGTATAAAACGGCACCATGACTTCCTTTCGTTACGCAAATATGTTTTGTTTTAGTTTGTTCTGCGATGAAAAGTATGTTTTGTTCTATAGAGTGAAAAGGCGAATTCATAAACCCGCTTATTTCGTATAATTCATCGTCGTTAAATTTGATAAAATTTGCTTGATGCATCAATTGTTGTAATAGTTCTTGTGTGTAAAAGGGAGTGCGTAGGTTGACATCAAAAACGGCATATTTAGAATAGCTGATAAGTTCTAATAAAGTCTTGTGGGTTTTTGCATCCCTGCAAGCTAGACTCCCAAAAACGAAAGCATCGGCATTTTTCACAGCTTTTTTATCATCTTCAGTACAATCAATTTTGTCCCATGCCACGGGATAATTGATCGTGTACGAAGCTGAACCTTTCTGATCTAATGCTACAACAACCTCACCGGTTTTAAAAGTCGGATCCTTTTGAATTGAGATACTTGAAACTCCATTTTGGTTAATGTAATGGAGCATTTCATCACCAAGCGTATCGCTACCAATACGACTTATAATTTG
This sequence comes from uncultured Flavobacterium sp., assembly GCA_964566045.1. Classification (GTDB taxonomy): domain Bacteria; phylum Bacteroidota; class Bacteroidia; order Flavobacteriales; family Flavobacteriaceae; genus Flavobacterium. Next base: position 13,812 of record CAZMHK010000046.1, read on the forward strand.
TGTATCGATACCCAGTGAACTAAGGCGCAGAGCTACGTTTAAAGGTGCGCCGCCAATTTTAGTATGTGTAGGAAACACATCAAACAATACTTCTCCAAAACAAATTAATTTTTTAGTCATAGTATTTATTATTTTGATAAACTTTCAGATAATTCTTCTAGTGTTCGTCCTTTGGTTTCAGGCATCTTGATAAAAACCCAAAGGAGTTGTAGTATCATCATCAAACAAAAGATTGCAAAAACAGTAGTTGTTCCTATTTCTTTAAATAAAAACGGAATAAATGACGGAATTAAAGCAGCCAAAACCCAATGCACCGATGTGCCAAAAGAGCTCCCAGCTGCTCGTAATTTATTTGGAAAAAGTTCAGCAATAAATACCCAAATTACTGCGCCTTGCCCTATGGCGTGTGATGCGATAAAGAGGAAAAAAAATAGAGGAACAGCCATTCCTTTCCATTCGTAGTAAAAGGCGGCAGTTACTAATCCTAATGAAATTATGTATCCAACAGACCCCAGATACATGAGTGTTTTTCGTCCGAAACGGTCAATTAAAGCAATTCCTATCATGGTGAATATTAAATTGATAATTCCAATTCCGATACTGCTCAAAAACGAAGCTGATTTTTCTAATCCGGCAAGTTCAAATATTCGAGGTGCGTAATATAAGAATGCATTGATGCCTGAAAGTTGATTAAAGAAAGCAATAAAAAAGGCTAAAAGAAGTGGTTTTCTATATTTTTTCATAAAAATAGATTCGTTTTTGTCCTCTTGCTGAGTTTCTTTTTCCATAGCAGCTATTGCCGTGGCAACTGCTTCTTCAGAATAAATTTGTTTTAAAATGGCTCTAGCTTTATTAACGTCCTTTTTATATTCTAAGATCCAGCGCGGACTTTCAGGAATCCAAAAAATAAGTAAGGTATACACTAGCGAAGGAAAAGCTTGAATGCCTAGCATCCATCGCCAAGAATTGGCACCAATATCTTGCAAGTAATAGTTGGATGTAAAAGCAATTAAGATGCCAAAGACAATGTTGAATTGATACAGTGCAACCAATTTACCTCGATCTTTTGCAGGAGCAATTTCTGAAACATAGGTTGGTGCCGCAATAGTTGAAGCTCCAATACCTATACCACCTAAAAATCTAAAAATTGAAAACAAAATTGGATCATTTGCAAAAGCTGTTCCCACAGAGGAAACAAGAAACAGTACACCAATGATTAGCAGCGTATTTTTTCTACCCAAAATATTGGTCGGAAAAGCACCAAATACAGCTCCGATAACAGTTCCCCAGAGTGCTGATGACATCACAACTAAACCGTGAAATAAGTCACTTGAACCCCACAATTGCTGTAATTGTTTATCAGCGCCCGAAATAACAACGGTATCAAAGCCAAATAGGAATCCCGCAAAAGCAACAATAACAGACCAGTATATGATTTTCTTTCGATTCATGTTTTTAGTTTTAAAAAGTTAAAGCGTTTTTGAGTAGTACTTACCAAATACTGTTGATTTTTAAAATAGAAAATTCCTTTAAATGCTGATCTTTACTTGAGCTGATGCTCAGTTTTGTATACGGCTGATTTGGGAAAATTTGTGCTGTAAAACTGTAAGTTCCACCTCCTAGAAAAAGTTCAATAGATGACCAATCTAAAAAGATTTGATATTGAATGGTCTTGGATTGCAGTAATGGTGTTTTGGTATTTTGGCTTTGTTCGCCAAACGATTTTTCAAATTTTACCTGTCCGGAGTTTCGTCTATCTAGTGTAAAGTTTTCCAGTTGCGCATCGTAATAAACAACCAGAGAATCCTTTACATCATTAGTGAATACTAGTTTTAAATCCTCATTTTTTGCCTCAAAATCGATTTTAGATTGATTCAGTAAGGCGTATGTAAAAGTTTGCGGTTGATCATTTTCAATCGTCACTTTGTCTCTTTCAAATACTATTTTTTCGGATGATTTTAACTGCGGAACAACTTGGCTTTGTAAATTGTAAACTCCATTAGTTTCTGTCAAAGCGAGTGTTCTTGGCAAGGTCATAGCACTTCTCCAGTTTTTAGTAGGAGTATTGCGAGCGTAGGACCAATTGCTCATCCATCCTATAAAAACACGCTCGCCATTTGGTGTATTGTTGTAGGTAACGCCAGCATAATTATCAGTTCCATAATCCACCCATTTAATGTCTTTTTGATTAGTCGTAAAACGTTTTCCATCGAAATCACCGATAAAATACTGTGTTCCTGATCCACCATTTGGTGCTCCAGGATTGATACTAATTAACAAAACCCATTTTTCTTTTTTTGTACCATTAACCTTGAGTTTAAAAAGATCAGGGCATTCCCAAACTCCGCCGTGCGCTCCTACATTTGAACCAAATTCACTTTCAAAACTCCATTGAATTAAATTTTTAGAAGTATAAAATTGTGCTCTATCTCCAGCAACTAGTGCCATATTCCAAAGTTTCGTCTCAGCATTCCAAAACACCTTCGGATCTCTAAAATCTTTCATACCCGGGTTTTTAATAATAGGATTTTGACTGTATTTTCTCCATGATTTTCCTTCGTTCAAGCTGTAGGCTAAGCCTTGTGTTTGGTAGTCGGTTTTACCAGCTTTCTCTCCATCCATATCATGATAGGTAAAAATAGCTACCATCGGAGGATTTTGAATACTGCCTAAGCCCGAGCTGTTTTGTGTGTCAATAACTGCACTTCCCGAAAATATTAGCCCGTTTTTGTCGGGATACAAGGCTATTTTTTCGGGTTTCCAGTTTATTAAATCAGGACTTGTAGCATGTCCCCAGTGCATCGGTCCCCAAACGATATCCTCAGGATAATATTGATAAAACAAGTGGTAAACTCCTTTGTAGTATATCAAACCATTGGGATCGTTCATCCATTTTTTTTCTGGTGAAAAATGAAATTGTGGACGGTATGTTTCTTTATATTTTTTTGAATCATCACTTTTTAATACTTCTGACGAAGCGCTGTTAATGGTCGTTTCCAAATTAGTTTTGCTACAAGAAAAAGAAACGATAAACCAGCTTAAGATAAGTATTCGCCTTGCTTTTTCTGTTATAGTATTCATAATGAAGTGGTTTTAAAATTAAAGTATCTGTATAAAAATAAACTTCTATTTTGAGAATGTTTAAATAATCCCTTGAAAATCTTGATCTTAAATACCGAAAACGTTTTCGATTCAATTATGAGCTACTTTCTGTTTCGTTTCATTTGATTGTAACCTATTCTCTCTAAATTAGATTGAAATAACAAATAAAAAATTATGATTTCTAGACACCTATTTTCGTTTATTGTTTTATTTCTAACCTCTGTGACTTTTGCTCAAACCCAAGGAGATGAGTGGAATTTAGTGGCAACATCACGCTCCAATTATTTTGGAGTTGCTATGGCAAATGGACAAATAGGAATTGTAACTGACGATACTCCTTTACGAACTAAAGAGATTATTTTAAATGGAGTTTATGATGGCAGTCCACAAAACGGGATTAGTAGAATTGTTCGTGGAATAGAATTTTTGAATCTCAAATTATTTTTAGATCAAAAGGAAGTGCAATCGAATACGATTGAGAATTGGAAGCAAGTCGTGTCTATGAAAAATGGAACATCAACAACTTCTTTCACGTTCAATAATTCTGCTCAAATTACTTATACAATTATTGCTAACAGAGCAGTTCCTTTTTCTGCTATGGCTATTGTAGAAATCACTCCTTCTACAGATTTGGATCTAAAGGCCAGCAATTATATGATTGTTCCCGAAGAATTAAAAGAAGCAAAAAATCAGTTTAGAGTGCTCAAGGACAATCAATATAGAATGCCAATTTTTAGTACCGTTGCAAAAACGCGTACAGGAAAATATACTGTAGCGGCAGCAACAACTTTTTTGTTTGATCAAAAGGTTGAAGATTTGCAGCAAACTCGAAATGAGGTTGGTTTTACTACAAAATTACGCAAAGGTCAAAAATATCGTTTTGCCGTGGCTGGAGGTATTTGTACTTCGAAAGAGGTAACAGATCCTGTAAATGAATCTGAAAGGCAGCCTATTTATGCGTTACAAGAGGGGATTGATAAATTAGTTTCAAAGCATCAAAAAGCGTGGTCAGTGCTTTGGGATTCTGGTGATATTCAAATAGAAGGAGATCTTGATGCGCAACAAAGAGTTCGTTTTGCCTTGTTCAACTTGTATTCTTTCATTAGGTCTGGAACAAGGCAAAGTATTGCTCCTATGGGCTTGTCATCGCAGGGCTATAATGGTCATATTTTTTGGGACACCGAGTTGTGGATGTTTCCGACGCTTTTGGCATTGCAACCTGATTTGGCTAAATCATGCCTGGATTACCGCTCAGATCGCTTAGAAAAAGCCAAGCAAAAGGCTTTTATATATGGGTATAAAGGTGCAATGTACCCTTGGGAATCCGATGATACAGGGGAAGAAGCTACACCCACTTGGGCCTTAACAGGTATTTTTGAACAACATATTACAGCTGATGTATCTATCGCATTTTGGAATTATTATGCTTTAACACAAGATAAAGTTTGGCTGCAAAAGGAATGGAATGTTTTAAAAGAAACTGCTGATTTTTGGGTTAGCCGTGTAAATGAAAATGCTGATGGTAGTTTTTCTATTCTAAATGTAGTAGGAGCTGATGAATATGCTCAGCATGTAGATGACAACGCTTTTACAAATGCTGCCGCTATAGAAGCATTAAAAAATACTATTAAGGCAGCTACAATATTAAACGAACCAATTGATCCAAAATGGAAAACAGTTGCAGAGAAATTAAAAATTCATTCTAAAGATGGCATTACGCAAAATTACAGTGGTTATGATGGGCAAATGATAAAACAAGCGGATGTAAATTTGTTAGCCTATCCTTTACATGTCATCACAAATAAAGAACAAATAGAACGTGATTTAGCATATTATTCAGAAAAAATAGATAAGAAAGATGGCCCTGCAATGGCATCAGGAGTCTTATCTGTTTTGTACGCGCGCTTGGGTAACCGCGAAAAAGCCTACGATTACTTTGTAAAATCGTATTTACCCAATAGCCGTCCTCCTTTTGGAGTTTTCTCTGAATCAGCAAATAGTAACAACCCATACTTTGCAACTGGAGCCGGAGCCATGTTACAAGCAGTGATTTTTGGTTTTGGTGGAGTTGAGCAAACTGATACAGGTTTGAAATATAATAAAGGTTTGTTACCTAAGGAATGGAAATCTTTAAAAATTATTGGTTTGGGAACTGATAATAGAACAATTAGTGTTAATTAAGATCGTTTTTCTATTTGTAATATAACGTGTTTTGCTGTCTAAGCAAGACATGTTTTTTTTTTAAGGTTATTTCTATCAATTGGAAGCTTTAGTAATTATTCAATGTCTCTCTTATCAATATTGTGGTTAGTTTATGGTATTTAGTTAATGTTGGTGATTTTTCGATAAGTATAAATTTATAAATGTTTTAAAAACTGATACTTATAAAAAATTGTTTTCTTTTTATACATAAAGGGCGCC
>CAZMHK010000047.1:0-19267 GCA_964566045.1 uncultured Flavobacterium sp.
TTTAATTTATACATAATTATTATCAGTTATTTTGCCAATTATCTTATTTTTCATAATTATATGCACGCATAGTAAATTTTGTGAGAGTTCTATTTTTATATTGGTTAAATTAGCCTCGAAAATTGCAAAAAGAACACGATGAAAATAAAAATAGCTGGCATAGGAAGCTATATTCCTGAAGTACAAATAGCCAATACAGACTTTAGTGAACATGTTTTTTTGAATGAAGACGGCAGTCCATTTGCCTATCCAAACGAAGTTGTAATTGGTAAATTTAAGGGCATCACCGGAATTCAAAACCGCCGCTATGCTGAGCCACATCTTAATTCATCTGACTTAGCTTATTTCGCTGCTCAAAAAGCAATTAGCAACGCTGCTATTGATCCTGAAACTATTGATTACATCATCTTTGCACATAATTTTGGCGATGTTTCCCATGGCACCATCCAATCAGATATGCTTCCAAGTTTGGCAACCCGAGTTAAAAACAAATTGCAAATTAAGAATCCAAAATGCGTTTCCTACGATTTACTATTTGGTTGTCCTGGCTGGATCGAAGGTGTATTGCAGGCCAATGCTTTTATCAAATCAGGCATGGCAAAACGTTGCCTAGTAATTGGTTCTGAAACACTTTCTCGCGTAGTCGATGCACATGACAGGGACAGTATGATTTATTCTGATGGAGCTGGAGCAGCCATAATTGAAGCCTCTACAGATGAGAGCGGCATGCTATCTTACGAAAGTGCCACCTACGCCAATGATGAGGCTAACTACCTCTTTTTCGGAAAATCCTACAACCAAGACCTCGACCCTGACACCCGTTACATCAAAATGTACGGTCGCAAGATATATGAGTTCGCTTTGACGAACGTTCCATTAGCAATGAAAAACTGCCTTGAAGCAAGTGGTGTTGCTATAGGCGATCTTAAAAAAATCCTTATCCACCAAGCCAACGAAAAAATGGACGAAGCTATCATCAACCGCTTCTATAAATTATTCAACCAAACTGCTCCAAAAGACATCATGCCTATGAGCATTCATGACCTAGGAAACAGTAGTGTAGCCACGGTGCCAACACTTTTCGACCTACTTATTCGCGGCGAAATTGAAAACCAATCTATTCAAAAAGGTGATGTATTATTATTTGCATCTGTAGGTGCAGGCATGAACATCAACGCTTTTGTATACCGCTATTAGTAGGTATTAGTCCCTAGCCCAAAGTACTTAGTGCCTAGTCAGTTTCTCTGGCAAAACTTATTACTAAAGACTAAGAACTAAGGACTAAGGACTAAAAAATAAGGACTAAAAAATAAGAAGCCAAATCCGGCTGTACATTACAATTCCTCGTTATAAAATTTGTTTTTCTAAGGCAGGAACGCGCTTCCGTTGGTCGCAGTTACTGCCTTGTAAAACTACATTTTACAACTCCGGGATTTTCATTCCCATCCGGGCTAAAAAACCACGCCCAAAAACACTTTTATTACTATATTTGTAGCTTGGTGCCACGGTGGCAAAATCAATAAAAACCATGTACGAAAAAACATTCCCAAATAAAAGATTTAAGCATACTTTAGAATTTTTACAAAAGCACATCACAACTTCTGAAACTATATTTGACCTAGGCGTACCCAACCCGTTCTCGAAAATTATGGAACAAAACGGATACACTGTAAAAAATACCACCGGTGAAGATCTTGACAAAGACCAAACTGCGTTACAAACCGAATCTTATACCGTATTCACTGCCTTTGAAATATTTGAGCATTTGCTAAATCCGTACACTGTACTCGAAAACGTGAACTGCGATAAATTACTTATTTCAATTCCGTTGCGACTTTGGTTTTCACCCGCCTATCGCAGTAAAACTGATATGTGGGATAGGCATTATCACGAATTCGAAGATTGGCAACTGGATTGGCTACTCGAAAAAACAGGTTGGAAAATTACTGCTCGCGAAAAATTCACACATCCGGTAAAAAAAATCGGTTTCAGGCCTTTGTTGCGTTATTTCACACCGAGATACTACATCGTTTTTGCAGAGAGAGTCAAATAATAAAAGCTCGAATTACAGCCTTTTTATGTTGTAAAAAGCAAAATCAAACCACATCATTGTACAGCCAAAACGCGCATTATGCAGTATTACATCATCATTCCCACCTACAACGAGGAGCAATTCATTTCGTTAACACTTCAATCATTAGCTGATCAAACGGTTTTACCTAGCAAAGTCATCATCGTCAACGACAGCTCAACAGATAGAACACCCGAAATTGTTGCAGCATTTGCAAGCAAACATCCTTGGCTTGAAATGGTGACTAAAGAATCAGCTGACATACATTTGCCTGGAAGTAAAGTGATTCAGGCCTTTCAAAAAGGTTTAGAAAACATAGATGACAACTACGATATTTTAGTAAAAGCCGACTCGGATTTAATTTTTCCATCCAACTATTTTGAAAAAATCATTCAGCACTTTCAATCAGATGATCGCATAGGAATGGCTGGCGGTTTTTGCTACATAGAAAAAAATGGCGAATGGGTTCTTGAAAACTTAACCGACAAAGACCACATTCGAGGTGCTTTAAAAGCGTACAGAAAACAAACTTTCAAAGATATTGGCGGCCTTAAACCGGCTATGGGTTGGGATACTGTTGACGAATTACTTTGCAAGTTTTACAATTGGAAAGTGGTTACTGATGAATCCCTACACGTAAAACACCTTAAACCAACTGGCGCACGCTACGATAAAACAGCACGCTACAAACAAGGCGAAGCTTTTTACACTCTAGGATATGGTTTTTGGATTACAGCAATAGCATCGGCCAAACTGGCACTGATGAAAAAAAAGCCGCTACTTTTTATAGATTACCTCAACGGTTTTTGGAAAGCCAAGGCTGCACAAAAACCATTACTTGTAACAAGCGAACAAGCAAAATTTATTCAAAAATACCGCATGCAAAAGATGAAGGAAAAATTGTTTGGTAATAAATAAACAGCAATCCCATAAAAATGAAGTATTTTTACACCTTATTTCAAACTGAATACAACACCTAAAAATATGATGCTAATTCGATATTTATCGCAAATAGGAAGGTACTTCTTGATGATTCAAGAAATTTTTAGCAAACAAACCAAATGGTCTGTGATGAAAAAATTAATTTTCAAAGAAATAGATGATTTAATCATTGACTCACTTGGCATTGTAGCTTTTATATCTTTTTTCGTCGGAGGTGTTGTGGCCATTCAAACAGCTTTAAACTTAACCAATCCTTTGATTCCAAAATACCTTATCGGATTTGCTACTCGTCAATCAGTAATGTTAGAATTTGCTCCCACTTTCATTTCAGTTATTATGGCTGGAAAAATGGGTTCATTTATCACATCTAGCATTGGAACAATGCGTGTAACCGAGCAAATTGATGCTCTCGAGGTGATGGGTGTCAATTCATTGAACTATCTTGTTTTCCCGAAAATTATCGCGCTTTTATTGTATCCATTTTTAATAGGAATTGCAATGTTCCTTGGGATTTTAGGCGGATGGACTGCCGGTGTTTACGGCGGATTTATATCAAGTGACCAATTTGTTAATGGATTGCAAATGGAATTTATTCCGTTTCATATTGCTTATGCCTTTATCAAAACCTTAATTTTTGCGATGCTATTGGCCACCATTCCTTCATTTCATGGGTACTACATGAAAGGAGGAGCGCTTGAAGTAGGAAAAGCAAGTACGGTATCTTTTGTTTGGACCTCGGTTTGTATCATCTTGATCAACTATATATTAACTCAATTGCTACTTGGATCATGATTGAAGTAAAAAATATCGAAAAATCATTTGCTGGAAATAAAATTCTAAAAGGAATTTCGACCACATTTGAAACAGGAAAAACCAATCTTATCATTGGTCAAAGTGGATCTGGAAAAACAGTTTTACTAAAAAGTTTACTAGGCATTCACAAACCTGAAGCAGGCCAAATATGCTTTGATGGTCGTGTTTACTCTGACCTAGAAGATGACGAAAAAAGAGAGTTACGAACTGAAATCGGAATGGTTTTTCAAGGAAGTGCCTTATTTGACTCCATGACAGTTGCAGAAAACGTTGCTTTCCCGCTGCGAATGTTTACAAAAGACAATCCATCAAAAATTAAAGAACGAGTAGATTTTGTACTTAATCGTGTAGCATTAGTCAATGCTCACAACAAATTACCTTCTGAAATTTCAGGCGGAATGCAAAAGCGTGTTGCCATTGCGCGCGCCATTGTAAATAATCCTAAATATTTGTTTTGCGACGAACCCAACTCTGGATTAGACCCTAACACAGCAATTTTGATTGATAATTTAATTAAAGAAATCACCGAAGAATACAACATTACCACCGTAATCAATACGCATGATATGAACTCGGTAATGGAAATTGGGGAGAAAATTTTATTTTTAAAAGACGGCTTAAAAGCTTGGGAAGGCAATAAAGAAGAGATTTTCAGAACCGATAACGAAGCAGTTGTAGCCTTTGTATACTCATCTAATTTATTTAAAAAAGTAAGAGAAGCTTATCTAAAAAGCTAGTTCGAACGAATTAGCTCCACCTCAGCATTTGGATTAAAAAGATACAAACGACCCGAAGTTATCTCTAAACATTCAAATCGTTTGGTTCTTACGGCTATCTTTTTAAATATTTTACCGTTTTTAATTCTAAATACACTCCCGTAAGGAATTTCGAAAACGTAGTTTTTATCCGTTTGCTGATCATATTGTTTTAAAGCCAAAGACAAAGTCGTGTCGGTATCGCTACTGGCACTTGGATTTCTGAAATGTCTAGCTAACAACGGCAGCAATTGATTTGGGAAAATTTCCGGTCTGATATACGGCACCATCAACTGTTGAAAAGTGTACTTCCATTCTTGCCCGTGCGGTTTGATGTTTCGACCAAACTTTTCAAAAGCTACCAAATGGGCAATTTCATGAATTAAAGTGATTAGGAATCTAAATTTATTTAAGCTACCGTTCACGGTAATTTCATGTTTCCCGCTTAGTCCTTTCCTATAATCACCATGACGCGTGGCTCGTTCGTTCACAATTTTAAGATGAACACCATGTGTGACTATCAAGTCAAATGCAGGTTTGACAGCGTGATCAGGTAAAAATTTGGCTAGCGTTTCAATCACAACAAACTTATTTTATGGATTGGTAGATGAAACTTGCAACACTTTACCATTAAAATATTTATTGCCATTTAAAGTAAAATCATAAATATAATTAGCCATTTCATCAGCTTGAATTGGTGCTTGATAACCAGGAAAAGCTTCTTCTAACATTTCTGTTTGCACAGAACCCAGAGCCAAAACATTAAACGAAATTCCTTTTTCTTTATACTCCTCAGCCAATAATTCTGACAAAGTAATTACAGCACCTTTACTTGAACTGTAAGCTGCTAAACCAGCAAACTTCAAACTTCCTTGGATGCCACCCATCGAACTAATAGTTACCACATGACTACCCTTAACCAAGTAAGGAACGCATATACGAGTCAAATTAGCTACACCAAAAACATTTACTTTATAGATGTTCTCAAAATCAACTTGCGTCGTTTCTGCGAAAGGTTTAAGCAATAAACTACCTGCATTGTGAATTACAGCATCGATATGTTGCCAAGAAGTATTCAAAAACTCTTGCACTTGAACTAGCGATCCTTCATTAGCCAAATCTACAGAAAAGCAAGTGATGTTTTCATGTTGCATTAATACACTTGGAATATTTCGTGACAAGGCCAAAACTTGATGTCCTGCTTGCGCAAATTGTAATGCTAATTCTAACCCAATGCCTCTACTAGTACCCGTAATAATTATATTTTTCATACCACAAAAATAAGCAAAAACAAGAAAATCATAGTCGGTTTACAAAACAAAATTCGGTAGCAATATCGGTCTTTTGATAGTTAAATTTGTATTTTTATATCTTATCATTAAATACAATTTTTCATCATGAACACATCAATTACTTTTGCACAAGCAGAACTATCAGACATCGATAGCGTCCTTGAATTACAAGAATTATATTTAGTGACTAACTTATCCGAACTAGAACGCGCAGCAGGTTTCGTAACAACACCATTCACAGTAGAACAACTGAAAACAGTAATCGATAAAAAGGAGTTATTTCTAGCAAAAGAAGGTAAAGGTGTGGTTGGCTATATTTTTGCGGGAAGTTGGCAATTTTACCAGCAATGGCCCATATTTGCTTACATGAGTAGCTTGATTACTCAGTTGAATTTTGCTAATAAAAATGTAGATCTTCAAAATAGTTTTCAGTATGGCCCTATTTGTATTCACAAAGAGTACCGCGGTACTGGAATTATAAAACCTTTGTTTGAACTAATGCGCAACGAAATGGTTCAAAAATATCCGTTGGCGTTGACTTTTATAAACAAAGCCAATCAACCCTCAACAAAAGCACATACTGAAAAACTAAATTGGAGTATTATAAGCGAATTTGAATACAATACCAATTCGTATTATATTCTAGCTTACGACATGCAAAATGAATTAAAATGATTATTTCAACATCTTCATTTCTTGCGTAGGCGTGTTCGCCATTTGCGTAATGGCCGGCAACATTTCTTGAATGAATGAAGTCATGTGCGGAATATCCATCGCTTTAAAATCATCGGCAACGTGATGGTAATATTCAAAATTCTCGAAGTCAAATGTACTTACTGAATGGCAAGGCACCTTGAATAAATCATAGAAAGAGTAGTTATCAGAGCGGAAAAACAATTGGTATTCTGCCTCTTTTGGCAAGAAACCGATGATGTTTTTACCCGTGTACTCATTGATCTTAGCCGCCATATTCGACTTATCGAAACCAGTAATGTAAGCCAAATAATCTCTCTTCATTGGTACACCAATCATTTCAATATTAAAATGTGCATACAAATTGAATCCTTGCGTTTTTAGTTTTTTGGCTAAATGTTTAGAGCCTAACAAACCTTTTTCTTCACCAGCAAAAAACACAAACAAAACACTGCGCTTGTTATTTTTAGCTTGACTGAAATATTTAGCCATCTCGGCTACTGCTGTTGTACCAGAAGCGTCGTCATTGGCACCATTATTAATAAAATCGCCGTTTATTCCTTTTTTAGTAATACCAATGTGATCGTAATGCGCACTCAAAATGATAAACTCATTTTTTAATTTTGCATCAGTTCCTTCGGCATACCCAACTACATTAAAAGCCGTTCCTTTAAAAGTACTCAACGTATCTTTGTACGAGGTAAAATAAGGCTTTACATTGTTATCTTTTAAAATTTTCTCCAAATAATCAGCTGCTTTTACCAAACCAATCTGTCCAGTTTCACGACCTTCCAATTCATCCGAAGCTAAAAATTTTAAAGTAGCAGCAACTTCATCTGCTTTTACTTGATAATTTATAGTTGACTTTGATTCGACTGCTTTTTGTTGTGCCAAAACAGTTGGAGCAACAAATAGAGTAAAAGCTGCCGCTGCAAATGTGACGATGTTTTTTTTCATAGTTTTTAAAATTAGTTTTTTTGTTGTTTTATAACTTGGTGCTTTTCTTTTTGTGATACTTCTTATACACTTTTACTACCTGAAAAAGTGCTAATACCACAAAGAAAAGTGGAATAATTACAGGGAAAATATAACTAGAATAATCACTAGTGTGTGTGGATAATTGGTTTAATACCAAAATTAAAGCCAACATGCCGGAAAAGGTACCAAGCAACGTTCCTGCAATGTAAAACAGTTTAAGCTTATTTCCTACTGAAATATATTTGCCATTCATTAGGTATAAATTCCAGCCCGTCCAAAATGGTATCTGTAAAAAATTAATAGCGCTCAAAAATACGCCAATTATAAACGAAGAGTATTTTAAATATGGACCTAAAACACTTTGATTGTCACTTGAAGCTTGAGATCCAGCGTAAAATGAATATCCGATAAGCAACAAAAAAATAATGGCGAAATAGTCAATGTACCGCATCAACTTTAGATTTTCAACTAAGCGCTGCGCAAATTTTAGGGTATAAAAAATCACAAAACCTTCGACCAAAACAACGCCTAACAGGAACCATATCAAAGATAGTAATCCTTGGCTGCGGTGAATTTCAAAACCTACTAAATTTAAATATCCCAACGGAATCGAGCCTACAAAACTGACCAAAAACCCAACTAGAATATTTTTTACGATTTTCATGGTTTAAAAATTAGCAATCTTTTTACTTTGCTCCAAGTGTAAGCGGTATTCTTTCATACCTTCTTTGTGAGACAAGTACGGCGCACCGTTTTTATGATTAGCTACACTAATTTCATACATGTAGGTAATGTGTCGCGCGAGTTCTTTCCAAGCAAAAAAGATGGAATGCTTTGGATCGTAAATATGCGTCGGCTCGCTTGCGGCACCATTCAATTCTACCACGGCAAAATTTTTCCCTTCTTGTAACTCAGCCATCGTGTTGTACATAATATCCAACCTCCCAAAATAAAAACCAGGAATTTGCAAGCACATTTCGTTAATAGCGTGCGTTAATTGAGGCGTTATCCAATGGCTGCCATCAACAAATTTAGCACCTCTAGCATGGTTACCGTAAGGAACTAGATTTACTTTTTCGTTTAGCGGAATTACTTCTTGCAATTGTACTCCATATTCCTGCTTTAAAACTTTCAATTGTAACTCGTAGCGCGGATTTTTTTTGATCAATTCCTCCATCGTCGATTTACCATCGCCCGTAATGATTAGAAATTCTTTAGAAACAATACCTGTTATTCTGCCCAACTTTTCATGCGGGTAACGTACATAAAAAATCCCTACTTCCTCAGAGTATGGGATTAAATTTTGAACCAAATAATCAAAGTTGGCCTTAGTTGCATACTCATTCAGATCAGAAACCGATTCGATTTTTTTTACACCACCGCCACGCAAACCAATATCTGGTTTTGCGATTAGCGGAAATTGAATTTGATTATTTTCTAATAAAGCTTGAACTTCGGTTGTAGGTGTACCTTCAGCTACCAAAATTGTAGTTGGGTAATATTGCTGCGGAATAATATCGTAAATTTCTTTTTTAGACTCCATCATAAAACCGCCATTTTTGATAGTCGGATTTGAAGCATTAAAGAAAAAAATAGATTTGGCTTTAATGGCATAGTACGACCACAAAAAATAAATTGGGATGTAAACAATTAGAAAAGGCCAGTACTCCCAATGGGTAAGTTTATGAAAAAATAGTTTCAAAATTTAAAATTTAGATGGTGATAAATGAAGTTGCAAAATCCTCTTGCGTGATCAAATCATAGTGCAATACATTCACCTTTTTCTGTTGCAAAACCGCTTGCGTAATACTCAAGGTTTGCATCTCATCATTACGATTAATAACTAAACCATTTTCTTGATTGTCGTTGTGCGTATAACGGTGAAACTGATACATGTCATTTGCTGAAACCTGCTGCTTTTCATTCATATACTGATGAAACCATTTCGCGCGTTCTTCACGCACGGCTGCAGGATATAAGGTTGAAGAAGACCAAACGTGCGGTTGATTAATGTCCAATTGGATTGTTTCTTTTTCTGAACCATTCCAGCGCAATTGCCATAATTGTTCTTCCTGAAACAAAACTAAAGTAAACGGTTCGATTTGATCTAAATCGATAGTATCCCAACATTCTCGTGGTGAAGAAGAACTAATCACATCCAACACAATTAAACCACGACTTTTACGATATGGCAATTGTACCTCGTGCTTTTCCTGAGCACCGTTAAGCAAAACTAGAACTACACCTGCATCATTAGTTGCAAACCAAGTTCCGCCCGCTTTTGGATCTTTAGGAAAAATTAAATTTTGATTATTAACACTATAACTTTGTGGCGGTATAGCACTTGGTCTGATTATTTTTTCGTCTCGATTAGATGTAATAATGATACAATCTGCGGTTTTTACAAAACTTACTGTGCACATTGATTTCTATATTCGATAGTGGATCTGGCAACGCCAAAATTAGGATCGATACTCACGCTTTCGCACTGTAAAATCGCTACTTTAATCAACGCTTGGTGATGAATGCAGTGCTCTAAATTATAAAGCAATTCTCTGTGATAATTAGTATTAATACGTATCTCCTCACCATCGATTATTTGCAACAATTCCATGTCTTTATTTTCACGATCTAAATTTTCCTGAATGGCAACGATGTTTTCTATTGCAAACTCTGTGTCGGTTTGAATACGTGTGTTGCGTGCTCTTTTATCATAATTGACACAACCTGACTCGTATTGATTCTCCAAACACTGAAACATTTCAATTATGTGACGCGTATGCTCACCTATTGTGGCATTACTTAACTCTGCGCAAGCTTTAGAATACTCCGTTTGGGACAATTGTTGGAGTAAGTCAGTCAACTCATTCAAGCTATTTTGTACAGAAGATAATAACATATATTTACTAATTGAACCTATTTATTAATTTATTCTTTTTTATGCTAACCCGCTAGCACAACAAAGAAAGGCAATTAACACCAAAATAAAAAGTGCTGTTTCATCATTTTTCAGCTGAATTCAAAGTCAAACGGTACGCGAAAAAAAATCACAGCATTAATCAAATTAAAACCTGTTACAAATAGCTTTTGGGTTTTACAAAAATTCAAATAGATCTTTTACAATTATTTTAAACTATAGAACTAAAAAACATCTTTTTATCTTGTAAGCACCACTAGGCCGACTGTTAGAGCCCATTTCTTTGCTTAAATGTAAATGCATTAAAAAAACAAAACCCTTTCTAACCGAAATTAAAAAGGGTTTATTATAAAATGTGTACTACTTACGCCAGCATGGTAACTGGGCTTTCTATATATTGTTTTAAAGTTTGCAAGAACTGCGCACCTGTAGCGCCGTCGATGGTACGGTGATCACATGCAAGAGATAACATCATGGTGTTACCCACTACAATTTGACCATTTTTCACCACTGGCTTTTCAACAATTGCTCCTACAGATAAAATAGCAGAGTTAGGTTGATTGATAATAGAATTGAATTCAGTTATACCAAACATTCCAAGGTTAGAAACCGTAAAGGTACTTCCTTCCATTTCTTGTGGACCTAATTTTTTGTTTTTAGCTCTTCCGGCAAGATCTCTTACGCTAGCTCCAATTTGAGATAAGCTCATTGCATCTGTAAATTTCAATACAGGAACAACCAAACCATCTTCAACCGCAACTGCTACTCCAATATTTACGTGGTGGTTGATGGTAATTGCATCTTCTTTCCACTGAGAGTTAATTTTTGGATGTTTTTTCAATGCCAAAGCACATGCTTTGATCACCATATCATTAAATGACACTTTAGTATCAGGAACAGTATTGATTACTGCTCTTGAAGCCATTGCTTCATCCATAGAAACTTCGATAACTAAATTGTAGTGTGGTGCTGTGAACAAAGATTCCGCTAGACGTTTTGCGATAATTTTACGCATTTGCGAATTCTTGATTTCCTCGGTCATCACTTCACCTGCTGGAACAACTACTTTTGGAGTAGCTACTGTTTCAACCGTAATTGCAGCTGGAGCAACTGGCGCCGCTGCTGCTAGACTGAAGTTTTCAACATCACTTTTAACGATTCGACCATTTTCACCCGAACCTTTTACTTGATTCAACTGAATGCCTTTATCACTAGCTATTTTTTTTGCTAATGGAGAAGCCAAAATACGCTGACCTGCAACTGCTTCTTGGGTAACTGGAGCTGCTGCTGGAGCTTCAACTTCTGGAGTTTTTTCTGCTGCTGGAGCTTCAGCGGTTATTGCTGCTGCACCTGGAGTATAATTTCCAGCCAAAGCACTAACATCAGTTCCTGCAGGGCCAATGATAGCTAACAAACTATCCACTGCTGCTGTACTTCCCTCTTCGATTCCGATATGCAAAAGAGTACCTGCGTTGAAAGACTCAAATTCCATTGTAGCTTTATCGGTTTCGATTTCGGCTAAAATATCACCTTCAGCTACCACATCACCTACTTTTTTCAACCAAGTGGCTACAGTACCTTCGGTCATAGTATCACTTAAGCGAGGCATAGTAACCACTACAACTCCTTTTGGTAATGCTGCTGTTGTAGGAGCCGCTAATTCAGTTTTTACTGCTTCAGTAACTGGAGTTGCCTCATCTACTGGTGCTGCTGCAACAGCTGAAGCTGCTGTACCACCAGCAAGTAAAGCTGAAATATCTTCGCCTTCTTTACCAATAATTGCTAGTAAAGAGTCAACTGGAGCAGTTTCTCCAGCTGGTATACCTATATGTAGAAGAATCCCTTCGTTAAAAGATTCAAATTCCATTGTTGCTTTATCTGTTTCAATTTCAGCAAGAATATCTCCTTCGCTTACTTTATCACCTACATTTTTAAGCCAAGTTGCAACGGTTCCTTCCGTCATAGTATCGCTCAAACGAGGCATTGTAATAATTGTTGCCATAATTGATTATAGTTTATGAGGTATAAAAGGATAGTTTTCTTGTTCGTATACTACGTCATACAATTGTTGTATTGGTGGATAATCCGACTCTTCAGCAAATGTTGCACATTCCTCTACTAAATCTTTTACACGTTGATCAATTACTTCAATCTCTTCATCAGAAGCATAGTTTTGATCTTTGATAATATCTAAAACTTGAGTAATTGGATCTATTTTTTTATACTCTTCTACCTCTTCTTTTGAACGGTACAATTGTGCATCTGACATAGAGTGTCCTCTGTAACGGTAAGTTTTCATTTCTAAAAACGTTGGACCATCTCCGCGACGTGCTCTATCAATTGCTTCTGTCATTGCTTCTGCTACTTTCACAGGATTCATTCCGTCAACAGGACCACATGGCATTTCATATCCTAGACCTAATTTCCAAATATCCGTATGGTTAGCTGTTCTCTCTACAGAAGTTCCCATTGCATATCCGTTGTTTTCTACGATAAAAACCACAGGTAGTTTCCATAACATAGCCATATTAAATGCCTCGTGTAAAGATCCTTGACGAGCAGCACCATCTCCAAAGTAGGTTAAGGTAACGCCACCCGTGTTAAAATACTTATCTGCAAAGGCAATACCCGCACCTACTGGAATTTGAGCTCCAACAATTCCGTGACCACCATAAAAACCGTGCTCTTTAGAAAAAATATGCATAGAACCACCCATACCTTTTGAAGTACCTGTAACTTTACCTAAAAGTTCAGCCATTACCCTTTTTGGATCAACGCCCATACCAATTGGCTGTACGTGATTACGGTAGGCAGTAATCATTTTATCTTTTGTCAAATCCATAGCATGTAGCGCTCCTGCCAATACTGCTTCTTGACCGTTGTATAAATGTAGAAATCCTCTAACCTTTTGCTGTATGTAAAGTGCTGCTAACTTATCTTCGAACTTTCTCCAAAGCAACATTTCTTCATACCACTTTAAATATACTTCTTTTGTAACTTCTTTCATCTGAATTTTTCTTTTGCTAAAGTGTTATTGTATTATCAATTTGTACCTATGACGCAAAATAGTTTCCTCCCACAAATTTGCGAATGGCAAAAATAAGACATTCCACCCTAGAACTAAAATAATAAAGCTAATTTTTGGGAGATTTATAAGAATTTTTTATCGAACATAAATGGAAGCAAATTTTTCAGAGAATCAGATTGATAGACAGCTCCTACTTCACCCATAAAGTAAATTGCTATTGGAGTTTCTTGCTTAATTTCATACTCTGCAATCGATTGTCTGCATGAGCCACAAGGTGGAATCGGAGCCGTTGTTTGATTAGTGTCTGAAGCTGCGGTAATTGCCATTTGTATTATTTTTGCTTCTGGATATTTTGCACCAGCATAAAAAATAGCTACTCTTTCTGCACAAAGTCCAGATGGGTAAGCAGCATTTTCTTGGTTTGAACCTGTTATTACCTCGCCGTTATCAAGTAGGATTGCTACTCCTACTCGAAATTGAGAATAAGGTGCATACGCATTTTTTCGCGCTTCAACGGCTTTTCCCATCAAGGTTTGAACGGATACTGGCAAATCATTTAAGGCATCAAACACATAAAATTCTGTGGTAATTGCAATTGTTTTCATTTTTGTAAGGAAAAAAAATCCAAATTTCATTTCGTTGATGAGAAATGAAATTTGGATTGTTATTTATTATTGACTTAAAATTTAATACGTTTCGTACTTATCTCCAAAGTTAAACGTAAGTGAGAAACGCAGTGTATTTTCTAATGGATTTCGAACCTTTGAAGCAGAGAATAAATAAGACACATCAACCTTAATTGCCGTATATTTGAAACCAGCACCCAAGCTCAAAAACTGTCTCGCTCCTTTTTGAGGACTTTCATGAAAATATCCCATTCGGAGAGCGAAAGAGTCTTGGTATAAATATTCTGCTCCTAAAGCATAAGTTACCTCTTGCAATTCCTCTTTGAACCCATCCGGAGCATCACCAAATGATTTAAAAACTCCCGATGTCCATCCAATAGAACGGTAATTATTTCTATTTTGATTTACCTCATCATTTGTTATCGTTCCGTCACCATTAAGATCTGAATCCTGAAAAGTTGGGATCAATAATTTATTAAACTCAGCGTTTACTGCTACTTTGTTAAAATCATCGAGGATAAAATCAAAGCCCGCTCCTACTTTTAAATTAGCTGGAATGAAATTGGAATTAAAATCATCATTATCATAACTTATTTTTGGACCTAAATTTTGAATATTAAAACCCGCTCTCCATCTACCATTAAAATCATTGTATGCTATTTCTTCTGACTGAAAAAATCCAGCTACATCAACTGCAAATGTACTTGCCGCACTGGCATCAGTGTTTTCGGACGCAACCTTTAAGTTCGAATTTATAAAACGACCAGCAACAGCCATCGAAAATTTTTCACTCAGCTTTAAAGAGTAAGACCCATCAATAGCGAACTCATTTGGAGAAACTATTCTAGCAGGATCGAATGCATTGTCACGCAATTCAATTTCGCCCAAACCAAAATAACGCAAGCTTCCTCCAAAGGCACTTTTTTCGTTTATTTTTTGGTAGTACGTCAATTGCGCTAACGAGATATCATTTACCAAATCTGTTAGATAAGGAGTATAACTGACTGAAAACCCTTGTGCATCTTCGGCAAAAGCGTACTTTGCTGGATTCCACTGTTGAGAAGTAGCATCAGCTGAAGTAGCTACTCCAATATCACCCATACCAGCGGCTCTAGCATCTGCAGCTACCAAAAGAAAGGGAACACCCGGATTTAAAGTACGCTCCTGCGCTTGTCCCAGGCTACAAAAAAATAAAAGAATAAAAAGTATTGAGGTTTTTCTCATTAGTGTACTACGATTTAAGAAACAAATATACTATAATATTAAAGGATAACAAGTTTTTCGAATTTTTCAGATTTTTTATTGGTCAAAGTAGACTTTACTGTGAGCTTATACACATATACTCCTTTACCTAAACGATCGCCAAAATCATCCCTACCGTCCCAACTGATCTCTTTTGACAAAAAACCCGAGGTAGTCACCAACTGATTTTTAGTCCAAACCACTTTTCCCGTAACGGTCATTACTTGAACCTGAACCTCAAGTTGTTCGAATGGCCTATTGTGTGTGAACCAAAACTCGGTATAACTCACAAAAGGGTTTGGATAATTTAACACTCTTGATAAAGTTACTGTTTCATCACCTACCACAACAAACTGAATTTCTGTAGTCACTGGATTATTGTACACATCCCATGCTGTAAAAGAAATTGTATGCAAGCCTGGCTCTAAATTACGCAACGGGAAACGCAGGCTTCCAGTTGTAAAATCATCAACATTAGCTTGATAATAATCATTTAAAACAAATGGATTATTAGTATCACCATCTAACACTGCAATAATATCATGCCCAATCCCACTGGCTGTATTAATCCCATTTTCGTCTTCTAAAAAAGCCACCAGAAATGGCGATGAATTGGTAGTGCCTCCAGAAACAAATGTCTCATCATTCATATATAACTTCACTCTTGGACTAATATTGTCTGCAACAGCATTTTCATTGATACCACCCACTTTTATAGAAGTATTAAAACCTGCTTCATTTTGCAAAACTTGATCTCTTTTAGCATAAAAACTAATACGCCCATCTCCCAGAGGTACTCTGATATCACGTGGCACAACAAAACTAAATTCAAATTTACCATTGGTAATAGTCGCATTTCCTCTAAAAATAGTTTCACCTAACACATTAAAATTAATTGGCGGACTATTACCGTCATTATTAAAGGTAGTTCGCGACAGCATTTTATCAAAAACAGCCGTACTCAACTGACCATTATAGTTTGTGATAGGATTGTTATTTTCATCTGTCACTTCGCCTGATAATTTCACTTTTGATAGCGATTTTAAATCGGGTAAAACATCCGTAACAGGAACATCATTCACCTTAGTTAAATTTATTTTAGGTCTTGGTATCGCCAACATTAAAGCTGGGTCACCAATATAAAAAACAACATTTGTTGCCGATGTTGGATTACTGTTTTTGGAAACACGTAAAGCTTCGGCAATTGAGGTATATTGATTAGATCCAAACGATAATAAATTTCTTGAAAATGTATCATTAAAAGTCTCTGCGCTGAACTGACCAATCGATCTTATGGTAGTAATCATGGCAATAGCACCTCCAGTTGGATTCCAATAGGTAAATTCACCAGCTGTTGGCCGAAATGGATTATCAAAACGAGAGAAATCACATGTAATAGTTATAAACAAAGGATACTTAAAACGATTACTTAAATTTTGACCGTCTGATTTTTCCCAAATTCGTTCTGCTGACAAGCCATCTTCGCCGCCATGACCAAGATAGTTAAACACAAGCGCTCCTTTTTCAAAAGCATTAAAAAAATCAGCTCTTGCTTTTGGATATCGTGAACCACCGGCAGAGGCCTCTTGGGTGTAAGAATCCAATAAAATTTTACTTACATTAAAAAAAGGCTTCTCTGTAGCAATTGTATTTGCCAAATTATTTTGTTTGTTCTGCAAATTTGCATCAGACGGTACATCAGAATCATCAGAAATCAAAACAAAATTATTGCGCCAACTACCATACGAGGATGGATCATGATACTCAAGAACTTTTGTAACCATCTCCGACGCTTGCTTGCTATCATTAACTAACATGCGTCCGACAGCAATATCAATTCCTCCAAAACGCGAAACTATATTTCCTTCATTTACATCCATCAATCCGTAAAAATCATCCGATGCATAAGAGGATTCTCCCGAAGTATTACTATTTAAAGAGTGGTAAATAGGTACAATATTTGAATTATTAGGAATTCTATTTTTATAATCAAAGGAAGCATCTCCAAAAAGATTAATGTATCGCAAGCGTTTGCTAGGAGCCGAAGCGTTTTCATATATATACTTAACACAATTTCTAATGGCAGCAATATCTTGTTTACCCGATCCAAACTCATGGTATATTTGCTCCAACGGAACAACTTTTACCGTCAAATTAGAATTACTTCTGTGAAAATTAGCCAATCGCTCAGCTTCTAAACTCAAAAAATTAGGGGCAATGATGATATAATCCAAATCGATAAAGGCACCTTGCGCATTTTTAAGAAGCGTTCCTTTTAAATTCTGATTTACCACTTTGGAACTATTGTCACGAAGAGGAACATAATAGTCTGACGGGTCGACAGCAATATATTTACGAACCTCTCCCATCGGCGCCTTGAAACTAAAATTAGTTTGACCCACATTTGAAACTGAACTAACATTGTAAATATCCGTCACATCCCAAACTTGCGAAATCTGGCTGGCGTTAGCAAAAGTATAATTAGCGATTCCACTGCTAGTGGCTGCTTGATCATATTGAAACAGAAACTGCTTACCGTAGCCTTGCAACCTTCGTTTAGCCACTAAACGGATATGGTCTAAAAAACCGCGAGATCCCGGAACACCATTATTATTGTATTTTAATTTAATTTTTATGGTTTCAGCAGCAGAAACTTGAATATTTGAAGGCAAAGAAGCCGAAAAAAAAGCAACATCCGAAGAGCCGTTTAAAGCCGGAAACGACAAAGTAGCAGCGGCAATACCATTAGAAGTTATATCAAAACTTGTTGCAGTAAAAGAAGCAGAGGCGGCAGTGACTAGTAATTTTACAGGAGTGGATAAATCAATATTTGGAAAAACAAAATCAAACTCTTGCTCTTGTTTTACATCAAAAGTTTCTCCGAACCACTGTCTACCCAATCGACCAATATTTACTAAATCTAGCTCATGGAATTGATAATCATCAAACAAACTCACATTTGCACTAGCAGGTTCAGTAGGCTGTTGCAATGCAGCAACTCTTTTACCATTATCACCTTGTACATTAATATAATAATATGATTTAGAATCGTATAAGTTTTGATGTGTTCTACTTTCTTCATTCCAATTGAAAATCCCCTCACCATAAAACAGAATGAAATCATCATTATTAAAAACACCATCTTCTTCACCAATTACTTGAACAGCGTTTTCAGTCAAATCAAAAGGATACGCAACCGCGTTTGAAAGTGGTAGCATACGCCCGCCATTACCATAAATTTTGATTTTATGAGGGTCAATTCGACCAACATCAACACCCAATTGCTGTAAAAAGCTACGAGTAATGCGATAAACACCTGATTTTTCTATATAAAAACGATACCAATCACCGCTAGCTAAAACGGAATTGCTTTGAGTACTTCTTATTCTTGCGTTCCCTGCTGAACTCATGCCACTATCGATAATTTGATAGGACAAAGATTTGACCTTTTTAAAACCAAAAGCGTCTTTAACGATTGGCGAAAAATTTATAAAGGCAGCGTTTATGCCTCGAGAAGTGGTCAATTGTAAGGTCACATCAAGTTTGGAGGGAATAGAAGCTAAAGACAGATCTCCTAGCTCCTCTTGCGAAACAGACTCATAATCAACGCTGTTGATATCAATTTTACTCAAAGCACCAATATCTGCACCATTAACAGCGTGTGTCAAACTAATACTTTGCTCATCTGCATGATAAACAAAACCTGTATTTTTAAGCGATGGGATTAGTACAGTACGATCCCCATGAAACATCTCTTTTTTGTCAATCCATTCCAGCTTAACATCTCCTTTTAGCTGACTAAAAGCAACAGAGGTTACACCGAGAAAAAGAACCAAAAAAAGATTTTTCATAATGACCGATAGTGCTTGTAAAACCGTTGAACTAATTATTGGTAAAAATAAATTATTTC
>CAZMHK010000048.1:0-19161 GCA_964566045.1 uncultured Flavobacterium sp.
ACCAATGAAGTGTATTTATCTCCTGTGGTGTCATTGTCTAAGTACAATTCTATAAAATCATAATCACTCAAAACCGAAATATTCTTCACTAACAATGCCACTGAATTTAAAATTAAATAATCCGATTCCTCCATTTTTAAATTTCCCCGAATCTGTATAAAAGACAAATAGTCAAAAAAACCCTCGTAGATCCTTAGCGTTTTTGATCCATTATGGATTAATGATATGTCTTTCTTGCCTAGGCATATTTTTGAATATTTAGATCTGATTTCCCAACCTAGACTTTTATTTTGAAATCCTAAAGCGAAGTAGTTTTTGTCATTTATTGTGTAATGAATTTCTTTTAGCTGTTCAATATTTTTGAAATTATTTATTTGTCTACTTTTTAAATACTGAACTAAAGCAACATGTTGAATCGGTATTATTTTTTCAACTTGGTTTGTGCTATTCAGTTCCTTAGTTACTGTTTCGAAAATTTGCTTTCGAAAAGAAAAAGAGCTGTCAAAATCGCTTAAAAAGACTAAAGCATCTTTCACTGTGTAATCGAAGTATTTAACTGTAAAATCAACTGTATTGCCACCAAAACCACTTGAATGACAATACCACCGATTTATTTTTTGATTAACCTTAAATGAAGCTGTTTTTTCTATTGCAAATGGGCTTAAATACCAACTTTCAAATCCATTTGTTTTTTGTGGGTTCAGTCCCATTTTAAATAATATTTGTTCTATTGGGATATTTTTTGCTTGTTGTATATTCATCTTATTTTTTTTTCAGTAGCGATTATTTCTAAACTGTTTTTCGTAATTCATCTTACCCATCTTACCCATCCCAGTAATAGCGGGGTGGGTAGGTTATTTTACTATCTATTTTTATCTTACCCATCTTACCCATTAATTTAATAAGTAATTGTTCTTTAAATTTTTAATGTTTTGGGTAAGATGGGTAACCTTGGGTAAGAATAATATTGTATTAAGTTACCCATGATTTTCATAATGTTTTAGGTGCTTCCTAATGTTTGGGTAAGATGGGTAAGTAGAAATCAAGTTTTTTAATATTTTTAATTTATGGGAAACAGAGGTAGTGTTTTAACCATATACCCGTAAACCCGCCTTTCTTTATCTTTAATGCGTTCAAAACCTAAAGACATCATTGCTTTGCCGATACTAATATGATTTAATCGTTGATACTTTATCGATAAATAGTGTAATACATCGCTTGATGTCATAAATTGCTGTTCTTCTATGTTTTCAGGAATTAAAAAATATTTGCTTATGATTTCATGCTCAACTGATAAAGTAGTAAATTTCGAATTTCTTTTTTCATTTTCTTGTACATCTTGAAATGATAATTCAGAATCAAAATTGCTATTGGCAAGTGCATAAGCTTGTGCCCAAACATGGTCTATATTTATTTTTTTCTTGTAGTTAAAATTGATGGGATTGATAAGTTCAAAACAAAGCCACCGTACGCTTCCAGTTTCATCATTTAAAAAAGTTGCCATATTGGTACTACCAATAAACGAACATACTCTTGATAAAATGCTATTTTTTCTATCATAAGGTAATCTTTCATTTATATGTGTTTTCGAGAAATATGATTTAAGTTGGTTTATTTCTTTTCGGCTTAATACCGCCAGTTCATCTAAATTTAAGAGAAAGTTCTTTGCAAGCAGGATTCGTGCATCCTTATCACTACTTATATCTTCTGCGATATAATTAGACAAATCAGGAGGACACATAAAACGGCAAAAAGTTGATTTGCCAGAGCTTTGTCCTTTATGGACTAAAATAAATGCTTGCTTATTGAAATAATCATCTAGGAATACACATTTTACAGTCCTTACACACCATTTGACAAAATGATATTCGAATTGTTTTTGGTCAAATGTTGGTACATAACTAGCTAATTCTTGAATATGTAACTTTCCATCCCACTTTGGAAGCGATAAAAAATATTCTTTAATAGGGTTGAAATTAGTTACATAATCACTCCTTAAAAGCGCTATTAGATTCGAGATAGAAATCTTTATACCTTTTTTTTGCAGTTCAATATAGAGTGAGTTCTCATTTACAGATTTAAATTTTTTTTCTTTTTTGGGTTTATACTCAATTTCTAGTGCAATTTCATTGTATCTAAAATCGTATTTTTCTGAAAGATATTTTTCGGTAATACCGAAAATGTTGGATACAAAATCATTATTTTCTTCTTTTTTATTTTCCATTTAACCATACTGATATGGAAAACTTTGCGTAAATTTGCATTGTCTTCAATTATGAGATATTTAGGCGTTAACGACTTTTGCGAGGTGTTTGCGCCTTTTTTATTTCTGATTGTTTTTTCTGCCATATTCAAGTAATTCTTTTGGAGAATAATAAAATCGACCGTTATAGTCATAATGGGGTAGATCTTTATTCTTTCGCCAATCAATGATTGTCGGAAGTGAGATTTTCAAGAATTTTGATGCTTCTTTTTGGGAAATTAAATCCTCAGGGTTCGATTCGTTAGAAGTCTTTGATATTTGGAAATTTTGTACTTTGTTAAGTATTATTTCTACAACTTTTTCTAAATCTTGCTTACTGTGTGAATACAATTGGATAGACATAACTTTACTTGTTTTTAATTAGTATTAATCGATTTTTCAATACCGTAAAGTTGTAAATAAGAAAAGGTTTAAATTTTAAAATCTTTAAAATTTAAACCTTATTAATTGATTTATAGTGACTTATATTGTTTTGTTTTTGTTTTAGAAAAAACCTTTTGAATATAGTTTTTAGTAGTTTTCTATAGTTTTTAATTCTCCTAGTTCGGGGAGAGTTTTATGTATTATTCTTGAAATGTCTTTATCTTCACATTTAAGCGATTTTTTATTAGCAATAAGAATGTTTTTCAATAATATTTTATGATGATTAAAAAAATCCTTATGCTTTAGTTCTTTAAATGCTAAGTTTTTTCCTTTAGAATTTTTAAAATTTTGGCTTACAAAACTTTTGATGTCATTTCTTTCTTCATTATTTAATTGAATGTTTTTTGCAGCAAAACCTTCTATGATTTTGTCAATTAATTTTCCTGTTGTAAAATTCCCCATCAAAATTATTCTGGAAGAGTTTAGAACAGTATGTTTTTTTACAATCTCTTTTATAATGGAATCAGTTGATTTTGCTGATTTAGTAGTTTCAAATATTTTGTTTTTTATCAATAAAACTAGACCTTCTGGAGATATTTTATTTTTTGTCCAACTTTGTAAATTATCGAACTCTTTTTTATCCAATCGGTATAAAGCTTCGTTTAAACTATTTCGAATCATTAATTCGATATTGTAAAGGTTTGTTATATCGTATCTACTCTTCTTAATCTCAGATATCATAACGTCTTCCCATTCAATTTGGTCAAATAGAAATGGAGAAATTCCAAGTAAGAAAGGATTTTCTATCATCACCGTTTTGCCGTTTTTTATATAACTTGAAAATGAATGTAAGCCAAAACAATATTTTATTTTAAAGATCAGATTTGTTTTAAATTCTTTAAAGACTTTTTCAATTTCTTTAAAAATTTCATGTTTTATCTCTTCCGTTAAATTTTGATTATTAATGTCTTTTATCATTTTCGTTTCTTCTATTGAATAATGAAAAAAGCGATCTATTATATTGTGTTTTCTACCATCGCGAACTATGTTTTCAAAATCAGAAAATATCATAGGATATTTGTCTTTAAAATCTAATTCCTTTACGATATTACTTTTCATGATTGTTCCATTTATCCATTTGTTGGTCTGTATACTCTTCCGTAATTTTCATGTATTTATCTAAAACTGCATCTTTTTTTATATTGGCTATTTTTTTAATAGCTTTAGGTTCCATCCCTAATAAGAGTGAGTTTGTGATAAAAGTTTTTCTAGCGGTGTGGCTAGTAATAAGTTGGTGTTTTGGTACAGTATTTTGAACTTTTTTTGTTCCAATAAACCATGTTATTGTTGTGGGTTTGTCTAACTCAATAATCTCACAACAATCTTTGATGTAGTCGTTAAATTTTTGCTGTGATATCTTAGGTAAAGGTTCATAAATAGTTCCTCGATACTTGTCCAATATTTCCTTTGAAAATTTATTTAAACTAATGATGTGGTTTTGAGTTTTAGTTTTCTGTATAGAAATATTGATGTGGGTTTCTGTAATATTAGCACGATGTAATTGAGATAAATCAGAGAATCGTAATCCAGTAAAACATCCCATAAAATAGAAATCTTTTACATGATTTAATCTAGAGTTTTCAAAATCATGATTGTATAGTTTTATCAATTCATCATAGGTTAGATATATTATATCAACATCATGCTCAATACCTTTGAATTTTTCAAAGTCACGATTTGTGGTGTAATTTTTATCTATCGACCATCTTACAAATGATTTTAAAACAGCTATTATTTTTGCGAAGTAATTATTTTTTATTTCTTTCGTGAAGAACGAATGTTTCATCAATTCTTCATAAAATAAATCATTCAATTTGTCAAATGTGATTACAAACCCAGTTTCCTCTTCAAATGTTTTCAAGTAGTTTTTTATAGTTCTTTGAGCTTTTATTGTGTTGTAGGATTTTGTCAGTGTACCTGATGTTAGGTATTCTTCAAAGCAGTCGAAGAAATCAAAATTTGAATTGAATTCATCTTTCTTTGCTTCAAATTGTTCTAAGAATTTTTGTTTGGAGAAACCTAATTTATTGGCTCTAAAAAAGAAAAATATATCATTTACCTTAGACTCAATTTTTTGCAATTCATCATTGATAAATTGATAATTGTTGTCCTCTTCTTTTTTCAAATTTGGTTTAACACGTGAGCCTGTCCAGTAAATTTCTTTAGTGTTAAATCCAACATTTTTTCTTATTCTTACTCCTTCGGCTCTAACAATAAATTGAATTGGTATTAGTCCATTTGCAGTAGCTTTCTCTTTTCTTAGTTCAAAAATGACTTTCATTCCAGTTAAAACGAATTAAATTAAAATAAAGGGTGGTCAAAAGGGTGGCTAATCTTGAATTTAAAATGAAAAAAATCAAATAAGAAAAATTATTCCAAACTTTATCTATCCCAAATATAGTAATAAACAGCAAGTTAAAAACAGGTTAAATCAATTAAATAAGTATAGTACTCCGGCTCCGGGTACAAAATCCGCTTCGAAAGAAGCGGATTTTTTTTGTTACAGAGAATTCCGAAGGATCAATGTGCTTTTGTTTTCAATTTGTCCTTTTTTTCCTTTCAAAATCATATCGGCAAGTAAGCTTCCCATGAGTTTAAAGTCAGTTGAAATGGTGGTGATTCCGTTTTCAACCACTTTTTTTAAAGGAGTCTCGTTATAGGAAATAATGCCATAATCAATTCCTAGTTGTAGTTGTTGTGTTTTGGCTTGTTCGATAACTTCAACTAAATCTCGATCACTCGGAATAACGTATACTTCACCTTTTTGAATGGTGCGGTTTTGCATTTTGGTGATAATTTCGTGGGTTAAACCAAAGTCTGAACAAAATTTTTCAAAACCTATTTTCATACCCAATGGCTCTCGAAATCCGGGAAAAATCATAATTAATTTTTGGTAAGAACTCAATTGGTTTTGGCCTTTGAGTAATCCATTGTAAATATCTTTTACAAAATTTTGGTACACCGATGGGTAGTCTGATAGTTCGGTATTGGTTTGATCCAGGATATACACATCACTAACTGGTAGGGTTTTTATACAAGCAGCTGCATTTGCTAAATTGGTTGGCATAATGATATACTTGGTGTAATTGCCGTTGCTATCATTAATTAGTTTTTGAAAAACAGTTGGGTTAAAATGATGGAAAAAAATATCTACTTGTACATCAGCTCCAATGCTTTCTAAAAACGAATTGTATAAGTCTTCTTTAAAGATGTTTAACTCATCAAATAGTAAAAAAATCCTTTGTTTTATAGTGGTTTCAATACTTTTGATGTAATATCCTTTTCCAGGAATGGCATAAATTATTCCTCTCTTTTTTAATTCCTCGTAAGCTTGTAAAACGGTATCTCGAGATAACGAAAACTCCATACAGACTTTGTTTACAGATGGAAGTGAATCCCCTTTTTTAATTTTTTTGTCGGCAATTACTTGTTCAATTGAGGAGACAATTTGCTTGTATTTTGGAATTCCAATGTTGTCTTGAATCGAAATTAATTTCATTTGGATGCTAATTTTGGTGCAAGTTACAAAAAACTGGTAGGTACTGGTATGTATAATTTCACAATTCCTTTATTTTTGATTTTTCATATTTCATAATTTTAGCATGAAAATAAAACATAAATCACATTTTAATTCTAATTCTGCTGTCAAATCGTTTGGTGTTCTCGCCGATGGGTCGGGTGTTTTTGAATGTGAACTAAAAAATGGAAATGGTCTTGTAGCCAAAATTATCACTTACGGTGCTACGCTAACTAGTTTGAAAGTGCCATTGAAGGATGAGAGTACTGTAGATGTGGTTTTAGGTTTTGAAACTTTAGAACAATACCTCAAATCGTTTGATTTGCCAAGTGCACCTTATTTCGGGGCTACTGTAGGTCGGTTTGCAGGTCGTATCAACAAGGGTTCTTTTCCGCTTGACGGAAGAACCATTAATTTGAATACCAATTCGAACGGAAATACATTGCATGGCGGATCAAATAGTTTCAGTCAAAAGAACTGGCGGATCAAAAAACGAACAGAAGGTAAAAATCCTTCGGTTACTTTAAGTCACACAAGTCCTGATGGCGATAACGGTTTTCCGGGAGAGTTGCACATTGATTTAACTTATACTTTAACCGAAACGAATGAATTGGCATTAGAGTATATTGCCCATACAACTGCGAAAACAATTATAAACTTGACGCATCACAGTTACTTTAATTTAGATGGGCAAGCAGCAACAGTTGTGAATCATGAACTCAAAATTAAGTCGCAACGCATTTTAGACACAATTTCGTCCGGAATTCCAACGGGCCGATTTTTAAACGTGGCCAATTGCCCTTTTGATTTTTCAGAGGGTAGACTTTGCCCAAGCAAGATAGACGGTACTTTTATCTTAAATCAAGTTAAAGAATATGCGGCTAGCTTGTACAACAGCGCCAAAACATTAAAAATGTCGGTTTTCACCAATCAACCTGCTGTTCATGTGTACGTGGGTGGAAATTGTTTCTCGCAAATAAAAGGAAAAGAAGGTGCTGATTATACAGCCTTGAGCGGTGTTTGTTTTGAAACTCAAAATTTTCCCGATGCGCCCAATCATTCGCATTTTCCTTCTTGTGAATTAGATAAGGGAGAACTGTACTATCACAAAACTAT
This sequence comes from uncultured Flavobacterium sp., assembly GCA_964566045.1. Taxonomy (GTDB): domain Bacteria; phylum Bacteroidota; class Bacteroidia; order Flavobacteriales; family Flavobacteriaceae; genus Flavobacterium. Next base: position 7,320 of record CAZMHK010000048.1, read on the forward strand.
TTACAAATTTAAAGCATTATAAAAATGAAACTACAAAAGGCTTTTTTTATTAAAATCGTTGCCATTGCTTCGCTTTTCTCTTGTTCTAATAGTAATGAAACAGAAGTTGAGGTAGCGCCTCCTGCAGTTGTTGATGCGTTCATACGAGCAGCAGACATTTCGTATTTACCTGAACTAGAAGCGTCAGGAAAAGTGTTGTACAACGCCAACAACCAGCCAGAAAATATGCTAACTACATTAAAAAATTCAGGATGCAATACTGTTCGAATTCGTTTGTGGAATAATCCTAGCAACGGAGGTTCTGGTTTAGCTGAGGTGAAGACACTAGCACAAAAAGCAAAACGAGCGGGTTTCAAAGTTTGGTTGACCATTCATTATTCGGATACTTGGGCTGATCCTGCTGCGCAAGAAACACCAGCTGAGTGGAAATCACTTTCATTCACAAATCTTAAAACAGCTGTAACAACCTACACCACAACGGTAATGAATGAGATTAAGCCTGATATTATTCAAATCGGAAACGAAATAAATAGCGGTTTACTTTGGCCTCAAGGTAATTTGATAAGCCAAGAAACGCAAAGTTTATCCTTGTTGGCGTCGGCAAGTGCAGCGGTTCGGGCTGCGCAACCTTCTGCCAAAATTATGATTCATTATGCAGGAGTCTCTCCCTCAGATACGAATTGGTTTTTCAATAAAGTAAAAGGTATCGATTATGACTACATCGGTTTGTCTTACTATCCAATTTGGCACGGAAAAGATATCAACAACGTAAAAACAACGATTGATGCCTTAGGAAAAACATTTGCTAAAAAGGTATTCATTGCTGAGACGGCTTACCCATTTACTTTAACTTGGAATGATTGGACTAATAATATTGTGGGACTTGAATCGCAGTTGGTAACTGGTTATCCTGCAACTCCTGATGGTCAAAAAAGTTTTGTACTAGCTATTAAAAATCTTGTTAAAGCATCAGAATATGGTCAAGGGTTTGCCTATTGGGGTGGCGAATGGGTGTCTTTCAAAGGGAATCAAGCTACCAATGGATCTACCTTTGAGAACCAAGCTTTTTACGATTTCAACAATAAAGCTTTACCTGTTTTACAAGCTTTTGCACAATAAAAGGTAACATGATAAAAATAATAAAGAACAAACATATTGTCCCTTTAGTTTTGTTTCAACTCCTGTTTTTTTCTTGTAGCTCGACAAAACAAATCGCTACGACTGTTCCTGCTTTCGCCAAAGGTGCCGATGTAGGTTGGTTACCACAAATGGAAGCTACGGGTTACAAATTTTACGATACGAATGGAAAGCCCAAAGACGCTCTGCAACTTTTGAAAGATCGCGGAATGAATTCTGTTCGCTTGCGCGTATGGGTAAATCCAAATGACGATAAAGCTAGCGGCCATTGTAGCCCTGCCGAAACGGTTGCAATGGCAGTTCGCGCTCAAAAAATGGGAATGCGCATCATGATTAATTTTCATTACAGTGATTCTTGGGCTGATCCGGCTAAACAATTCAAACCTAAAGCATGGGAAAATCATTCGTTTGAACAACTTTTGACAGATGTTTACAATCATACTTTTGAAGTGCTGCGTTTGCTAAAAGCGGCAAAAGTGACTCCAGAATGGGTACAAGTTGGAAACGAAATTCCTGGCGGTATGCTTTGGCCCGAAGGTAAAACCTCAAATTTTGAGCAACTAGCGAAATTGTTAAATGAAGGCTACGAAGCCACAAAAACAATCGACCCAAAAATTAAAGTAATTGTGCATCTTGATGAGGGAAATAATAATGAAAAATTCCGTTGGTTTTTTGACCAAGCTACGCTTTATAATGTCAAGTATGATGTGATTGGTTTATCGTATTATCCGTTTTGGATCAAAAAAGATTACTCAGAAACGATTTCAGATTTAGCTTTTAATTTAAACGATATGGTTTCTCGCTATGGTAAAGAAGTTATGGTAGTTGAAGTAGGCGGCGAGGATGATAAACCTCAAAATACTTTTGAATTATTAACAGAAACTATCAAAGCTGTAAAAGCCGTTCCGAACCAAAAAGGATTAGGCGTCATGTATTGGGAACCCCAAGGAGCCAAATCATGGAGCGGCTACAGTTTGAGCGCTTGGCAATCAGATGGAAAACCTTCCATGGCTTTGGATGCTTTTAAAGAGTAATGAATAGGATTCAAAAGAAGTGTCACAACATATAAGTCATATGAGTTTTTAACTTGATTGTTAGAAAAAATAGCAATTCGTTTACGTGAATGTTTAAACTTATATTTTCTTTCGAATAGTAAAAGGCCAAGCTAAGTAACTTTCGCTTAAATGATTTAAATGTTTATAAGTGGAATAGCTAATAAATTATTATATAGTTTCAAATGAAAAAAATATCCTCTATTATTTTGGTGTTTATAATATTCACCACGAAAGCTTTTCCTCAATCAAGAGAAGTTAAGGTGTTAAATTCCAATTGGAAATTTCAAAAAGGCGATCACGCTGATGCAGAAAAAGTCGTTTTTAACGATGCCAAATGGCAAAAAGTGAGCGTTCCGCACGATTGGGCAATCTACGGTCCTTTTGACAAAAATGTTGATATCCAAAAGGTAGCCATCGTACAAAACGGAGAAACTGTAGCTACCGAAAAAACAGGAAGAACAGGAGCTTTGCCGCATATTGGTACTGCTTGGTACCGCAACACTTTGAGTTTGCCAAAAGATGCAAAAGGTAAAAAAGTTATTTTACTTTTTGAAGGCGCCATGAGTGAGCCCGAAATTTACTGGAACGGGAAAAAAGTAGGCGAGTGGAAATATGGTTACAGTTATTTCTATTTTGATATTTCGCAATGGGCACAAGAAGGCAATAATACTTTAGCGATAAAACTTTCCAATAAAGAATTTGCTTCACGTTGGTATCCGGGTGCAGGATTGTATCGAAATGTAAGCGTGATTATAAAGAATCAAGAAAGCATCGATCAGTGGGGACAGTTTGTAACCACACCACTCGTTACCGATGCTGTTGCAAAAGTGAACATCAAAACGAAAGTATCAGGAGAAAACACGCGTTTACTCACTACCATTTTTGATGCCGATGGTAAAAGAATTGGTTCTGACGAAGCTACAGTGCCGTTTGGTCAAGAGTTTGATCAAAATATAAAAGTTGAAAATCCGAAATTATGGAGTCCGGAAAGTCCGTATTTGTACAAAGCAGTGTCGCAATTGTTCGTCGGTGATCAGTTAAAAGATGAAAACACTACCGTTTTCGGAATCAGGTCTATCAAATATGAGGCAGCCAAAGGCTTTAGTTTAAATGGAAAAGTGACTAAGTTCAAAGGAGTTTGTTTGCACCACGATTTGGGTCCGCTTGGGGTTGCTGTTAACAAAGCGGCGTTGCGCAGACAAATGCAAATTTTAAAGGATATGGGTTGCAATGCCATCCGAAGTTCGCACAACATGCCATCTTTCGAACAATTGGAGTTAGCCGATGAAATGGGTTTTTTGTTTCTAGCAGAAAGTTTTGATGAATGGGCTAAGCCAAAGGTGGACAATGGCTACCATCGTTTTTTTGAAGAATATGCAGAGAAAGATATCGTAAATTTAGTTCGAGCTACGAGAAATCATCCTTCGATTGTGATGTGGAGTTCTGGTAACGAAGTCCCTGATCAGTGGGGCGAAGAAGGCGTTAAAAGAGCCAAATGGTTACAAGAAATATTTCATAGAGAAGATCCAACTCGTCCCGTAACCGTTGGAATGGATCAGGTAAAAGCTACCATCGAATCGGGTTTTGGAGCCTTGTTAGATATTCCTGGACTCAATTATCGAGTTCATTTATACGATGAGGCTCAAAAAAAATTCCCTCAAGGTTTTATTTTGGGTTCTGAAACGGCTTCCACAGTGAGTTCACGCGGTATTTATAAATTTCCTGTTGTTCAGGAAAAAATGAAGCAATATCCAGATTTTCAATCTTCATCTTATGATTTAGAAGCCTGCAGTTGGTCAAATGTTCCCGATGAAGATTTTGTGCTGCAAGATGATAAACCTTGGGTAATTGGCGAATTCGTTTGGACTGGTTTTGATTATCTAGGCGAACCGACACCTTACGACGAAAGTTGGCCGTCACGAAGTTCATATTTCGGAATTAATGATTTAGCAGGCTTACCGAAAGATCGATATTATTTGTATCGCAGTCGCTGGAATACTAAGGATACAACGCTGCATTTTTTACCGCATTGGAATTGGGAAGGCCGCGAGGGGCAAACAACGCCTGTTTTTGTTTACACCAATTACAACAGTGCTGAGCTTTTTATCAATGGCAAAAGCATGGGTGTGCAGAAAAAAAATAATAGTACACCACAAAATCGCTACCGCCTGATGTGGATGGACGTAAAGTACGAGCCGGGAACAGTAAAAGTAGTTGCCCTAGATGATAATGGTAAAGCAGTGGCGGAGGAGCAAATTCAAACCGCAGGGAAACCCCATCAAATTGTACTTGAGGCGGATCGAAAAATAATCTCGGCTGATGGTGAAGATATTTCGTTTGTTACGGTTTCAGTTGTTGACAAAAATGGAATTCCGTGCCCAACAGCTACAAATCAGTTAAAGTTTAAAGTTTCTGGTGCGGCATCGTACAGAGCGGCTTGTAATGGTGATGCGACTTCGCTCGAAATGTTTCATAACGATACAATGAAACTTTTTAGCGGAAAATTAGTGGTTTTAATACAATCAAAAACAAGTGCTGGAACAGCAAAATTAGAGGTAAGTGGAGCAGGTTTAAAAAGTGGTTTTATCGATTTGCTTGTGAAATAATCAACCCAATCAAAAGGCGTAGCAGGCCAATAATACTATAAAATAAAAAGTTTATGAATGATGTAGTGATACAAAAAACGAGTGCTTTTTTTCAGGAAAAATTTGGTTCAACTCCCGAAAAAGTAGTGCTTTCTCCAGGTCGAATTAATATCATCGGAGAACATATTGATTATAATGATGGTTATGTTTTGCCTGCTGCCATTGATAAGATAATTTGCTTTGCTTTTGCCAAAAACAATTCAAACGAATCTAAAATTATAGCCTTGGATTTGAAAGAAGAATTGGTAGTTGACCTTTCGGCAGATGTTAGTCATAGTGCAGTAGAATGGACAAATTATCTTCTGGGAGTTATTAAACAATTGCAAGATAACGGATTTATTTTTGAAGGTTTTAATTGTGTTTTTAGCAGTAATATTCCAGTTGGTTCCGGCTTGTCATCTTCGGCAGCGCTTGAATGTGGTTTTTTATACGGAATTAATACGCTTTTTAATTTGCAAATAAAACCAATTGACATCGCGCTAATGGGTCAAAAAGCAGAACATTGGGTAGGAATTAATTGTGGTATCATGGACCAGTTTTCGAGTGTAATGGGACTTGAAGATAAAGTGATTAAAATTGATTGTAAAACTTTGGAATTCGAATACCACACGGCTGACTTTAATGATTATTCCTTGATTTTATTTGATTCGAATGTGAAACACTCCTTGATGACTTCGGCCTACAATCAAAGAAGAGAACAATGCGAAGAAGGGTTGTCTCTTTTAAAAAATAAGTTCCCAGAAATCAATAGTTTTAGAGATTGTAGTTTGCAACATGTACTACAATTGCAAGACGTGATGAGTGCCGACGTTTTTAAAAGATGTTCGTTTGTGGTGAAAGAAATCGAAAGAGTAACTTTAGCTTGTGACGCGCTAGATAATGGCGCTATAGAAACTTTAGGACAGTTGATGTTTGAAACCCACGAAGGATTATCTCAAGAATATGAAGTGAGTTGCAACGAGCTGGATTATTTAGTTGATTTTGTTAAAAATGAAAAAGCAGTTGTAGGTTCGCGTTTAATGGGTGGCGGTTTTGGTGGTTGCACCATCAATTTGATTAAAAAGGGAGAAGAAGACGCAATAAAAACGAAATTAGTTGAAGGTTACAAAGCTACTTTTGGTATCGATTTAAAGATTTATGATGTTAAAATCGGAAACGGCACTGCTTTGTACGAACCTCTGAAGCATTAAAAAACGGAACACTGATTACATCCATTTTTAAGCACAAATTTAGTTTGTGTTAAAAAGACCTTCCGATTAAGGAATGGTAAAAACAATAAATGATTAGTATGAAAAATTTTGATATTAACGAAGATCCACATAGGCGTTTCAATCCCTTAATTAATGAATGGGTTTTGGTTTCGCCACACCGTTCTAAACGACCTTGGCAAGGTCAAAATGAATCGATAGCAACAGAAAAACTACCAGAATACGATGCAACTTGTTATTTATGCCCAGGTAACATTCGTGCCAACGGAGAAATAAATCCCGAGTATGAAAGTGCCTTTGTTTTTGAGAATGATTTTGCAGCTTTAAAACAAGAAGAAATCCATTTTGAGGAAGATGAAAACGAACGGTTTTTTAAGGCTAAACCAGAAAGAGGAATTTCAAGAGTCGTTTGCTTTTCACCCAAACATCATCTGACTTTACCAGAAATGGAGTCGTATGAAATTGAAGATATTATTGCGACTTGGCAGCGCGAGTACACAGATTTAGGTGCTGTGGCTTACATCAATCATGTGCAAATTTTTGAAAACAAAGGTAGTGTGATGGGTTGCAGTAATCCGCATCCACATGGGCAAATTTGGGCACAATCGTCTCTACCAACTCAGGTTGAAAAAACACAAGTTAATCTGAAAAAATATTGGGACCAATACCAGCGCACACTTTTGCAGGATTATGTACAAGAGGAGTTGCGTTCCCAAGAGCGAATTGTGATCGAAAATGAACATTTCGTGGCATTAGTCCCGTTTTGGGCCATCTGGCCTTATGAAACGATGATTATTAGTAAACGAAATGTCAATAAAATAACTAATTTTACCAAAGCTGAAGTGGCTGATTTCGCACTGATATTGAAGCAGTTGACAACTAAGTATGATAACCTTTTCGAAACTTCGTTTCCGTATTCGTCAGGTATTCATCAGTCGCCAACTGATGGTGATGCGCATCCTGAGTGGCATTTCCACATGCATTTTTATCCGCCCTTATTACGTTCGGCGACGGTTAAAAAATTCATGGTAGGATACGAAATGATGGGCGAATCGCAACGGGATATTACACCTGAAAAAAGCGCAGCCATGTTAAGAGCACTGCCAATCATTCACTATAAAACCAACCAAAAACCAAAAACCATTTAACAAATGCAAACATTAGCTATTCAAGATTACATTGTCTTTTTCTTCTACTTCATCTTAATTGTGAGTTATGGAGTCTGGATTTATCGCAAGAAGAAAAAAGAAGAAACCAGTAGTAAAGATTATTTTTTAGCCGAGGGATCACTCACATGGTGGGCCATTGGTGCTTCATTAATTGCGAGTAACATTAGTGCGGAGCAGTTTATCGGAATGAGCGGAAGTGGTTTCAAGATGGGATTAGCCATCGCTACTTATGAGTGGATGGCGGCTTTTACCCTAATTATTGTTGCTATTTTCTTTATACCGGTATATCTAAAGAATAAAATTTTCACCATGCCGCAGTACCTGAATCAAAGATATAATAGCAATGTGGCCATGATTATGGCAGTGTTTTGGCTGTTGTTGTACGTTTTGGTAAACTTAACTTCCATCTTATATCTAGGCGCTTTGGCGATTAGCAGTATTTCGGGATTGAATTTGACTTTATGTATGATTTTCTTGGCGTTTTTCGCGGTTATGATTACACTAGGCGGTATGAAGGTTATTGGTTATACAGATGTTATTCAAGTTTTCTTTTTGATATTAGGAGGATTGGTTACTACTTATCTAGCCCTGAATTTGGTGGCCGAAGAGTTTGGTACAACAGGAGTTATTAATGGTTTTAACTTGATGACTACTGAGGCTAACGATCATTTCCACATGATTTTTGACAAGACGAATCCGAATTATATGGATTTGCCTGGACTTTCTGTCTTGATTGGTGGTATGTTAATTATCAATCTCAATTATTGGGGTTGTAACCAATACATTACGCAGCGAGCATTAGGAGCTGATATTAAAACGGCACGAAACGGAATTTTGTTTGCTGCTTTCTTGAAATTGTTAATGCCTATAATCGTTGTTTTACCCGGAATAGCTGCTTTTGTATTGTATCAAAAAGGATATTTTGGTTCCGAGATGCTACAAGACGGTACTTTAAATCCAGATCGCGCTTATCCTGTTTTGTTGAACTTACTTCCGGTAGGTTTAAAAGGTTTGTCGTTTGCAGCATTAACAGCAGCAATTGTAGCTTCCCTTGCTGGAAAAGCGAACAGTATTGCGACTATTTTTACATTAGACATCTACAAAACAAAACTAAATGTTGATGCTGATGAAAAAAAATTAGTCAACGTTGGTAAAAAGGCAATTGTAGTTGCGATGCTGATTGCTGTAGTTGTGGCTCCATTTTTAGGAATTGATAAAAAAGGAGGATTTCAATACATTCAAGAGTACACAGGATTTGTAAGTCCTGGAGTTTTTGCCATGTTTATTCTTGGTTTCTTCTGGAAGAAAACAACTTCAAATGCGGCTTTGTTTGCAACCATTGGTGGTTTCTTGCTGTCGCTTGCTTTCAAATTTATGCCAGTTGTCGTTGATTTGTCATTTTTATATTCAACAGGGTTTGCGGTACCAAATGCAGATGGATTGTATGAAATTCCGTTTATTGATCGTATGGGATTTGTATTCTTGATTTGTATAATCGGTATGGTGAGTATTAGTTTGTACGAAACGTCAAGAGGTGTTAAAACCAATGGTCTTGAAATTGATCGAGCAATGTTTAAAATGAGCCCTGCCTTTACAGTAGGAATGTTGATTGTGCTCTCATTAATAGCTGCATTCTATACTATTTTTTGGTAAAAGAAACATGCTTTACATTGTATTTAATAGCAATGTGAAGCATTATAACTTTAAAAACCAGACTACTCCAATCAAGTTGATGCTGGTGCAAAAAAAAAGCTTTCGAACATTTCGAAAGCTTTTTTTTAACCTTTATATTTTTGATTTTAATTGTTAACTAGTGCATCTTGTTTCCAAGTTTTTACAGCAGCAACTCTATTATTTGAATAGTCAACTTCATTTAGGTTGATGCCATTCCAGAACAACCATTTTCCTGTTTTTTGGCCGTTGCTGTAGGTAGCTACGCTTAATTTTTTTCCGCTTTCATCGTATGAAGTCCAAATTCCTTCTAGTTTTCCGTTTTTGAAAAAACCTTCTTGTTGTACATTTCCATTTTTAAAGTAGTAAGTAGTTTTTACTAATTCTCCAATAGCTTCTAGTTTTGGATTGTTTTCTTGTGCTGATGCGATTCCAGTAAATAGTAATACGGCAATGATGATATATTTTTTCATAATGTAGGTTTTTAAAAGATTCGTTTATAGTCACAAATATAAAAACTATTTTACAATAAAAAAACTTTAAGTTAACAATTTGGTAACATTGGAGTAAAACTTAACATTGGCTTTGAACTTTGCTATCGCTTTGATGGTAAAATTTAAGCTTTGGCAATCCATTATTGAATATTAGTCCTAAATTTGCACCCGCGTTGTAGCGCTTAAATAATAAATTTGTAAAACATGTATAGAAGTCATAATTGTGGTGAGTTGAATGCCACGCATATCAATAACGAAGTTACATTGGCAGGTTGGGTTCAAAAATCTCGTGATAAAGGATTTGTGAATTGGGTTGACTTGCGCGATCGTTACGGAATTACACAATTAATTTTTGACGAAAGTCGTACTGAAAAAACAGTTTTTGAGTTGGCGAAAACCTTAGGACGTGAATTTGTTATTCAGGTTAAAGGTACCGTGATTGAGCGCGAGGCCAAAAATAAAAACATGAGTACGGGTGATATTGAGATCTTGGTATCAGAATTACAAATTTTGAATGCGGCCTTAACTCCACCTTTTACAATAGAAGATGAAACTGATGGTGGAGAAGATATTCGCATGAAATACCGTTACCTCGATATTCGTCGTAATCCGGTTAAAAACAGTTTGCTTTTTCGTCACAAAGTGGCCATGGAAGTACGCAAGTATTTATCTGATTTGGACTTCTGTGAAGTAGAAACGCCTTATCTTATTAAATCGACTCCAGAAGGAGCTAGAGATTTCGTAGTGCCTTCCCGTATGAATGAAGGGCAGTTTTATGCCTTGCCACAATCGCCACAAACTTTCAAACAATTGTTGATGGTGGGTGGAATGGATAAATATTTTCAAATTGTAAAATGTTTCCGTGATGAAGATTTACGTGCCGACAGGCAGCCAGAATTTACACAAATCGATTGTGAGATGGCATTTGTTGAGCAAGAAGATATATTGAATGTTTTTGAAGGATTGACAAGACATTTATTGAAAGAGATCAAAGGCATTGAAGTAGATAAATTCCCAAGAATTACTTACGAATACGCCATGAAAACCTACGGAAATGACAAGCCAGATATTCGTTTTGGGATGGAGTTTGGAGAGTTAAATGCCGTAGCTCAACATAAAGAATTCCCTGTTTTTAACGCAGCAGAATTAGTTGTAGGTATAGCTGTGCCGGGAGCTGGAAATTACACTCGTAAAGAAATTGATAGTTTGATTGACTGGGTAAAACGTCCTCAAGTGGGTGCGTCAGGAATGGTGTATGTAAAATGTAATGATGACGGAACCTACAAATCATCAGTAGATAAATTTTACGATCAAGATGATTTGCAACAATGGGCAAAAATTACTGGCGCGAAAGCTGGAGACATGATTTTTGTGCTTTCTGGACCTGCAGATAAAACACGTACGCAATTAAGTGCTTTACGTATGGAATTGGCCACTCGTTTAGGATTGAGAAATCCAGCTGAATTTGCACCTTTATGGGTTGTTGACTTTCCGTTATTAGAATTTGATGAAGAAAGTGGTCGTTACCACGCGATGCATCACCCGTTTACCTCTCCAAAACCAGAAGACATGCACTTATTAGAAACCAATCCAGGTCAAGTTCGTGCTAATGCTTACGATATGGTTTTGAATGGTAACGAAATTGGTGGAGGTTCTATTCGTATTCATGACAAAGAAACACAGCAATTAATGTTTAAATTTTTAGGCTTTACGCCAGAAGAAGCTAAAGCGCAGTTTGGTTTCTTGATGGATGCTTTCCAGTTTGGTGCACCACCTCACGGAGGATTAGCATTTGGACTAGATCGACTTGTTGCGATTTTGGGTGGACAAGAAACAATTCGTGATTTTATCGCATTCCCAAAAAACAATTCAGGCCGCGATGTCATGATTGATGCACCATCTGCAATTGATGATTCGCAACTAAATGAGTTGCATATTCAATTAAAATAAGTGACCTAGGAAACGTAAGTGTGCTAGAAAACGTTGAATATCAATATTTTTACAAAATAAAAAGCCTCGAACGTTTTTCGTATTGTATTAAATATTACATTTGCTACATTATAAATTATTATTACTATTACAATGCGTACAGGTACAGTTAAATTTTTCAATGAGTCTAAAGGTTACGGATTCATTACAGACGAAGAAACAGGAAAAGACATTTTCGTTCACGCTTCAGGAATCAACGCGGAAGAATTGCGCGAAGGTGACAGAGTTAGCTATGAAGAAGAAGAAGGAAGAAAAGGAAAAGTTGCTGCGCAAGTAGCAGTGATCTAAGCATAAAAAATATTTTTTTATTGCCTACGAATGTTTAAAGCGTCCCGAAGATATCGGGACGCTTTTTTTTTGAATATACTTCATTGAAGAGTGATAGTGAATCGATAATTTATCATATTCCTAAAAATCGACCTTAAACAGCTCTTAATTATTTATTAATGTCTTATTTATAATTAATAAAAATTG
>CAZMHK010000049.1:0-18848 GCA_964566045.1 uncultured Flavobacterium sp.
TTTACTGATTACATCAATAATTTTAGAATTGAAGCCGTTAAAATCAGTTTATCAAATGGCGAACACAAAAAATCTACCTTGCTAGGAATTGCTTTTGATTGTGGCTTTAATTCGAAAGCTACTTTCAATAGAGCTTTCAAGAAAAATACTGGTAAAACTCCGAAAGAATACACCAACGAATAAGTTGTTCCGCTAATAAAAAGAAACTATTTATTCGGCATCAAACCGTTCAATAGCGTTTTTTATAAACTGCTTTTCGTAGTGGCGGTTGCGTCTGTTCTTTTTTTCTGTGGCTCTCTTGGCGAGACGCTTATCAGAAACTATTTCATTCAATCGGTTTAAATCATCAAGGTGACTGATGTCATTTAGGGAATTCCTTTTCATAATTCGATATTATTAAAAGTTCAAGAATTTATTGTTTGGTTTTGTTTTCCAAAATGTAACTGCTCTTGCATATAAAAGTACGTAGTCTACAAAAATGTCTCCCTACAACAAGCGTTAAATTTGAATCTGCTTTCTACTTAAGAAGTGCATTTATCAACTAAAATTCAAAATCAAGAATAACAACAAAGTTTTTTGAATAAAAAACTGTCGAAAAAAACATTATCAGCATTGACAGTGCTTAACAGCCGAATTAAACTAGTCTCAAATCATAATTTGAAGCGATTGGTGCTGATTTATGGCGCAACTTTGCCCTGTTATTAATCACTAAAAAACTAATTATGAAAACGATCCTCGTATTACTCGCCACTGCTTTACTTATTACTTCTTGTAGTGTTTTTGATTCGCTTACGTCAAACACAACTATTAAACCAAACGAAAGTTTTGTATTAGGAAATAATGAACACGGAACGTTCAAAGTAAAACTTAAAAACGTTTCTAACCATGATTTAAAAATTATTTTGGCTCCCCTTGCTGGAGGAACACATTCGCCGATTACCGTTAGACCAAATGAAACTGTAATCGTAAAAGCAGAAAGAAATACCGCATTACGAATTGAAAATAAATCCAATGAAGTCGCATCAGTCGATTTGTATGTAACAGGAGATACTGGCTTATCTATGGGATATAAAAATTAACACTTTGTAATAGCAATGGCAATGTTCAATGGCGATGGCAAAATTCAATGGCAATATCAATAAGAAAATAAAAAATACAACATTATGAAACTACTTACCAAAATCACTAAACCTGTTTTATTACCACATTGGGCACAAGATCTATTTATTACTATTCCGCGAATCGTTTGTGGGTACTTGCTGACTTTTAATTTTGGAGCCGATAAATTTGGAATGCCATGGTCACCCGTTGATGCTAATTTAGGATTATTTGAAGTCGCTTTTTGGTTTCCGGGTGATGTGGCAAATTATGGTGGGATTTTTGCCATTGCTCCAGCTTTTTTTGCTTGGATGGGCGCTTTTGCAGAAGCTGTTGGCGGTTTGTTACTGTTATTTGGATTTCAAACCCGTATTGCTTCTTTCTTAGTAATTTGCACCATGTTAGTTGCTATATTTATGCAACAAATACAAAATGGATTGTGGAATTGCCTTGCCGCTATGGGATTTCTTTGGGTAGCTATGTTCTTTTTAATACTAGGTTCAGGCCGATTTGGAATTGATTATTTACTAACTAAAAACAAAGGTTAATTATGAAAACTAAAACGATATTACTAGCACTTTTACTTTCTTTATTTTTGACAAATTGCGTTCAAAAAACCTATAAAAAAACCGTTCTTTTTACTTTGGATGCATCCGAAATGAAAAATGTAAAAAAAGTAGCCATTCGTGGAAAAGACAAACCATTTTCTTGGGGTGAAGCTACCGAAATGAAATACAATCTTACTAATAACACCTATCAAATAACAACCACATTTGTTACCGGTTATAAATTTACAGAAGTAAAATTTGTGGTTAATGACAGTTTAGAATTTGAAAATGAAGACAATCGCAGAGTCCTTTTCTCTGAGAAAGACACGACATATTACCAAGCGAAGTTCAATAAAAGATAATTGCCCTACTGTATGCGCTACGGAACTACCCAAAAACTATCTTGTAAAACGCTGTTTTCATAAAAGAAATTAGCTTTTCTGTTGCCAGTAAAGTCGAGGTATAAAAATTCAAGTTCATAAACGGCACAAGCGACAACCGTGAAATTTTCTTGAAACAGATCGCTTTCACTATCTGTGGGTTTTATGGTCGAAAAACGTTCTTCATATCCCAAGGTTGGATGGTCTGATTTTGTGTTGGGTGGTTCCAATGTCATATAGCCTAGACGAGCTTGCGGACTGGTTGCCTTCCAACGATCATTTGATAAGGCATCGTTAGTGTGTAAAGTTGCGCGTGCTTTCACAACAATTTGAATGCGTTGACGCGCATCATAAAACAAGAGTGAAATGCGATTATCTTTTTGTAAATCAAAACATTTTCGGGAACGATTGTCCGTGTGGAAATATATGGTTTTGTTTACCTCATCAACTTTTCTATTTACTACAATTCGTAAAGCGGCAGTGTTGTATTCATTTGTGGTACCAACGCACATGGTTCGGAAACTGTTTTTTTTCTTGACTGAACCGTTGACTAATTTTTTCCAAGCTAGTGTTTCTAGTTCTTGTAAATTGTACGGAGTGTCGTTTATGAAAATAGAATCTTGTACTGAAGTTGGCATAAATAGATGGTATAAAAGTTCAAATGTAACTGCAAGATGCTCTTGTTAATACGAGCAAAAATACAATAAGAAAGACCCTGAAAGAGAATTGCTAAAAAATTAAATTTCAATTGCAGTAACATTAGGCATTGTTCAATCTCTCATAAAAAACTTTTAGCCTATATTTGCAAATTAATTGACTCTTAGTGGGGTTTTGCGTGAGGGATAGCAGCGGCATCCTTTTGTGAAGTCCCGATAGCAATCGGGACTTCACAAAAGATAGAGCGCATAGCCCGACGGCTTTTTCTGCCGGCACGCCCACAAGTTGACAAGCAAATTTATTGATATTTACTGAAAATGAAACATATAAGAAATTTTTGCATTATTGCACATATTGATCACGGGAAAAGTACGCTTGCAGACCGTTTACTAGGTGCTACACAAACTGTAACTGCTCGTGAAGAAAAGGCGCAATTGCTTGACAATATGGACTTGGAGCGTGAACGTGGTATTACTATTAAAAGCCACGCCATTCAGATGGAGTACACTTACAAGGGTGAAGAATACATCTTGAATTTAATTGACACTCCGGGACACGTTGATTTTTCGTATGAAGTTTCTCGATCTATTGCGGCTTGCGAAGGTGCGCTTTTGATTGTGGATGCAGCGCAGAGTATTCAGGCACAAACGATTTCAAATTTATATCTGGCTTTAGAAAACGATTTGGAAATTATTCCGGTTTTGAACAAAGTAGATTTGCCAAGCGCAAACCCTGAAGAGGTAAGCGATGATATTATTGACTTATTGGGTTGTGACCTAGAGGATATTATTCACGCCTCCGGAAAAACTGGTTTTGGTGTCGAAAATATATTAGCAGCTATTATTGAAAAAATTCCTGCTCCAAAAGGAAATGTTGACGAGCCTTTGCAAGCTTTGATTTTTGATTCTCATTACAACCCGTTTAGAGGTATTGAGGTTATTTTTAGAGTTGTAAATGGAGAGATTAGAAAAGGGCAAAAGATTAAATTCATGGCTACTGGCAATGAATATTTTGCTGATGAAATAGGTACTTTGAAACTCAATCAAGTGCCAAAACAAGTGATTTCAGCAGGTGATGTTGGATACTTAATTTCTGGAATTAAAGAGGCGAAAGAAGTAAAAGTAGGTGATACACTTACGGATGCTAAAACGCCAACAACGAATATGATCACGGGTTTTGAGGATGTAAAACCAATGGTTTTTGCCGGTATTTACCCTGTTGATACAGAGGATTATGAAGATTTGCGTGCCTCGATGGAAAAACTACAACTGAACGATGCTTCGCTTGTATTTTCAGCCGAGAGTTCTGCCGCTTTAGGTTTTGGTTTCCGTTGCGGATTCTTAGGAATGTTACACATGGAAATTATTCAGGAACGCTTAGAACGTGAATTTAACATGACTGTAATCACCACGGTTCCTAACGTTTCGTACTTGGCATATACCAAGAAAGAACCTGATACAGCTATCATTGTAAACAACCCAAGTGATTTACCCGAGGCTACAAAATTAGACCGTGTTGAAGAGCCTTACATCAAAGCTACCATTATTACCAAAGCTGACTTTGTGGGGAACGTAATGAGTTTGTGTATTGAAAAGCGAGGACAAATTACCAATCAAACCTATTTGACAACAGAGCGTGTTGAATTGAATTTTGACATGCCATTGGCTGAAATCGTATTCGATTTTTATGATAGGCTAAAAACGGTTTCAAAAGGATACGCTTCATTTGATTATTCTCCGATAGGAATGAGAGAATCTAAACTTGTAAAAATGGATATTTTGCTCAATGCAAATCAATTAGATGCGCTTTCAGCCTTGATTCACGCAGATAACGCCTATAATATTGGTAAAAAAATGTGTGAAAAATTGAGAGAATTAATTCCAAGACAACAATTTGAAATCCCAATACAAGCCTCAATTGGTGCTAAAATTATCGCTCGTGAAACCATCAAAGCATTGCGTAAAGACGTTACCGCAAAATGTTACGGTGGAGATATTTCACGTAAACGTAAATTATTAGAAAAACAGAAAAAAGGTAAAAAACGTATGCGCCAAGTAGGAAACGTTGAAATTCCGCAAGAAGCGTTTATGGCGGTTCTTAAACTGAATGACTAGTTTACTTTAGAAAATAGAATAAAGAACAAAGAATATAGAGAAAACCTGACGATGAAAATTGTCAGGTTTTTTTGTTTATTTTTGAAGATATATTAAAGTCATATGATAATAAATGCAATCGATATCGAATTACAAGAAGGAAAAAACGAATTCATTGGATGTACTATAAACCTCGATGACTACTCAACATTTATTTCTTTAGATTATATTGAAAACTTTAATCAATTAAAATTCATTAATTGTACATTCAATGGAGATTTAGAAATTGAAAATTTAAAAAATAAGTTTTTAAAGTTAACTTTTAAAGATTGTATTTTTAATGGAGATATATCAATTAATGATATTGATGTTGACTATTTACACTTTGTAAATACAAAAAAAATCAACAACATTCATATTGATGGTTCGTTTAATCGATTTAGATTTAACAATAAAGACATTCCATTATCTGGTAAAATTGCAATTTTTGCTTCAGTTTTAAAAGAATTAAATTTAGATAATCTCTTTCTTAAAAATGGAGATTTAGAATTAGTAATTAATGATAATGAAGAATTTGATTATACAAATTTCTATTCAACTTTTAAAAATGCGAAAGTTGACAGGTGGACAAGTACAAATTCATTCTTTGGCTATTCTGCTAATTTCAGAGAGATAGAAATACATACAGATTTAGTTTTCGATAATTGTAAGTTTAATAAATCCATCTTCTATTTAGCAAATTTTGCAAGAAATACAAATTTTAACAATTGCAAATTTTATTCCTATTCTGGTTTTGAAGAATGTAAAAATTTAGAAAATACAAACTTGAAAATCTCATCTTGCCTTTTTACTAGTTTCCCACATTTTAATAGTTCTGAATTTAATCATTTAGAAATTGCACATACTACTTTTGAGAGAAAAGTATCTTTTGATTCATTAATTGTTAACAGTTTGAAATTAAACCAAGTTACATTTCTCCAAGGAGCTTATTTTGACGACATTCAAATTATAAAAATTAATGATTGTGATAGAAAAACAATCCGAACCATAAAACAAGAACTTCAAAAAGCAGAAAATCGAATTGATTTTAATCGTTTTAGAGCTTTTGAACTCGCTGCACATTATGAAGAATTAGACTGGAAATGGAAATCAGGATTTATAGATAAATCCATTTTATTTGCTACCAAAATTTCAACTGATTTTGGAAATAGTTGGCGAAAAGCATTGCGATTTACTGTGATTGGTGGTTTTATGATTTATGTAATTCTTTATATAATTGAAAATAGAGATGTTTCAATTGAAATCTTTAATTGGGATAATTGGGCAAGATTGCTTTCAGGTTACTTTAGATTTTTATTAGTAACGGATTTTTACAATCCCCTTGAAACTGATAGAATCTATCTAACTAATCCGTTTAGTTGGCTGATATTAATTTTTGGCAAAATAGTTATCGCCTTTGGCATCTATGAAATGATTCAGTCCTTTAGAAAATTTAAAGCATAAATGATTTGAATCTTGTTTTCACAAACATTTATTGAGTTCAATTGCCTTTGGCTTTAGCCAAAGGTAAAATAGAGATCTTTTTTGCTGACTTTAAACAACTAGCACAATCCCTTTGGCTAAAGCCAATCAAGAATTGAATCTAAAACCGTTGACTAAAGTCAACGGCAATTAATACTATTTTTTCTTGAATTTAAAACCTATTTGTTCTGCAACAACTCCAACAACCTCATCACATCTTCTACTTTAAATAATTGAGTTCCTTCATTCATTGTAGCAGCTGTGCCACACGCAACTCCCCACTGAATAACTTCTTTTAAAGTTTTGTTTTGAGCCAATGCCCACACCATACCACCTACCATACTGTCACCAGCTCCTACGGTGCTTTTCTTTTCTACTTTTGGCGCTTGAACAAAATGAGTTTCGTCTTGAGTGACTAAAATAGCTCCATCAGCTCCTAGAGAAACTACAACAATTTCAGCACTTTTATTTTCTATTAATTGTTTGGCTGCTTTTTCAACTTCTGGTAATTCTAATCGTTCGACACCATTTAGTTTTGCTAATTCGCCAATGTTAGGTTTAATTAGATAAACTCCTGTTTCTAACACTTTTTTCAGCGGTTCACCAGATGTATCTACAATAACTTTGATGTTAGAAGCTTTTGCTATTTGGGCTATTTGTTGGTAAAAATCAGTCGCTAATCCTTCATTTAAGCTTCCGCTTATTACCAAGTAATCCGTTTGCAACCTTTTCACTTTTTGCAAAATTTCATCTTGTTCAGCATGAGACAACTCATTTCCTGGAAAACCAAAACGGTATTGCGATTGTGTTTCGGAATCAAAAGCAATAAAATTTTCTCGTGTCCAGCATTTCGTTCTTATCAATTCAAATTGCAAACCTTCTTTTGTAATTAATTCTTCGAGCAACTCGCCTGAAGAGCCACCCGAAGTAAAAATGCATTTGGACGTACCTCCAAGTTTTGCAATGGCTTTAGACACATTTATACCGCCACCACCAGCGTCATAGCGTGGTTTTCCGCATCTAATTTTTTGCTCAGCGATAAGTCCTGAAAAATGAGTCGATTTATCTAAGGAAGGGTTTATGGTTAGTGTTACAATTGTTTTCATGAAAGATATTTTACAATCATAAAGATGCGAAAAAATCTGTGGTAATCTGTGTAATCTGTGGCAAAAAAACTTTGTACCTTTGCCAAATGATAGAAGATAAAAATCCACAACGTACCAGTATAGCTCAATTAGGAGAATTTGGACTAATTGATCATTTGACTAAAAATTTTGAAATCAACCAATCATCCACCATAAAAGGGATTGGAGATGATGCAGCAGTTTTAGACTTCAAGGACAAAAAAGTTGTTGTTTCAACCGATTTATTGATTGAAGGAGTACATTTTGATTTGGCTTACATGCCCTTAAAACATTTGGGATATAAAGCTGTTGTAGTCAATGTTTCGGATATTTGCGCTATGAACGCCAAAGCAACTCAAATCACCGTTTCGGTTGCCGTTTCTAATCGATTCCCGCTTGAAGCTTTAGAGGAATTGTATGCCGGTATCAGTCATGCTGCCGAGGAATATAAAATTGATGTAATTGGCGGTGACACCACATCCTCTCAAAAAGGATTAATCATTAGCATTACTGCGATTGGAGAAGCAAACGAAAATGAAATTGCATATCGTAATGGCGCTAAAGAAACCGATTTACTAGTGGTTACTGGAGATATTGGTGCTGCCTACATGGGATTACAAGTTTTAGAACGTGAAAAACAAGTTTTTCAAGTGAACCCAAATAATCAACCTGATTTAGACGCTTATACTTATCTTATCGAACGACAATTGAAGCCTGAGGCACGCAAAGATGTTCGCACATTACTACATGCCCTTGAAGTAAAACCTACGGCTATGATCGACATATCAGATGGATTATCCTCTGAGATTATGCACATTTGTAAGCAGTCAAAAGTAGGTTGTAATTTATACGAAGACAAACTACCAATTGACCCGCAGTTTATCAATGCTTGTGAAGAGTTCAATATTGATAGCACAACCGTTGCCATTAACGGCGGCGAAGATTACGAGTTGTTATTTACGATCTCAATTCAAGATTTTGAGAAAATCAAAGCCAATCCAAATTTTACAATTATCGGTCACATGACTCAAGAAAGTGAAGGAATTCATTTAATTACACGTGCAAATACCAAGATCCCACTAAAAGCGCGTGGTTGGGATGCCATCAGTGAATAGATAAAACTAAAAAACGACATCAAAAGTGTCGTTTTTTTTATACTAAAATAATAATCCTTTGTTTTTTGCTTCTAGGACTAAAGCACTGTAGTCGTTATTTTCAACCTGTAAAAGGTTTTTTAAATTGGTGATACGGCGTTCAATGGCACCCACAGAAATCGGAATATAATCGACCATATCTTTTATAAAAGTGCCCTTTGAGAGATGAAACAGAATTTGTTCATCGAATAAATCAATTTCTATAGCATCAGACTCGGCCAGATTTAGCATTTTCACTACCGATGCGCTATAATATGTTTCGTTGTAAATGATCTTGTCAAAGGCAAACAATAGTTCGTCAAAAGTAAGGTCATTTTTAATTACAAGCCCAATTGGATTAATGGTCCCAATAATGGTTTTTATCTTCAATAACTCAGAATACATGGTTAACAATACTACTTTGCATTCAGGCATTCTTTCATTTACAATTTTTGCCAAATCCTCGCCTGAATCTATTTGCTTTGCTTCGTACGCAGGCATACTAATATCTAGAAAAACAATATCAAAATCGGCAATATCCGAATTCATTAGTATTTGATATGCTGATTCACAATCACTCGCCTGTGTAATTTCAAAATGAAATTCTTCCGGCTTGTATCTTGTGATCGCATTTTTATATCCTTCAATAATAAATCGATGATCATCAACGATCAAAATGCGGTATGATTTTTTTTGATTCTGAACTATATCTACCATATCATTTCTATGATAATTAAACACGTTAATTTGATTGTAGAGGGATGCTTACTTTAATAGTTGTACCCTGCCCTTTTGCTGATTTGATATCAGCTTCACCTTTACATTCATTTGCTCGAAATAAAATGTTTTGCAAACCTATTCCTTTTTTTGCTTTGATAGTGTTAAAACCAATTCCGTCATCAATTATTTCTAAAACAAGTTGCTCCTCATTTTGTAAACACCTCACTATTATTGTGGTAGCTTTCGCATACTTATTTATATTTTGTAGGCTTTCTTGTATTATTCGATAAATATTTATTTTTACCGAGTTACTAATGGTGTTCCAATTAATAGTAGTACTAATGTTAGACTGCACCGGAATTGAGAATGTTTTTCGTTGCTCCTCTAATAAATTATTTAAAATTACAACAAAATTGTTAATCAGAGTTTGATTTTCACGATTTAAATCATGAGAAATCTCTCTTATATCTTGTTCGATGTTTTGAAGTTCTAAAAGATATTTTGTGCGCTTTTGTACTGCATTATCATCTTCAAACTGATTTAACGAATCCAAGTTGATCCGTAATCCAAACATTCTACCCAAAACACCATCGTGCAACTCTTGTGCGACTCGCTTTTTTTCTTTTATTCTTCCTTCATCAATGGTGTTTTGTTGCGAAATCATCAAGTTATAGATCGCCTCGTTAGCAGCTTGTTGGCTTTGTTTGTATTGTAAAATTTTATTTCTGTTTCTTTGACTTTTGATTAAATACAGTAGTAAACTAATCGTAGACAGAGCAATTAAACCGTACAATAAGGTCTTGTTTTTAGTGGTTAAATTATCATTCTTTTCAATTATCTCCTCCGTTTCGTACTCAATTCTTGAAAATTTATTGCCTATTGCTCGTTCTGCTTTTTGCAATTTTTCGCTAACAATTATGTATTCTTGACTATATATAGCTTCGTTTTTAGGATCTGCAAGAGATAAATGCTTTAAACTTGCCAATATACCTCTGGGATTGTTTAATTTTTTTGATAGAAGTAAAGACTCACTTGCGAATTTCATAGCTTTAAACGTATCTTTTTGGACTAGAAAATATTCTGAGATTGTATTTTTACTTGCTATAATACCCGTGGTCAAATTGAGACTGTCTCTGATTTTCAGCGCTTTAAAAAACAATTGAGGTAAACCGTTACTTTCCCCTAGTTTAAATTTTGAGTATGCTAAATTGTTTATCAACATTCCTGATAATGAAGGTTTGTCTTGCAAAACATTTTTTTCAGCTAAACCCTTTAAAAAAAACATTTTAGCCTTTTGAAATTGTTTTTTGTTTAAATAAACCGACCCCAAATTATTGTAAGAGGTTGCCTTGGCTTGCAGAAAAGAATTGTTAATTTTATTGTCGATTTGATCTAAAGCTTTGTTATGATAGATGATTGCCTTGTCATAATCTTCAAATTCATTATAAATTTGCGCTAAAATATTAAAGCATAAATAAAATAAATCATTATCATCTCGATCTTTCAAAACCTTTAGCGCTTTACTTATTGCAAGCTCAGCACCCAAATAATCACCTTGTTGATATTGTAAAGTAGCCTTATTTATTATGGTTTCTGCAATGTTATATTTATCATTTAATACAAAAAAAATATTTTCAGCTTTATTATAGCGATAAAAAGCGCTGTCAATTTTTTCTTTTACCGTATACATGTCACCCAAATATACATTTGCTCTTGCAACAGAAAATTGATCATTTTTTTCAATGGCTTTCCTCTCTAATAGTTCAACTGTTCTTTTATATTCGTCATAGGCTTCCATGTTGAAATATCTATTAGCAATTCTGACTAAATTGCTTCGATATACAGAATCATTTTCTCTATGATTTAATATCTGAATTGCTTTTTGTGAATATTCCTTTCTTTTAAATACAGGCAAATCAAAGTCATTGGCCAATGACAAAAACACTTCCAAGCTGTCTTTGTGCTTTACTACTTTATTTTCTATTTGATTTTTTCGCGTACAGTTTAAAAACAATACTGCTACTGCAAACGCTATGTAAAATGTAATTTTCAAGTATTTTCAAATTTAAAAATCAAAAATACGCAATAAAACGACTGCCAAAAAAAGGCTGCCAAATATTTGACAGCCTTTTTAGTTAAAATTTTAAAATCTTTAATCATTTTTTTTGTTACCACCAACGGAGGTGTTGGCACTTTGTTCTACTTTGATTTCCTGTAACAAAAACGTCTTTTTTACTGAAACTTGGGGCTGGTATAAACCAACTTCTTTTTTAAAAGTAAAAGATGAAACTATTAAAAGAATAACAACCAAACTTCCCCAAAAAATAATTTTTTTCACTGGTTGATAAATTTAGATTTAATTAGTTTTTAGCAAAAATTTAAATTACAAACTATCCCACCAATCTACAATTTTATCCCAAACAGTTGGCTCTGTTGTTGGTTTAGCGTCATCTTTCTTATCTCTAGTAACTGAACCATCACTGGTATAAGATAGTGTCATCGTATTTAAATTCAACACTTCAATTTGATCGTTATTATTACTTACTGGTGTTATACTTGCGCTTGCCTTTACAGAAGAGAATACCATTAAGAACGCCACAAACCCCAAGGTTACAATTGATTTTTTCATGATTTGGTTTTTTATTTATTAGTAGATTTTTTTGTTTTTATTTTGTTGATTATCAATTAACAACAGTGTAAAACTACTTTACAAAAACCTGAAAACAATGAAAAAAAAGCCAGTTTTGGTAGGAGTATCCTTTCTGTTAGGGTACAGATAGCAAATTAGGGTAAACGATAAGAATTTATATTTCTAGGTAATTTCCGTTCGCAAAGTCTGCGATAATTTGATCGACATTCGCCTTGTACATTTTAGAATAAGGTAGCCGAGTATTAAAATTTTTAATGTAGCAGAGAGAATTTCCGTTGTGAATTCGAGAAATGTAATTTCTATTCACAATATAACTTTTATGTATTCGGGAAAAAGGTGCTGATAAAACTGTTTCGAAATATTTTAGGGTTTTAAAAGCTGTGATTACTTCTCCGTTATTCAAATGAATGTCGGTAGAATTATTATCGGCTTTGAGGAAACAAATATCTTTAGCATCGAAATATCGGTAATCACCATACGATTTGATGCATAAACGCAGTGAGTCAGCATCATTATTAATCACAGGTAAAATAATTGTTTGTTCTTTTTGATCCTGTAAAAGAGTAGAAGTTAAATGAACGCTTTCCGAATCTTTGGCTAGTCGCAACAAAAACTTAACTATAGCATGCGACGCAACGGGTTTTAGTAAATACTCTTTTACACTATACTGAAAAGAATCATATGCCAAATTTTTATCTTGGGTCGTGACTACAATAATGGGAACTACCTCCAAATATTTATACAAACTGTCAATGAATTTTAAACCAAGATTCGAAGTTGAGTTCTTGGGATTTATTTCTAAAAAAATAATTTCGGGCTTACACTCCAATACAAGATCGAGTCCATCAGCGGCATTAAGAGCAGATCCTTCAAAGCTGAGTTCTTCAAATCCATCTGCAACCGTTTTAGTTTGCAAAAGACTCTCTGGGTCATCATCTATGATAATGTATTTGTATGGCATTTCATTTTTTGCTTTAAAAACACAACCCTATTCTTTTTCTCCAGCGTTCAAAAAGTAACCGTATGGGAATAGAAATGAGAACAAAAATATACATTATTATCTTTTAGACTTAAAAAACTTTGGTAATCAATTTGTTCACCCAATAATTACCTCTTCGTTTTTATTGAAAGCTACAAAAGTTGTAGAAAATATTTTTCGCTCAAAAATAGTTTTATCTAAAATTTATCTTACTTTTATCAAAAAAAATATGAAAAAAATAACTACTTTATTATGTGTATTCAGCTGTTGTATAGCCATTAGCCAAGAAAAAGAAGTGCCTACCTTCAAAAAAAATGAGCTTAAAGCAAATGCATTATTCCTTGTTTTAGGTGCTGCAGAGATTACCTACGAGCGACTTCTTACAGAGGATAGCGGTCTAGGCGCAACTGTTTTCTTTGTGGCCGAAGATGAATTTGATAGCAATTTTATCTTTACTCCTTACTACCGTGCCTATTTTGGAAAAAAACCAGCTGCTGGATTCTTCGTAGAAGGTTTCGGTATGATAAATACTGGAATTAGTAATAAAATGTATTATTACGACAATAACGGCAATTTGACCAATATCGATAAAGATCGCTATACTGATTTTGCCCTTGGTTTTGGACTTGGGTCTAAGTGGGTGCACAAACGTGGTTTTGTCTTCGAAATCAATGCGGGAATAGGCCGAAATTTATTAAGTGCTGACAGTCCAGAGGTTGTACCACGTGGCGGTATAACACTAGGTTACCGTTTTTAAGCAAAAAAGCTTCTCAATTGAGAAGCTTTTTCTATTTTGTAATTACAACGTACTACATTTTCATCAACCAAGTTTTCATTGAAACTTCGTTTTCTATAATTGCTTTTAAATCAGCAATCGCTACACGATCTTGTTTCATAGTATCTCTATGACGAATGGTTACGGTGTGGTCTTCGGCAGTTTGATGATCTACGGTGATACAAAATGGGGTACCCAAGGCATCTTGTCTGCGGTAGCGTCTTCCTACAGCGTCTTTTTCATCGTAAGATACACTGAAATCCCATTTCAAATCATCAATAATTTGTCTGGCAATTTCTGGTAAACCGTCTTTTTTTACTAATGGTAAAATGGCGGCTTTTGTAGGAGCAAGTACTGATGGCAATTTTAAAACTGTTCGCGTTGATCCATCCTCAAGTGTTTCTTCTTTTAAGGAAGTAGCAAAAACAGCCAAGAACATTCTGTCTAAACCTACTGAAGTTTCTACAACGTACGGCACATAATTTTGATTCAATTCGGCATCAAAATATTGTAATTTTCTACCAGAAAATTGTTCATGAGCTTTTAGATCAAAATCGGTTCTAGAGTGAATTCCTTCTAATTCTTTAAATCCAAATGGAAAATCAAATTCAATATCAGCGGCAGCATTAGCGTAGTGAGCTAACTTCTCGTGATCGTGAAAACGGTATCTTTCTTTTCCTAAACCAAGTGACAAGTGCCATTTAAGTCGGGCTTCTTTCCAGAATTCGTAATGTTTCATTTCTTCGCCTGGACGCACAAAAAATTGCATTTCCATTTGTTCAAACTCACGCATACGGAAAATAAATTGTCTTGCCACAATTTCGTTTCTGAATGCTTTACCGGTTTGAGCAATTCCAAAAGGAACTTTCATACGGCCCGATTTTTGAACATTTAAAAAGTTAACAAAAATTCCCTGAGCGGTTTCAGGTCGCAAATACAAATCCATTGCTGAATCGGCAGATGCTCCCAATTTGGTACCAAACATTAGGTTAAATTGTTTTACTTCCGTCCAATTTCTGGAACCTGAATCAGGACAAGCAATTTCAAGCTCTTCGATTAAAGCTTTTACATCGGCCAAATCCTCATTACCAAGAGAGCGAGCCATACGTTCAAGAATTTCTCTCTCTTTGGCTTTGTACTCCATAACGCGCGCGTTGCTAGTAACAAATTCTTGTTCATTAAAAGCTTCGCCAAAACGAGTTCGGGCTTTTTCTATTTCTTTTTGCGCCTTTTGATTGAGTTTTTCAGCATAATCTTCAATCAAAACATCGGCTCTGTATCTTTTTTTAGAATCCTTATTATCTATCAAAGGATCGTTGAACGCATCTACGTGACCGGATGCTTTCCATGTTGTAGGATGCATTAATATGGAAGCGTCAAGGCCCACGATGTTTTCATTCATCTGAACCATAGCGCGCCACCAATATTCGCGTATGTTCTTTTTTAACTCTACTCCGTTTTGTGCATAATCATAGACTGCACTTAAACCATCGTATATTTCGCTTGACGGAAAAATAAATCCGTACTCCTTTGCGTGCGAAACTACATTCTTAAATAAATCTTCTTGTTTTGCCATAGTATTGCAAAAATATAAAAAGTGAACTTAAAAAAAAGCAATTTCTTGGAGTTTGAAGTCCTGATTTGATTAATTTTAGCATTAAAACTCTGATTATATGTTTCAAAGCCTCATTAATCTCTTTTTTCCAAAAGTTTGTTCCGGCTGCAGTACCCTATTATTGGGTACCGAAAATATGATTTGCACAACTTGCCGTCACGATGCGCCATTGACACATCATCATTTAAACCCTGAAAATGATGCCTACAAAAAATTTTATGGTAGGGTTTTAATTCAGCATGCTTCTGCATTATTTTATTTTCATAAAAAAGGAATCGTGCAAGAGCTCATTCATAATCTAAAGTACAAAGACCATGAAGAATTGGGTCCATTAATAGGTGAATGGTATGCCGCAGATTTAAAAACGGTGGTTGCTTTACAAGACGTAGACCAAATTATTCCGGTTCCTTTGCATCCAAAAAAATTTAAAGAACGCGGCTACAATCAAGTATGCGGATTTGGGAAAGCGCTCGCAGAGCAGCTAGATATCGCATATAATGACAAAGTACTAATTCGAAAAGTCTATTCAAAAACACAATCTAAAAAAAACTTATTGGGTAGGTCAGAATTAAATGAAACTATTTTTGATGTTGTTTTTTCTGAAAAAGAGCACAACAAACATTTTTTGTTAGTTGATGATGTACTTACAACTGGCGCTACACTTGAAGCTTGCTCACGTGCTTTATTAAAAATTCCAGGGGCAAAAATCAGTATTGTTTGTATGGCTATGGCGCATTCCTAAAAATTAAAATTTTGATAGGTTGCAAATGGTCTCAATTTCACTTCGTCAACCGAAAAAATTTTAAATTACTTATTAACAGCGTTTTAATTCTAAAAATAAACTACTATCACATAATTTAATGAAATTATAACGAAATAGAATTTCCGTTTCCAAACTTTAATGAGTAAATTTGACTGTTAAATTAATTCACTTATAAAACAAACATATTATGGCTTTTGAATTACCACAATTACCTTATGCATACGATGCATTAGAACCACATATTGATGCTCGTACAATGGAAATCCACCATTCTAAGCACCACAATGCTTACACTACCAATTTGAATGCTGCCATTGCAGGAACAGATATGGAAGGTAAAACCATCGAAAATATTTTAATAAACCTTGATTTAAAAAATGCTGCTGTACGTAACAACGGTGGAGGTTTTTACAACCACAACTTGTTTTGGACTGTAATGACACCTAACGGTGGCGGCTTACCAACAGGAGATTTATTAGCTGCTATTGAAGCCGCTTTTGGAACTTTTGAAGAATTTAAAGCTAGTTTTAGTAAAGCGGGTGCTACACAATTTGGTTCAGGATGGGCTTGGCTTTGTGTGCAAAAAGGAGGAAAACTTGAAGTTTGCGGTACGCCAAATCAAGACAATCCATTAATGCCTGGAGTAGGTTGTGGCGGAACACCTATTTTGGCAATGGACGTTTGGGAGCATGCTTACTATTTAAACTACCAAAACAGAAGACCTGATTATATTGAAGCATTCTTCAACGTAATCAATTGGACAGAAGTTTCAAGAAGATATGCTTTAGAGAAATAATCTTTTAAGAAAATAGAATAAAGAACATAGAGAATAGACAAATGACTTAAAAGTTGTTTGTCTATTTTTTTATCTAAAAAAGTATTCCTACTCATAATTGAAAAAGACGAATAAACACTTGGCTTATTCGTCTTTTTTGTTTTTTCTATTCTCTTTTTTCTATTATCTTACTTCTCTCCTATATATTCTCTCTTCTATATCCTAATTTCTTCCTTGACTTTATTCCAATAAAAAAGGTGGAATTGCTTCCACCCTTTTTGCCCCAAATCTACCATAAATTTAACCTACTAATGTTATGGTGTAACTAAAGTAGTCTAAAACAAGGATACTCACAAATATTTTAGACAAAAAACCTATAAAACCGATTAAATGCGAATTATATCGCTTGCTAGTATGCTCTAGCGTCTTTACCTTCATAAAAATTCATGAAAGCTCTATTTACCACTCGGTTACCTCCAGGCGTAGGATAATCTCCTGTAAAATACCAATCGCCTAAATTTTTAGGACAAGCAATATGTAAATCCTCAACCGTTTGAAAAATAATTTTTACCTCGGCTTTGATTTCAGACGAACTTAACATCTCGGCAATTTTATCTGATATCTCCTGCGAATGAAATGGTTCGTAAATAGCCGTTACATAATTTACTACCTCACTATCTTTAAAATTTTCTTGCGCTTTGCATTTGGCATATACTTCATCAACAATATAATATAAATTGCGCTCTTTGAGTAACTCAAGAGCGGCTCTAAAAGCTACCAAACCTTCTAACTTGGCCATATCTATACCATAACAATCTGGATAGCGTATTTGTGGCGCTGACGAAACAATTACAATTCGTTTCGGATTTAAACGGTCCATCATTTTGATGATACTCATTTTAAGAGTAGTACCGCGCACGATACTATCATCAATAATAACCAAATTATCAGTAGGCTTGATTACGCCATAAGTAACATCATAAACGTGGGCAACTAGGTCGTCTCTACTACTATCTTCAGTAATAAAGGTGCGTAGTTTAGCATCTTTAATTGCTACTTTTTCAGTCCTAATTTTTACAGACAATAACTCTTGCAAAGACTCTTTGGTCAAGGTATTTCGGTTTTCGAGGATAAAATTATTTTTTCGTTGGTTCAAGAAATCCTGAGCCGCTTCGACTAATCCGTAAAAAGAAGTTTCAGCTGTATTGGGTATGTATGAAAAAACAGTATTATCAGTATCCTCATCGATCGCATTTAAAACTGCTGGCAAAATTAAGTTACCCAACTTTTTACGTTCTTGATAAATTTCGGCATCGCTACCTCTTGAGAAATAAATGCGTTCAAAAGAACACGCTTTTTTAACCGTTGGAGGTAAAATTTCTTTCATAGAAATCGTACCGTTCTTTTTGATTATCAATGCATTTCCTGGCTCAATTTCGTGAACCGACTCGAAAGGAACATTGAATACCGTTTGAATCACTGGTCGCTCAGATGCTACCACCACAATTTCGTCATCTTGATAAAAGTAAGCAGGTCTAATTCCGGCAGGATCTCTAAAAACAAAAGAATCACCGTGACCTAGAAGTCCAGCCATGGCATAGCCTCCATCTAAATTTTTAGCTGCACGTGCCAAAATTTTAGCCACATCTAATCGTTCTGCAATTACTGGCGAAGCTTCTCTTTTAGTTAATCCTTCGTTTTTACAATCTTGGTATAAATCAGTTACAGCATCGTCTAGAAAATGACCAATTTTTTCCATCACCGTTACCGTATCAGCCATTTCTTTTGGATGTTGCCCCAAATCAATAAGATTCTGAAACAACTCTTTCACATTAGTCATGTTGAAATTTCCAGCAAGAATCAAGTTGCGATGCATCCAATTGTTCTGACGTAAAAATGGGTGTACACTCTCGATACTGTTTTTACCCCTGTTACTATTTCTGGCACAGTGTCCTTCACTGGAACACTATCAACTACTATTTCCAGCACTTCTACTGCATCACAAACGATTTCTCTG
>CAZMHK010000050.1:0-18782 GCA_964566045.1 uncultured Flavobacterium sp.
AAGCTGCCTGATATATTGATTCGATTTATAAGGTGTAACATACTCCTTAACCTGTGTAGCCTCATGAATTACAACATCAGTATCTAGGTACCCCATACCGTAAAAATGTCCTTTTTCGACCCAAATACAACTGCGTTCTTGCGGCGTACGTCCGGCATCGATAATAGCAAAACTAGGTCTGCTATTGGTATAAAAATCCAAAGCTGCCTGTATTTGATCGTTATGAATATCCAAATCAGGTAATTCAGTAACAGCTACCGTTTTTGTAAAAACATCCTCGTTCATACTGCCGTATTTACAAAAACGTTGGTCAATTTCAAATTTTTTACTGAGTTCCTGCAATACTTGTATGCCTTCGTACAAAGTGTCAAAAGTTTCTAAGCAGGTTTGATTTTTGGTCAATTTACCAATGGCCAAATAACGGTAACCGTTTCTGGCTTCGTATTCAAACAATCCAAATTTGGGTTCAAAACGTTTTAATGCCTTGTTGTGTACGGGCCATAATTGCTTGATTTCAATGCACTCAAGTAACAACGCCATGAGTTCAGTACCGCAAAGCTCGTAGCTAATAGCGTAAATATCCCGTAAAAAATGCTGTCGTTGAGGCGTAATTTTATGACCTGTAAAATGCGATGCTACCCGTTTTTTCAGGTTCAATGCCTTACCAATGTAAATTACTTTTTTATGTTCGTCATAAAAATAATACACACCCGGTTTTTCAGGTAATTGTTCAAAATCTTCGCGTGGCAAATTAGGTGGTAATCGCTGGTCTTGCGCTGTCTTTTTAATCATTTTACCCATTTCCTGCTCCGTATCCCAAGCTAATAATTTGGTGAATAAAATAGCGGTTGCATCGGCGTCACCTCCTGCTCTATGCCGGTTCTCTAAATCAATTCCTAACGAGGTACACAAACGCCCCAAACTGTAGGACGGCAATCCTGGCTTGATCTTGCGGGCCGCTCGTACGGTACACAATTTTTTAGCACTCCAAGGTAAACCGGCACGCTCTAACTCATGCTTTACAAATGAATAATCAAAATTCACGTTATGCGCCACAAAAATCCGATCTGTTAGTAGTTCGAAAACCGTATTGGATATGGTTTCAAAACTAGGCGCATCCTGCACCATTTCGTTGGTAATTCCAGTTAAAGCAAAAATAGCATCAGGTATGTATTTTTGCGGGTTAACCAAGGTTTCCCAGCGCTCAATTACTTGTGTACCATCATGTATGATAATGGCTATTTCGGTAATACGACTGTGACTGGCATTGCCGCCTGTGGTTTCAATATCGACTATAGCGTATTCTTGTTGTTTCATTTTTGTAGGTACTGTTTTGTTTTTTTGGGTTAAAAAGGTAAGCTGTACTCTGATACTAGTCTAACTATTTGTTAAGCCAATACTGTTTTTTACTTCGGCTAAATCTCTTTTTAACTCTACAAACATATTTTTGATCGCATCACTTTCTAACAGCTCTGTGCGCTGGTCATTTTTAGAAATACTACACTGGTATTCCCAAATTTCAAGAATATCTGAGGCTTTAATTTCGTAAGGCGGATAAAAATAATTATCCGAAGCTACTACCAGCGCGTTCTTTTTATTTTTATTGAGTCGTTTATACACCATACCTTCGCTTCGGGTGATAAAAATATACGTTTTCCCATCTAGCACTTCGCCCAATTGCTCTACATAACTGCCTACAATAATATCCCCGTCTTGATGTGGTGGCATCGAGTCGCCCTCAACCGGAAAACCACGGTATTTGCCCACTCCCAAAAACGGTAACGAAATTTGTTGCAATTGCTCGATATATTCCGGATCAGCATATCCGTTTAAGTATCCTGCTTTTACTTTTTGGGTGACTACTTCTATACGGTTTTCACCCATTTGATCGACTTGAATAGGTAAAATAAGGCGGTTGTTTTCGAGTTTTAACAAATCAGTTACCTCAATTTTCCGAATATCAACAGAGAGCAACAAATCAATACTGATTTGGTAATACTGTCCTATTTTTTTAAGAATTTCATACGGCGCTTCTGAGGTTCCGTCTTCGTACTTTACATACCTACCCCTAGTAATCATAAGGCTTTCGGCTACTTTTTCTTGCGAAATTTTGTGCTTTACGCGCAAGGCTCTGATATTGTCTGAAAATAACGACATAACTATTTTGTTATAATTTGGAACAACAAATATAATAAAAAATGTTACTATCTGTACTAATTTTGTAATCTAAAATAAAAGGAAATGGCACGTGCAATTGTACATATGGATTTAGATACTTTTTTTGTTTCCTGTGAACGCTTGAACAACTCGCAACTAGAAGGGATTCCGCTTATTATTGGTGGCGGCGATCGCGGTGTGGTGGCCTCCTGCTCCTACGAAGCTCGACGTTTTGGAGTACGCTCTGCAATGCCAACTGCTATGGCGCTCAAACTTTGTCCGCAAGCCAAAGTAATCAAAGGCGACATGGAACGCTACTCACAACTTTCGCACACCGTAACCGAGGTGATTCAGGAAAAAGCGCCTATTATGGAAAAAGCCAGTATCGACGAATTTTACCTAGACATTACCGGCATGGATCGGTTTTATGGTTGCTATCAATGGACCAATGAGTTGGCGCAACGCGTAGTCAAAGAGACGGGATTGCCTATCAGCTTTGCACTTTCTATCAATAAAACAGTCTCTAAAATTGGTACCGGCGAGGGCAAACCCAAAGGCCACCTAGACATTCCAGAAGATCAGGTTCGGCATTTTTTGAATCCGTTATCGATACAAAAAATCCCCATGGTAGGCGATGTCACGTTTCAAACCTTATCGCGCATTGGCATTCGAACCATTCAAACCCTTGCCGAAATGCCTGCCGAAGTCTTGCAACGCATGATTGGTAAAAACGGAATCGAAATCTGGAAAAAAGCCAATGGTATTGACCACAATCCCGTTGAACCGTATACCGAACGCAAATCGATAGCTACTGAACATACCTTTGTACAAGATACCATCGATATGGCACAACTAAAATCGGTTTTGTGTGGCATGGTCGAAAAACTAGCTTTTCAATTACGCTCTGAACAATGGCTGACCTCAACTGTGGTAGTTAAAATTCGGTATGCCAATTTTGACACCGAAACCAAACAATGCAAAATTCAATACACCTCCGCCGATCATGCGCTTACGCAAAAGGTACTCAGTCTGTTTGAAAGCTTGTATCATCGAAGGATGCGTTTACGTCTCGTTGGAGTTCGGTTTAGCGGACTCGTTCGAGGCACCTACCAAATTGATCTTTTTGAAGATACGCAAGAAATGCTCTCGCTTTATGCTGCCATGGATAAAATGAAAAGCCGCTACGGATTTGATGCGGTTATGCGTTGTGCTGGTGCAGCCATAAAACCCAATACGAAGGATGTTATTTTGAAGCGTAGAATTTAGTTGACGTATGTATTGGAATTAAGTAAAATCATCTATTGCTGAATATTTTTTATTGAGAAATGTTAGTTTAATATTTTTCTTTTTTGCTTGATCAAAAAAGAAACAAAAAAATCAAGTCTTACGCTCCCTCGGCGGTCAAATTAGTTTTCGAATGCTAAAAGAAAAAAACTCGCTGCGCTCAAACAGCTTTTCTTTTTTCGCATTCTTCACACATTTGACACTCGCCTGCGGCAGCTAAGGACATACATTGCAAGATGAGAAATATTGTATTTCATAAAAAAAATTTAAAATCTAAATCATGTACTTAAACTGCCATTCGTACCATTCCTTGCGCTACGGAACGATTCCGCTAGAGGACCTCATCAATAAAGCAGTTCAATCTGGCGTTACGGCTATGGCGTAGACTATGCTGTTGCAGAGTCCTAGATGCATTAATGAAATAGAATACAAATTTAGACGAACAAAAATCTGTGAAATCTGTGAAATCTGTGGCGAAAAAATAACAAACTAGAACTTCAAGAGATTAAAAGTTAATTCCTAAAATTACAAAACCGTATGTACTTAAACTGCCATTCGTACCATTCCTTGCGCTACGGAACGATTCCGCTAGAGGACCTCATCAATAAAGCAGTTCAATCTGGCGTTACGGCTATGGCACTCACTGATATCAATACCGTGACCGGAATTTATGATTTCATAACAGCCTGTAATCAAGTAAACATTAAACCTTTGGTAGGAATTGATTTTCGTACCAATAACGAATTCAAATACATTGGCCTAGCACAAAACACTCGCGGACTAGCTGCCATGAATCGGTTTTTGACACATCATAATTTTAAGAATATTCCATTACCTACTATAGCTCCTGAAATGGAATCGGTAGTGATTATTTACGCTTTTGCGAATGCGCCAACAACCTTAAAAACCAACGAATATATTGGCATTCGCCCTGAAGAAGTAGGGAAGCTATTTGGCTACAAAGGCAATCTAGACAAAATAGTAATCCTGCAACCCGTAACTTTTAGAACCAAAAAGGAATACCGC
Organism: uncultured Flavobacterium sp.; assembly: GCA_964566045.1. Classification (GTDB taxonomy): domain Bacteria; phylum Bacteroidota; class Bacteroidia; order Flavobacteriales; family Flavobacteriaceae; genus Flavobacterium. The sequence continues at coordinate 4,468 of CAZMHK010000050.1, forward strand.
TTGCATCAAATTTTGCGCGCCATTGACACCAACACCTTACTTTCAAAACTGCAAGAAACAGATATAGCAACGCCTTACGAAATCATGGTCAATCAAGACCGCTTGCTTGCTGCTTACAAGGATTACCCGCAGATCATTGCCAATACACAAGCGATCATCGATAGTTGCGATTTTCAATTTGACTTTGAAACTCCTAAGAACAAAAAATACTACACCAATTCTCAAGAAAGTGATATCGCACTGCTAACCACATTAGCGCATCAAGGCCTGCATTGGCGCTACGGAAAAAACGATACTGTTGCCTTAGCTAGAGTGCAAAAAGAATTAAAAGTAATTGACGAATTGCAGTTTAGCGGCTATTTCTTGATTACTTGGGACATTATTCGCTACAGTAACAGCCGTGGTTTTTTGCACATTGGTCGCGGCAGCGGTGCCAACTCGATTATTGCCTATTGTTTAGGAATCACAGACATTTGCCCCATTGAGCTCGACTTGTATTTTGAACGTTTTTTGAACGAAAACAGAAAAAGTCCTCCTGATTTTGACATCGATTGGAGCTGGCAAGAACGCGATGTTATTTTAGAATATATTTTTAATCGGTATGGATACGAAAACGTAGCGTTTTGCGGTACCAATGTGGAGTTTAAATACCGTTCTATTTTTAGAGAAGTGGGAAAAGTTTTTGGTTTACCCAAAGAAGAACTCGATCATTTGGCTAAAAATCCTATGCGTTTGCAACAAAGCAATAGCATCGTCAAAGAAGTACAAGAATACGGTATGTTGCTAGAAAAATATCCTAATCAGCGCAGCATGCACTCGTGTGGAGTCTTGATTTCTGAAGAACCCATTACTAATTATACACCTCTAGAAATGCCTCCAAAAGGGTTTCCTATTGTGCTATTTGATATGTATGTAGCCGAATCAATTGGGTTTGAAAAGTTCGATATTTTGAGTCAGCGTGGCATTGGTCATATTGACGATACGGTAAAACTCGTAGCCAAAAACAGAGGAATCCGAATTAATATTAGAGACACCAGCATTTCTAAAAATGAAGCTACAGCCAATACGTATTTGGCAAGAGGCAAAACCATTGGTTGTTTTTATATCGAAAGTCCAGCCATGCGCGGTTTATTGCGCCGTTTGCAATGCAACAATTACAAAACCTTAGTCGCTGCCTCATCAATTATTCGGCCTGGAGTGGCTAAATCTGGTATGATGAAAGAATATATTTTTAGGCACAATCATCCCAACCAATTTGAATATTTTCACAGCGTTTTTGAAGAACAATTAAGTGAAACCTACGGAATTATGGTGTACCAAGAAGATGTCATCAAAATTGCATTGCATTTTGGTGGATTACCCGCTGCCGATGGCGATATTTTGCGTAGAGCGATGAGCGGCAAAGGGCGTTCCTTGGCGGCTTTGCAAAAAATTAAAGATGATTTTTTCGTGAGCTGCGCAAAGCAAGGTCATGATGAAAAACTCAGTCAGGAAATTTACCGTCAGATAGAATCGTTTGCAGGCTATTCGTTTTGTAAGGCACACTCGGCTTCTTATGCCGTAGAGAGCTATCAGAGTTTGTATTTAAAAGTATACTATCCTATTGAGTTTATGGTAGCCGTAATCAACAATCAAGGTGGTTTTTACAGGACTGAAGTTTATGTACACGAAGCACGTATGGCTGGCGCTACGATTCATAATCCCTGCGTAAATAAAAGTGAATTCACCACAACATTGTATGACAAAGAGGTTTATTTAGGATTCATGCACATGCAAGGTTTACCCACAAAACTAGCCGAAGAAATTGTAAGCGAACGAGAAAAAAATGGCGACTATCTTTCATTAGAAGATTTTTGTAATCGGGTTTCAATTGGTTTAGAAAGTCTTAAATTATTAATCTTTATAGGCGCTTTTAGAGAAACTGGCAAAACCAAAAACGAATTACTCATACTGGCTAGTTTGCTGTTTAACTCGGCACCACAAGACCATCAAATGTTATTGTTGCAAGAAGCTGTCAAAGAATTTCAGTTGCCTAAACTAGAACGTTCCTTTTTTGAAGATGCTTTTGACGAGATCGAATTATTAGGCTTTCCTGTTTCTTGCACACCTTTCGATTTGTTACAAAGTCCCTACAGAGGCAATGTTATGGCCCAACATTTATTTCAATATCATAAAAAAGAAGTCCGCATGCTCGCCTATCTTATTTCTCGAAAACAGGTTCCTACGGTACGTGGCACGATGTTTTTTGGCACTTGGATAGATCATGAAGGTACTTATTTTGATACCACCCATTTTCCTGATAATTTACAGCAATATCCGTTTCAGGGAGGTGGTTGTTACCTACTTTTAGGAACTGTCGAAGTTGATTACCACTTCCCTACACTAACAATCAGTAAAATGGCAAAAATGCCCTTTGTACCTGACCCAAGATACTCTGATGCTAAAGACCATCAATTTTTAGCCCAACAACGCATCAAAGAAGATGTAAGCAGTACCAATAGAGCGCCTTATCCGAGAGCTCACGAAATTAATTTACCTAGATTTAAAAGCAGTTAATAAAATCAACCAATATGGTTTACTCTTTTATTTATCTCGAATTAAGACAAAAACCATTAAGAGAATTAAGAAAAATTAAGTCCTAAACTTAATAATCTCAAGTTTTTATTGAAATTTTTCCTTGGTCCTTAATCATTATTGAAAGGCTAGAAACATTTTTCTATCGAAAAATATCGTTTACTCTTTTATTTATCTCGAACTAAGATAAAAACCATTAAGGTAATTAAGAAAAATTAAGTCCGAAACTTAATAAACTTAACCATTGATGTGAAATTATTAAAACGTCAGCCCGATTGTTTTTTGTACAGTAAAAAGGGAGCAAACTTCTCGATACGCTCCGCTACTCGAAGTGACGCGTATCGAGAACCGTTTTTACTAAAATTTTTCCTTGGTCCTTAATGATTATCGAAAGGCTAGATTCATTTTTCTATCGAGAAACGAACAGACGAAAAATTATCTTCAAAAAACATTTACACCCAACGTATTAGAACATAAAAAAAGTTAGTACAAACAAAAAAATCGGGATAGTAGACCATCCCGATTTTCAATTTTTATACAATAGCTGTTTAATCTAAAATAAAACTAACCATCACATTAGCTGTGATTGTGATTTCGCCTAAGGCCAATGTTTCTCTTGGCTCGTTAACATCCATATCCTCAGATTTTCTCATCATAGCATACGTAGGTTGCGGGTAATAAATTTGTGAATTATCAACAATTGTGAATGCCTTACCTACTTTTTGACCCAATACGGATACATAATCTTCCGCTTTTAACTTAGCATCTTTCATAGCCAATTTACGCGCCTCTGATTGGTATTGCGCCAATTTTGAAGACTGAAAAGTAACCGCGTCAATTCTGTTAATTCCTTCGTTTACCAAACCTTCCATCAACTCATCATATTTACCCAGGTCACGAAGCAAAATTACGATAGTTTGAGTGGCGTTGTAATTGTGTTTCTTTTTTTCGTAATCGTATTGCGGGTTGAGTGCTACACGCTCGGTTTTAAAATCAGCTGGAGCCACATTCATTTTTTTGATGAATTTTAAAACCGCATCTATCTTCGTATCGTTTTGATTTTTTACGTCTTTTGCATTGTTCCCCTTAGTTTCAACCGTTACCGAAATACTGGCTTGATCAGGCGTAACCTTTACTTTTCCTTCGCCGGTAGCGCTAATTTGCGGAATTTGTTTTGTTTCCTGCGCTTGCGCAAATGATAGAAAGAAAACGGATAAAATGGTAAGTGCTTTTTTCATAATATGCAATTTTAGTTGTTTGTTGTTGTCTATTTCAAAAGTTATGCCACTATAATTTTCCGAGCTTGGCCATGATAAATAGAATTACGATTGGAATGGCTAGTAAAACAACCATAGTAATATTATTAACTAACAAACTAGGCTCTTTTAAAAGCGTAATGGCATATCCACCAATGGCACCTCCAAAATGTGCAGTATGACCAATGTTATCATTTTTAGCTCGCATGCCATAAATAGAATACAATAAGTACAAAATCCCGAACAAATAAGCCGGTATTGGAACAATAAAAAAGAGGCCTAACATCATATCAGGCTGCAACAAAATAGCAGAATACAATACTCCTGTAACTGCACCTGAGGAGCCTACTGCTCTGTAACTGTAATCGTTTTTATGAAACATCAAACTGAGTAAATTGCCAAAAATTAAACTTCCTAAATAGATCAAAACAAAAGAAAAATTGCCCAAATAACCCAATACAACCGGAGCAAAAAACCACAGTGTCATCATGTTAAAAATCAAATGCAACATATCAACATGCAAAAAACCAGAACTTATCATTCTAATCTGCTCACCTGCTTTAATACTTCCGATATGAAACTCGTATTTTCTAAAAAAAGAAAGGTCGTTAAACCCTTTGTAACTAAATAATACATTGATAACAATAATGGCAATAAGTGCGCTATTCATAACTAATTTGTTTTTATTGGTAAAGATAATCATTATCAAATAGGGTTGCGTGCTGAGGCGTAATTTTATAACAGCAATCATTTTTCCGTTATATTTGCAAAAAAAATTCATGCAATTACTTGTCTTTATTATTGCTTATCCGTTTTTGTGGATTGTTTCAATATTGCCTTTTCCTATATTTTATTTTCTTTCTGATTGCGTTTACCTACTTGTTTATCATGTTATTGGATACCGAAAAAAAGTAGTTCGTGCTAACTTGGCTTTGGCTTTACCTCATCTTACAGCAAAAGAACGGTTGCAAATTGAAAAAAAATCATATCATCATTTGTGCGACATGTTTTTAGAAATGGTAAAAACAATGACCATCTCTTCAGCAGAAATGAACAAGCGCTTTGTGGTTACGAACCTTGAGGTGATGGCAGACTTGGAAAAAAAAGGAAAAAGTATCATGCTCATTGCCTCACATTATGCAAGCTGGGAATGGTTACTTTCTTTTAACCAAAAAGTATCCCTCAAAGGTATTGGGGTTTATAAAAAATTGGCCAACAAGCATTTTGATAAATTAGTACGCGATATTCGTTCGAAATACAACACCGAATTGGTACCTACGAACCAAACAATTCCATTAATTGCAAACAACCAGAGAAATAACATTCAGTGCATTTATGGCTTGGCAAGCGATCAATCGCCTAAAGCAGACCGAATTTTTCATTGGCAAAGTTTTATGGGTGTCGAAGTTCCCGTGCATACAGGACCCGAAATGCTAGCAAAAAAGTACGATATGAATGTAGTTTTTGCCAAGGTAAAAAAAATAAAACGAGGGTATTACGAACTTACGATTGTGCCTTTGAGCGAAAACGCCAAATCGGTTCCTGATTTTGAAATCACAGAAGCCTACATCAGAGAGGTTGAAAAACAAATTGCTGAAGCTCCTGAATATTATTTCTGGACTCACAAACGTTGGAAACACAGAAGGTAACTAATAGTCTCGGTTCTCAGTTTTCAGTTCTCAGTTTACAGTTTTACTTTTTTAGAACTTCCAATTGCATTATTAATTAAGAAAACCAAGTTGTTACCAGAGCATCTTCTAGTGGCTGGGCTTGTTTATGAACAAACTCATTAGTGGTTGGATTGTACTCGTAATCTAAAGCCCAAGTAGCATGATTTTCTGCTAGTGCTTTAATGCCATTGCAAACAAATTCAATTTCGGCATTAGTTGTTGTTGGATGAATAGACATGCGAATCCATCCTGGTTTTCTGATTAAATCGCCTAATGAAATTTCATCAATTAATTTATTAGAAGTTTCTTGGTCTACATGAAGTAAAAAATGCCCGTAAGTACCTGCACAACTGCATCCGCCACGAGTTTGAATTCCGAATTTATCATTGAGTAACTTTACACCTAAATTAAAATGTAAGTCTTCAATAAAAAACGAAATCACTCCCAAACGTTCCTGGTGTTGGCCAGCCAAAATTTTAATGTTAGGTACCCACTTTAACTCTGAAAAAATATAATCAACCAGTTCGTGTTCTCTATTTAAAATATTTTCAATCCCCATTTCATCCTTCAATTGAATAGACAAAGCGGTTTTAATAACTTGTAAAAAACCCGGGGTTCCACCATCTTCGCGTTCTTCAATATTGTCAATATACTTGTGCTCTCCCCACGGATTGGTCCAGCTCACCGTACCTCCACCTGGATTATCAGGTACTACATTTTGATACAATTTTTCATTAAAAACTAGAATTCCTGATGTTCCTGGGCCTCCTAAAAATTTGTGTGGCGAAAAGAAAATGGCATCCAAATAACTCTCTGAATCTTCGGGATGCATATCAATTTTCACATACGGGCCGCTGCATGCAAAATCTACAAAACAAAGTCCGTTATGTTGATGCATAATTTTTGCCACTTCATGATACGGCGTTTTGATACCGGTAACATTAGAACATGACGTTATTGATGCTATTTTAAACGATCTTTCTTTGTATTTTTCAAGTAAAAGCATCAAGTTTTCAATGCTAAACAAGCCTTCTTCAGTAGCCGGAATTACCTCAACATCTGCAATCGTTTCAAGCCAAGAAGTTTGGTTCGAATGGTGCTCCATGTGCGAAATAAAAACAATTGGCTTTTTTTCGGCAGGAATTGTGATGAAATTTTTTAGGTTTTCTGGAACTTTTAAACCCAAAATACGTTGAAATTTATTGACAACGCCTGTCATTCCGGTTCCATCTGTAATTAAAACATCATCGGCATTAGCGTTCACGTGCTGCTTGATTAGGTGTCTAGCATGATGATAAGCTTTGGTCATTGCTGTTCCCGAAACCGTAGTTTCAGTATGTGTGTTGGCCACAAAGGGGCCAAATTCATTCATTAATTTTTCTTCGATTGGTCGGTACAAGCGTCCGCTCGCTGTCCAATCGGTGTAAATGATTTGCTTTTTCCCGTAAGGAGAATCAAACGTCTGATCAATCCCAATAATCTGCTCACGAAATTGCTTAAAATAAAGTTCTAAAGTAGTAGGTATTGTTGTAGTTGTCATTTGATTTGTAATTTGAGTTCAAAGATATTCAATTTTGTGAAATAGACTTTTTCAATTGCGTTAAAAAATCGATTTCGTAATCAAAAAGAGAGATTCAAAAAACAAACTATAAAATTTGAAATCGGAGTAACTTTTACCCCTCAAATGATAGTAATTTCAGAACAAGATAGAAATGCAAAGTATCTGATAACAGAATTACTTCAGCAAAAAACGTTATCTACCGCCATTGGCGCGTAAATCAGCAATACATTGAGAATCTAATTGAGGTGCATTGCCAGAACTTGACATATTACCTATCCCCGCACTTAAGTCAAACGACCAATGCATCAAGCAGGTTCTTTCGATACAATGTTTGGGGTTTGCAGTATCTTCATGATTGCTTTGCATAGCAGTTCCAAAATTGGTTAAGCCTAGAATATGACCAAACTCATGCGAAATTACAGTCGTTTCCAGTAACGTTCGGTTCGGTTCGAAAGGGCTGTCACTAAGTCCGTGAATAGTTTTTTCAAAAATCACAAACGATGTATTTCTGTAGGCTGTACCTAGAACAACAGCGTTTCCGGCATCTTGCGCTGATTTTCCATCGGCAAAGAAAACCCAAACTGCAAGCTCTGTTCCTGAATTGTATTTGGTCCTATTTGCGTCTTCAAGAGCAACTATTTGCTGCGTAGTAAAAGTAGCATTCCCTGGAGATGCAATAGCACGTTTGATTACATTTATACCAGCAGGCTTGAAGGTACGAGCACTAATAAATGCTACAAAATTATTTATTGCAGCTGCACTTGGCTCAAAGCCATTTACGTAAACAACCTCAATAACAAGGCTTTTAAACTTTCTATCTGATAATAAATCATTGGCTGAACTTCCGGTTACTTGTTTATTGGCTGCAACGTCAACAACTGCTGGTGCAGTAGATTCATTTTCATCCTTGGCACACGAAAAGAAAAATAAAAGGAGGACAAGGCTTAGTAAATTTATTTTTTTCACGATCAAATCTTTTATGGTTTTTGGTAACAAACGAATTACTCTTAACTCAATTACGAAATAGAAATTGTTTTGGATCTGTTTTTAAAACAAAAAACCCTTTCAAAAATTGCTTGGAAAGGGTTTTGTTTTTGAAATTATTCAGAATTAAATTCCGGCAATAACTTTTATTTCGTCAATAATACGTAGCGCCAAAGCGTCTGCTGTTTCTTGAGAAGCCGCTTCAGTATAGATACGAATAATTGGTTCCGTATTCGATTTACGTAAATGCACCCAATTGTCAGCAAAGTCAATTTTTACTCCGTCAATGGTGGTAATATCTTCGTTTTTGTACTTTTCAGTCATTGCAACAAGAATCGCATCCACATCAATTTGCGGTGTTAATTCAATTTTGTTTTTGCTCATATAATATTCTGGATACGAAGCACGCAATGCCGAAACTGTCATTTTTTTGTTAGCCAAATGAGTCAAAAACAAAGCTACTCCAACCAAACTGTCACGTCCGTAATGAAGCTCTGGGTAGATGATTCCACCGTTTCCTTCGCCACCAATAATTGCATTGTTCTTTTTCATCAATTCAACTACGTTCACTTCACCTACAGCACTGGCTTCATAGTTTCCGTTGTGTGCTTTTGTCACATCACGCAAGGCGCGAGACGAAGACATATTAGAAACCGTATTTCCTGGAGTTTTACTCAAAACATAATCGGCGCAAGCTACCAAAGTGTACTCTTCGCCAAACATTTCGCCGTCTTCGCAAATAAATGCCAAACGATCTACATCTGGATCTACAACAATTCCTAAATGTGCTTTTTCTTTGACAACCAATTCGGATATATCCGTTAAATGCTCTTTCAAAGGTTCTGGATTGTGCGGAAAATGTCCGTTTGGTTCGCAGTATAATTCTACTACTTCAACACCCATTAACTCTAATAATTTTGGGATAATGATTCCGCCTGAAGAATTTACGCCGTCAACAACAACCTTAAATTTTGCCGCTTTAACAGCTTCAACATCTACTAAAGGTAAATTCAAAACTTCATCAATATGAATGTCCATGTAAGCGTCATTGCTGATTACTTCTCCAAGCTGATCTACATCCGAGAAATCGAAAGCTTCGGCATCGGCAATTGTTAGTATTTTTTCGCCTTCGATGCCATTTAAAAATTCTCCTTTTTCGTTCAATAACTTCAAGGCATTCCATTGTTTTGGATTGTGCGATGCTGTTAAAATAATTCCACCGTCTGCTTTTTCTAAAGGAACCGCAACTTCAACTGTTGGCGTAGTCGAAAGTCCTAAATCAATCACATCAATACCTAAACCAATAAGCGTATTTACAACCAAATTGTGAATCATCGGTCCTGAAATACGTGCATCACGCCCTACAACCACAGTTAATTTTTCTTTTCCAGCATAATTTTTCAACCATGTTCCGTACGCCGATGCAAATTTCACAGCATCAACCGGAGTTAAATTATCACCTACTTTACCGCCTATTGTGCCACGAATTCCTGATATTGATTTTATTAAAGTCATTTAGTATGAGTATTAAATTCTGATTTCAAATTAAAAAAGACTACAAATATAGCAATTGGATACTTACAAACGTAAAATTGATTTTAAAATCAGCAGATAAATCCTTAAATTGTGCGAATGAATTTTTTAGCACACATATATCTTTCTGGCAACAACGAGCTCCTAAAAATAGGTAACTTTATGGCTGATGGTATTAGAGGCAAGCAATTTGAAACTTATCCCAAAGCCATTCAAAACGGCATCCTTTTGCATCGAGCAATTGATTCCTTTACCGATGCTCATCCGGTTTTTAGACAAAGCACGAAAAAACTACATGAGAACTACCATCATTACGCAGGTGTAATTGTAGATGTTTTGTACGATCATTTCTTAGCCAAAAACTGGCAAGTCTATTCCTCTGAACCGCTAGCCGATTTTGTACATCAGTTTTACCAATCACTACACAAAAACTACAATTTGTTATCTGACAAAACCAAGAGTATTTTACCCATTATGGAAAAGGAAAATTGGTTGCTGAGCTACCAAACCGTTGATGGTATTAAACATATTTTAACGCAAATGGACCGTCGCACGAAGAATCAATCTCAGATGCGTTTTGGTACTGAACAATTGACAATATACTATTCCGAATTTGAGAAAGAATTTGAGCTGTTTTTTGAAGATCTACGTGCATTTGTACAGCAAAAAATAAACGAATTAGAAGTATAAAAAACTAGCTTTTTAAACTAAAACAAACCAAAAAATGACCCTAACTACTCGAATTTCTACCCTATTTTTAGCACTCCTTTGTAGCAGTGTTTTTTATGCCCAACAGCAAAAAACAAAACCAACAGGATTAGTAACGTCTCACGCCATGGTCGTTTCTGCTCGTGAAGAAGCATCACAAATTGGTGTGGCTATCATGAAAAAAGGCGGCAATGCGTTTGATGGTATGGTTGCCACCGAATTAGCATTGGCTGTAGCCCACCCGCAAGCTGGAAATATAGGTGGTGGCGGATTTATGGTGTACCGAAAAACCAACGGTGAAACGGGCGCAATTGATTACCGAGAAAAAGCACCTATGTCCGCTTCCAGCACGATGTTTCAAGACGCTGACGGAAATGTAATTCCTGGTAAAAGCACCGCTACAGCCTATGCCGTAGGTGTTCCTGGAACGATTGCAGGTATTTTTGAAGTACACAAAAAATTTGGTTCTTTACCGCTAAAAGATATTTTAGAACCTGTAATTGCATTGGCCGAAAAAGGAGTTGTTGTAACACCTACCCAAGCTAAAAGTTTGGCTGCATTTCGAGCTGTTTTTGAAAAGGTAAATGGTCCAGAAAGTCTTTTTTCGAAAGTATATAAGGCAAACGATACCATCAAACATAAGGCTTTAGCAGCTACGTTAAAAAGGATTGCGCAAAATGGTCGCGACGAGTTTTATACAGGCGAAACAGGACAAAAATTAGTTGCTTTTCTCGCTAAAAAAAACGGAATCATGAGCACATCCGACCTGCAAAAATACCAAGCAAAATGGCGTACTCCTATTACGTTTAATTACAAAGATTTAAAAATCACATCGATGTCACCTCCTAGTAGTGGAGGAATTTGCTTGAATCAAATCATGAAAATGATAGAGCCTTATCCGCTGGCGCAAATGGGACACAATAGTACAAAAAGTATTCAACTCATTACCGAAGCAGAACGTCGTGCGTATGCCGATCGAAATTTTTATTTGGGCGATCCCGATTTTGTATCTATCCCAACAGCGCAATTATTGGATGATTCTTATTTAAAAAACCGCATGAAAAGTTTCACTTTCGACAAAGCGACCAAATCAGCCGATGTGGCTCAAGGAGAAATTGTAGGCTACGAAAGTGACCAAACAACCCACTATTCTATTGTTGATTCCTTTGGGAATGCAGTCGCAGCTACAACTACCTTAAACGACAACTACGGTTCCAAGATTTATTGTGATGAATTGGGCTTTTTCCTGAACAATCAAATGGATGATTTTAGCTCTAAACCTGGCGTACCCAATTTATATGGCTTAACAGGTAGCAAAGCCAATAGTATTGCTCCTGAAAAAAGAATGCTAAGTTCGATGACTCCCACCATCATCGAAAAAGATAAAAAACTATATATGGTAGTAGGAACTCCTGGCGGGTCAACCATTATCACCTCAGTTTTGCAAACTATTTTAAACGTTTATGAATTTAGTTTAAGCATGCAAGAAGCGGTGAATGCACCTCGATTTCACCACCAATGGCTGCCAGATTTAATAACTTTTGAACCCAATTCCTTCCCAAAAGAAACTTTGAAAAAATTACAAGCAAAAGGTTACACATCCAACGAAAAAGACAAAGAAATCATAGGAGCAGTTGATGCAATTTTAGTTTTACCCAACGGAAAATTAGAAGGCGGTGCCGACAAAAGAGGTGACAACAAAGCAGTTGGATACTAATTAAAGCAGATTGCTAATTCCTGAGCAAAAAACAGCTAAAAATATGCCGAAGCGTAAAATAATAGTAGCTTTGTAGCCTTCCTATAAATTACAATATGTTCAAAAAAATTCTATCAAAACTAGAGGCCATCATTGCCATTGCTCAATCATTACTTAGTCCGAAACAGTTCATTTTTATGTCGGCAGTTTTGGTAGGTATTTCAGCGGCATTTGCTGTAATCGTTTTGAAAACATTTGCTCATGGTGTTTTTTCATTTGCTACCTACGTCAGCGGTATTTTGAAACTCGGATTTTTAAATAGTATTCTACCCATTATTGGAATTTTACTCACCGTTTTGGTTGTCAAAAAAGTTTTAGGTGGTTCCATTCAAAAAGGAACTTCTCAAATATTATATGCTGTTGCTAAAAAAGCGAGCATCATTCCCAAAAAACAAATGTATGCCCAAATTGTTACTAGTTCGTTAACCGTAGGCTTGGGAGGATCAGCTGGTTTAGAAAGTCCGATTGTAATTACCGGAGCAGCATTCGGGTCGAATTATGCTCAAAAATACAAACTCAGTTACAAAGACCGTACTTTGCTGATTGGTTGCGGAGTTGCTGCCGGTATTGCAGCTGCCTTTAATGCTCCAATTGCTGGTGTTTTATTTGCTATCGAAGTATTATTAGTAGATGTAAGTATTGCTGCATTCACACCAATTATGATCGCAGCCGCAACAGGCGCTTTGGTATCGGTTATTGCCTTAAATGAAGAGATTTTGTTGTCCTTTAAGCGTCAAGAAGATTTTGATTACCACAACATCATTTACTACGTTTTACTTGGCATGTTTACTGGTTTTGTATCAGTTTATTATTCTCGTAATTTTCAGCGAGTTGAACATTTCTTTTCTCGATTAAAACTAACTCCGTACAAAAAAGCCCTTTTTGGCGCCTCTATTTTAGCCATATTAATTTTTATTTTTCCGACACTTTTTGGCGAAGGCTACGAAAGCATTAAAACTTTATCCGAAAGCGATCCCGGTAAACTATTAGAAAACACCTTGTTTGAAGGTTTTAGAGACAACAACTGGGTTTTACTTCTTTTTGTGGGTGCAACTATGATGATCAAAGTATTTGCTTCAGGAATCACTCTTGGAAGCGGCGGAAACGGAGGTAACTTTGCACCCTCACTATTTTTAGGGTCGTATGTTGGTTTTTTCTTTTCAAAACTGATTAATCTTATCGGATTGACAAAACTACCTGTGAGCAATTTCACCTTGGTAGGAATGGCAGGAATTTTAAGTGGTTTGTTTCATGCGCCACTTACAGCCATTTTCCTTATTGCTGAAATTACGGGTGGTTATAACTTGATGATTCCGCTTATGATTGTAGCTTCAATCAGTTTTGCCATCTCCAAACGTTTTGAAAAACACTCCATGGATGTGAAAAACTTAGTCAAAAAAGGACACGCCTTTACCAGTAACAAAGACACGAACGTACTTTCGACTCTTGAAACAAGCGCGATCATACAAACTGATTTTTTAACCGTAACTGCCAACGAAAATTTAGAACGATTGGTCGACTTAATTTCACACTCCAACCAAGTAATATTTGCGGTGGTAGACACGGAACAAAACCTACTCGGAATTGTACATTTCAATGACATTCGCGAAATTATTTTTAACAATTACCGTGTTAAATACACTTTAGTACACGAAGTAATGACAGCGCCAACTGCAGTAATTTCTCCCGAAGATTCTATGGGATTGGTTATGAACAAGTTCGAAAGCGCTAACAAAGCCTTTTTACCCGTGTTAAAAAACGATAAATACTACGGATTCATCTCTAAATCAGTTGCTTTAGAGGCTTACAGAAGCAAGCTAAAATCGATGACAATAGAATAATTACATATAGAAAAAAAGCAGACCTATAAGCCGGATTCTGTATCTCGATTACTCGAAACCCTTATCATTTATCTAGATCCAAAATTGCTTTTGGACTCAAGCTATCTACCCTTCAGCAACGAACGAGAAGCCCTTAAATGCTGATATACTTGATATTTCACCGCATAGAGTTTACCTGGTTTCACTACAGCATTACCTGTACATACTTTCTGTTGCACTTGTCCTAATCGCATTCGTAAAAACGCAACCGACGGGTGTTACCCGCTATGCTTCTCTGTGGTGTCCGGACTTTCCTCCCTCCCGATAAATCGGGACGACGATAAGGCGGTCTGCGGGGCAAATTTACACTAATAAATCGATTTTCATTCAGCGCAAAGCTACTTTGTCCTCTAACAAAGCAAGCAACTGATATCAAATCATTTAAAATCGCAC
>CAZMHK010000051.1:0-18675 GCA_964566045.1 uncultured Flavobacterium sp.
GTACAACAATAGTGGCGCAAACTGCCCGAATTAGGGGTGTTGTTTTAGATGCCAACCAAAAAGTGGTGCCTAACGTAAATATTAGTTTTTTAGACAAAAGCACAGCTACCAATTCCAATGGTTTTTACGAACTGAAGGTTCCTGCCAATCAAAATGTGACTTTGGTTTTTACACACGTTTCTTTAAAAAAAATCACCGTTACTTTTTTTCTTGAACCTAATGATCAGCGGGAGTTTAACCCCGTAATGAATGATCGCGAGGAGCAAATGACTGCAGTAGTAGTTAAGGCTAACAATAGAAAAGCAGTGCAAGGAATTACCAGCTTAGAGCCCGAAATGCTAAGAAAAATTCCTGGAGCGAATGCAGGTGTAGAAAATATTTTGAAATCGTTGCCCGGCGTGAATTCTAACAACGAATTAAGTACGCAATATGCGGTTCGTGGTGGAAATTTTGATGAAAATTTAGTGTACGTAAACGAAATCGAAGTGTACCGACCATTCTTGATTCGCTCAGGACAGCAAGAAGGATTGAGTTTTGTTAATTCTGATTTAGTACAGAATATTGATTTTTCGGCGGGTGGTTTTCAAGCTAAATTTGGAGACAAACTGTCTTCTGTTTTAGATATAACGTATCGCAAACCAGTGGCATTTGGTACAAGTATGGAAGCGAGTTTCCTCGGAGGAAGCCTTTCATTTGATGCTGTTTCTAAAAATAAAAAATGGTCCGCAGTAACAGGACTTCGCTACCGCAACAACAGTCTTTTGGTAAACAGTCAAGAAACGCAAACCAATTTCACACCTTCTTTTGCTGATATTCAAACCAATATCAATTACCAAGCTTCCGCAAAATGGCAATGGAGTTTTTTAGGGACTATTTCGCAAAATAAATACAATTACCAACCGCTAACACGTCAGACTAATTTTGGAACCATTGATAATCCAATTGCGCTTACGGTGTTTTATGAAGGGCAAGAAAAAGACAAATACGACACCTATTTTGGTGCCATGAAATCGGTTTTTAATGTTTCGGATAATTTTACATTAAAATTTATTGGATCGGTTTTTCATACGATAGAGCAGGAGTACTTTGATATTTTGGCACAATATCGCTTAGGCGAAGTAGATACGAATATAGGTTCTGAAACACTTGGTGAGGTTACTTTTTCTCGTGGCGTAGGTTCGCAGCTGAATCATGCGCGCAATGATTTGGATGCCTTGATTGTAAACACAGAAATCAAAGGTTTTTTAGATTGGAAAAAAAGCCAAATTGAATGGGGCGTGAAATATACGCGCGAATCCATTCGAGATCGAATTATTGAATGGGAAGTGATTGATTCAGCTGGTTTTTCTCTGAATCCACCACGAATTGATTTGCCCAAAAATGACCAACCGTACACCTCTTATACCGGACCTTTGGTTCCTTTTCAGGAAGTTCGTGCTTTAAATTTTAACTCGATTAATCGTTTTTCTGGTTATGCGCAGTGGAGCTTAAAATCGAATATCGGAGCACATACGGTTTGGTACAATGCCGGAGTGCGTGCTCATCAGTGGCAGGTGCAAGGTGCTGCAATTGATGGAAAACCGCAATTTACTGTAAGCCCGCGAGCGCAAATAGCCCTGAAACCCAATTGGGATGCCGATGTGGTTTTTCGATTTTCGGGTGGTTTGTACCATCAACCGCCTTTTTACAGGGAATTGCGAGCTGCAAATGGAGAGGTGCAGCCTAATGTGAAAGCACAACAATCAGTTCATTTAGTATTAGCCAATGACTATAGTTTTACGATGTGGAACCGACCTTTTAAAATGGTTTCTGAATTGTATTATAAGTCACTGACGGATGTCAATACGTATACGATTGATAATGTTCGAATTCGATATGCGGCCAACAACAATGCAGTGGCATATGCTCAAGGTGTAGATGTGCGTTTGAATGGTGAGTTTGTACCCGGAACCGAATCGTGGATTAGTTTTGGATATCTAAAAACCGAAGAAAACAGCAATGACCGTGGATTTATTGCAAGGCCAACAGATCAACGCTTAAAGTTTGCGATGCTTTTTCAAGATTATATGCCAAATATTCCGAGTGTTAAATTGTATTTGAATTTGGTGTACAATACCGGATTACCTGGTGGTTCACCATCTTATGCAGATCCTTATTTGTACCAAAATAGATTGAATGACTACCGCAGAGCAGACATAGGTTTTTCTAAAGTTTTTATAGATGAGACCAATGCTGGAAAAGTAAAAGGCATATTTAAAGATTGTAAAGAACTCGCTTTAGGCTTAGAAATTTTTAATCTTTTTAACAACCAAAACGCGATTACAAATACTTGGGTGAGAGACGTGTATTCTAAAAATCAATACGGGATTCCAAATTTTATGACCACACGCGTTTTTAACATAAAGTTGACAGCGAAGTTATAAGTGACAATGGACAAAATAATGAATTCTATTTATTCGTTAAATACGTTGTTGAATGTACTTGCTATTTTGAAAAATGATTACATTTGAGTTTTAATACCATCAGCACATGAAAAAAATACAGATAACCTGTTTAGGAATTGCATTGCTATTTTTAGCAAGTTGTAAAGAGGATGCAGCAACGCCAAAAGTAACTTATGATGCGGCTAATAAAGCAAAGTCGGTTGTAAGGGCAGATTCAACCCAAATACAAATAGCTGATTTACCTTGGCAAATGGATGGGACTGATTATTTAATTCATCCTATTGCTGATTTGAGTATTCGCGATCGCGGCGTAAAATCGCGTTATGGTTCATCAAGTGTGAATGATTTGAGTTTTACGATTTCAAATTATGGCGAATATGAAATTACAGGTTTTTTACAAAATATTAAATTCCAGAAAATCGATTCAGACTCTATAACGAAATTAACTGACAAGCCGGTTTTGATTCAAACTGCAACCTATTTAAAAACGGTTGCGGATAGAACCAAAAATCAAATCATGGTGTACACTATGGTCGATATGGATACCAATAAAGATGGTAAATTAGAAACTAGCGATATTAAATCCTTGCATTTAAGTACAATCAGCGGGGAGCGTTTCACTAAAATTTCCCCTGACTTTGAGGAATTAATAGATTGGAAACTTCTAGCCTCTCGCAATCGTTTGTATTTTAGAACGGTTGAGGATACCAATAAAAACGGTCAATTTGATAAAAATGATTTGGTTCATTATTATTATATTGATTTGACTGCGAAAGAGTGGAAGATCACTGCATACGAGCCAATTTAGTTTTTTAATTTAAATCAAAATATCACTTTCTAAATCTGATTTTTCAATGGTGATGGCATAACCCAGTTGTTTTACCAATTGAATTACTAGGTTTTTGTACCAATTCTCAGATTTTGGGTGAATATATATTTTTTCAATCAAAGTAGTTACTTCGACGTTTATTTTAAGTCCTTCGTTTAATTTGTTTTCACTTTCGCCAATATCAGTAATGATGCGTACTTCACGCTCGTACTGAAAACTTTTTCTTTTAAACAAAAACGGGAAAAACGAATCATCAAACGGAATGTGTTCTTTTTTGTAATCGATGTAGTTAACTTCACCAATGAATTGCTTGTGGTCGCTTTCTAAATGCAGCGCTTTTTGTAATCTGCCCAAAGTAGACTGAATGGCAAGTCCCTCTGTGTTTTGAGTAAATATTTGCCACATTGCAAACGATTCGTATTCATTAATGTGCCAGCTGCTAATAGCTACTTTTTCGCGATGCTTTTTGTAGTAATTTAAAAAATCAGGATTGTCTTGAGACAATTTTTTTATTTCCTCAAAAGTGGGTTCGCTAAAGGTGCCTTCGTATTGATCCTCAAACTTATCAGAGCGCGACATGAATAGCTTTTGCGAAAGTAATAAATCTAAAAATTTAGATAAGTCGAGGTATTTCCAAACGACTGTGTTCGGATCTTGAGGAAGTTTAATCGAGGTGTTGTTAACGTACATAGCTACAATTTATAGGAAATGCTTTTGTGTAAAGTTCACCAATTTTTTTCACTTATGATTTAAGAACTTGTTTTTTCAACGTTATTTTTTTGCCATTTGGCATTACCAACTCCATTATTTCTTTTGTTTTAGCCTCTGCGCGCCAAGAAATAAAATCGCATTCAGTTTTAAAGTCTGCTGCTTTACGTCCGTTAACGGATAGAATTTCTTCTCCAATTGTCAGGTCTTTTGCTGTATTTTCTTCTTGATTACTTTTTCCGGTGATTGTTAATTTACCATTTTTCAAAAACACATCAGCATCAAAATTCAATTGTAACGAAATAGGTTTGTTTGACAATTGCATATGATAGGTCGATGTACTATTGTTCATAATCGTAATCGACGATAGTTGCGAAAAAAAGGATATTCCAAGCTTCTTTTCAGTACCAGGTTTGCTTTCTATTTTTACATTGTCAAAGCTTTTGTTTCCAAGTGTCAAGCCATCAAATGAAAGGGTTTCAAAATCAACAGTTTTTATTTCTGTCAAACTCATGGCAATTTTAGTACCAGTGATTATCTCATTTTTGGGGTCTTTTTTTAATTTTTTATATGCAGACTCATTTGTGTCAACTTCAAGAAAATCATTGTAACCGGTATCAATTAAACAATTTTTTATAGGCGTACCTTGAATTGAAAACGTGGTAAAATGGCGGTTGCTTTTGTAAACAATCGGTATGCTTAACATGTCAGTATTAGTTTCAAAAACTGCATTGGATACGTACAGTAGTTTATTGTCAAAATCAATTTTCCAATTTAGTTTGTTAATGGCATTAGCGCCAAGTAAATAAGTTTCAGCACACGATAAAAGAGGCATGTCGTACACGATGCTTTTTACGTTATGTATGTCAAAATTGCCAATAGTAACCGTTTCTATAACTGCTGATTCCATGCTGTTTTGATTTTCGTTGCTATCAGTAATATTCTTTTTTCCAGAAATCTGGATGTTGGCCGCACTCGCTTTGCTTGATGGAACCACACCCAATGCAGCACCAGTGTCTAGCATAAAGGCGGTTGGTACTCCGTTTAGTTTCCCTTTAAAAACCAGTAAACTTGATTTTAAGCTAAACGGAATCGTATCTATTTTTGTGTTTTGAGCGTAATTGCTAACTGAAATGCTCAAGAAAAGAGCTACTGCTAAAATTCTTTTCATAACTAAATATTTTTTGGGTTTGATTTTAATTTTTTAATCGATCTTGAAATAAAAATACCACCTAAAATTCCAGGTAAGCTCCAAGCTAAGACATCTGGTAAAAAAGTATTGTTAACTACAATAAAAGCTGTTAAAGCTGCAATATAGGCACCTGTCATACGGCCAATATGATTTTTCAAACCGTATAAACTATCAGTAACTTTGCCTGTGTAGGCTTTGTATTCAATATAACAAAGTCGGAAACTGGCTGTTCCAAACAATAGAAATACGATACCAAAAACTTGTTTAGCTAGTACATAACGAATCCCTATGTAATAAAAAATGACTGAGCAGATTAACATGGCAATAGTTAGCAGTGCATCACCAAGTTGCGGTTTCTGACCCAAATGGGCTTTTTTTAATTGTATCATTCTATAGCCCGAAATGGTCAAGTAAATTGTAAAAACACCTACTATAAAAAGAAATAAATTAGGATGTACGTACGATAAGTAAAAAGCACACAATCCGGTGCTGACCATAGCTATGGTAAAAATCAAGCCAATTTTTTTATGAACTCGGTCGCCTTTTTTGCGAATTAAAATAACGGTACCTAATAGTAAACCGGTAAAACCAGAGAGAATGTGCAGCACTAAGATGATTTTGAATAGCATAACAGAATGTTTTAAATTAAAAAGGTTACGTAAATATATTGCTATCTTACGTAACCTTTAAAAAATATATACTGAAATGTCTTACTTCAATGCTGAGTTGTCAATTTTAACTACTCAAGCGATTGTAAACTAACTAGTTTATTGTAAACGCCTTGCAATGCAATCAATTCTTCGTGGTTTCCTTGCTCTACAATTTTTCCTTTTTGCATCACCACAATAACATCTGCTTTTTGAATAGTTGATAATCTATGAGCAATTACAATTGAAGTTCTGTTTTGCATCATATTCTCGAGCGCTACTTGCACAAATTTTTCGCTTTCGGTATCTAATGCTGAGGTTGCTTCATCCAAAATCATGATCGGTGGATTTTTCAAAACCGCTCTAGCGATAGACAAACGTTGTTTTTGTCCTCCAGATAATTTATTTCCGCTATCGCCAATGTTCGTGTGAATTCCTTTTGGTAAATCTTGTACAAACTCAAAGGCATTGGCAATTTTCAAGGCTTTAATGATTTCTTCATCGGTAGCATTTGGTTTTCCTAATGAAATATTGGCTTTTATGGTATCATTAAACAAAATACTGTCTTGTGTTACCAATCCCATTAAACCACGCAGAGATTGCAAATCGAGATCTTTAATATCTATTCCATCAATAGAAATCGTACCTTCATTTACATCATAAAAACGAGTAAGTAAATTAGCAATAGTACTTTTACCACTACCAGATTGTCCTACAAGCGCCACCGTTTGTCCTTTTTTTACTTGCAACGAAAAGTTCTTTAACACTTTTTCGTCTTCGTATTTAAAGTTGATGTTTGAAATGGTAATATCCGATTCAAATGCGTCTTTTTGAACAGCATTTTCTTTGGATGTGATTTCATTTTCCACATCTAAAACCTCAAAAACACGTTCGGCAGCAGCTAATCCGTTTTTCACAGAATAAGATGCTTTTGATATGGCTTTGGCTGGAGTTAAAATATTGAAAGCTAGTGTTAAATACACAATAAACGAAGCGCCGTCAAGCGTTTTGTCATTCAAAACTAAAATTCCTCCGTAAAAAAGTAAAATAGCAATTGTGGTAACTCCCAGAAATTCGCTCAATGGTGTAGCCAAGTTGTTACGGCTTCCGATGCTGTTAGTTAAGTTCAATAATCTTGTTACAGATGCGTTAAAGGTCTCTTTAAAAGAAGGTTCAGCATTGTAACTTTTTATGACTTTTAAACCACCCAAGGTTTCTTCAACAACAGAAATTAAAGACCCACTTTCTTTTTGTGCTTCTCTAGATTGGCTTCTTAAATTCTTAGCCAATTTAGAAATAATATAACCCGAAATAGGCATGAAAATAAGGACGAATAATGTTAATTTGGTACTTATGGCAAACATCATTCCCAATGCAAAAACAATAGTTAAAGGTTCTTTTACTACCAATTCTAAAATGGAGAAAAATGAGTTTTGAACCTCGTTGACATCACCTAACATGCGCGCCATCATATCGCCTTTTCTTTTTTCAGAATAGTAGGAGATAGGCAATTCAATAATTTTGGCATACATCGATCTTCTCAAATCCTTCAAAACACCGTTTTTTAGGTGCATGATGTGATAGGAAGCCAAGTAGTTGAATAAATTCTTAATGAAAAACGTAGTGATGACCATGGCTACCACAAACAACAGTACTACTTCAGTACTTTCATTATCTGCTAATGAGGAAATTTTAAAGTTAATGTATTCGGTTACATAATCCTTCAAGTTACTAATTCCTGTGTAAACAGGCTCTTTGTAAACTTTCTCAGTTTTTCCAAAAAGTACCTGCAAAACAGGAAACAAAGTCAACATAGATATTGTACTAAACAAAGCATACAAAATGTTGTATATAATGTTCCATACAATATGTGATTGATAGGGTTTTGTAAAAGGTATTAATTTTTTTATATTTTGATCCATTAGTTCAATTGCATTGCAGTAATAATGTTGGCGATTTTTTGGTCCAGAATTGCTTCTACTTCCTCAAAATCTTCAACCGCTTCAAGTGTAGTATTTACACTGATATAAAATTTAATTTTTGGTTCGGTACCACTTGGTCGAGCACATATTTTCGAACCATCTTCGGTATAATAAATCAATACATTCGATTTTGGAATCGTCATTTCAGATACGCTACCATCCAATAGATTTTTAGCGGTACTTGATTGGTAATCTTCTACCATAATCACTCTTTCGCCGTTGATTTCTTTCAAAGGATTTTCACGTAAGTCAATCATCATTTGTGTGATTTCTTGTAAACCTTCCATTCCTTTTTTAGTGATTGATACCAAGTGTTCTTTGTAAAAACCGTTGTCTACGTACAATTTAACTAGTTCTTGGTACACCGTACTTCCATTGGCTTTTGCTTGAGCGGCAATTTCGCAGACCAAAAGTGTTGCTGCAACAGCGTCTTTGTCGCGTACAGCATCGCCAACCATGTAACCAAAACTCTCTTCACCACCACCAATGAACTCTAGTTCTGGGAAGTCTTTGATCATTTTAGCAATCCATTTAAAACCAGTCAAACCAACTTTGCATTCTACGCCATAATTAGTAGCCAGTTCCATCATCATCGGAGTTGATACAATCGTAGAACCAATAAATTGTTTGTCGTTAATTTTTTCAGCTTTTTTCCATTGCTCAAGTAAGAAGGCCGTCATCAAAACCATCGTTTGATTTCCGTTTAACAATACCATTTTACCCTCGTTATTGCGCACTGCAACACCTAATCTGTCACAATCTGGATCAGTACCCACAACGATATCGGCATTAGTTTTATCTGCCAATGCCAATGCCATCGTCAAAGCTTCAGGCTCTTCAGGATTTGGCGATTTTACTGTTGGGAAATCACCATTAGGAACGCGTTGCTCCTCAACAATATGCACTTGGGTGTAACCCGCTTGCGCTAAAGTATCTGGAACAAGTTTTATCGAAGTACCGTGTAAAGAAGTAAATACAATATTCAAGTCCTTTTTGGCCTCAGTCGAAGTTCCAAAACTAGCATTCTCAATAGTTGATTTAATGAAAGCAGCGTCAATTTCAGTATCTACGTAATGAATCAAATCTTCATTAGCAGTAAATTTTATTTGATCGTATGTCAAGTTTTCAATAACCTCAATAATTCCTTTGTCTTCTGGTGGTACAATTTGTCCGCCATCTTGCCAATACACTTTATAACCGTTGTATTCTGGCGGGTTGTGTGAGGCAGTAAGTACAATTCCGCATTGGCATCCCAAATGCTTCACTGCAAAAGATAATTCTGGTGTTGGGCGTAATTCAGAGAACAAGTAAACCTCAATTCCATTAGCCGAAAAAACATCAGCAACAACTTTTGCCAGCGTATCACTGTCATGACGGCAATCATAAGCAATAACCGCTTTTAAAGGTTGGTTCGGGAAAGCAGTTTTCAAGTAATCAGATAATCCTTGCGTACTTTTTCCTAGCGTATATTTGTTGATTCGGTTGTTTCCCACGCCCATGATACCGCGCATTCCGCCGGTTCCAAATTCTAAGTTCTTGTAAAAACTCTCCTCTAAATCCTTAGGTGAGGTGGTCATCAATTCTGTAATTGCCTCTTGCGTGGCTTGGTCAAATGTTGGAGTCAACCATTCATTGACCGCATCTAAAATGTTTTGTTTAATTTCCATTTGATGTGTTTTTTATTTTTTTTGGAGCTATTTCCTGCTATTCGTTACAATCTTTTATTCGCTGCGGCGCATAAAAGGATTTCCACTGCTATCAGGGCTAGGGTTTGTCCCGTTGTATGTCGTTTTTTCTTAAAACTATAAATTTACACTACTTGCAATCTTATAGCGCTCCTCATTATTTTTTGTTCTCAAAATGATTTCACCCAGAAATCCGGCTAGAAATAATTGTGTTCCCAAAACCATTGTCGTGAGAGCAATATAAAACCAAGGATTACTAGTTACAAGTTTGTAAGGCATGTCGTTATACATATGGTATAATTTCGAAATACCGATATATCCTGCAAGCATGAATCCTATAATAAACATCAAAGATCCCATTGCGCCAAAAAGGTGCATGGGTCTTTTGCCAAAGCGAGACAAAAACCAAATGGTGATCAAATCTAAGAATCCGTTAATAAAACGTTCCATCCCAAATTTAGTTTCACCATATTTTCGGGCTTGATGTTGTACCACTTTTTCACCAATTTTGCCAAAACCTGCATTCTTAGCCAATACCGGAATGTAGCGGTGCATTTCGCCAGAAACTTCAATATTCTTAACAACAGTATTTTTGTACGCTTTCAAGCCGCAATTGAAATCATTCAATTCTACGCCGGATGTTTTTCGAGCCGCCCAATTAAATAGTTTTGAAGGTAAATTCTTAGCCACAACAGAGTCGTAGCGTTTCTTTTTCCAACCCGAAACCAAATCGTATTTTCCATTGGTAATCATATCATACAGTCCCGGAATTTCCTCAGGACTGTCTTGCAAATCAGCATCCATAGTAATAATGACGTCTCCTTGTGCTTTAGCAAATCCGGCGTGTAAGGCCTGCGATTTTCCAAAGTTTTTCATAAAACGAACACCTTTTACATGAGGATTTTCTTTTGAAAAGCCTTCAATCAGTCCCCAAGAATTATCGGTACTTCCGTCATCTAAAAAAATGATTTCATACGAATAATTATGCGATTGAACCACTTTGATAATCCAGGTGTAGAGTTCGTGTAGGGATTCCTCTTCGTTTAAAAGCGGAATTAGTATAGATAAATTCATTAAAATTGCAACATTAAGGTTTTGGGTTTTTTACTACTGCACCTATTATTAAAGAGTGTATTAGTCCAATAAAAGAGTACATAGCTAGTGTAACAGGAAAAACAATTAATGGATTCGCAAATTTTTTCATCATGCTGATTCCCATTTCTAATTCTTGCGAGCTCATGTTTGGGTTTTGTTTCACCATTGTTGATTTTGCAATTGCCATCGTTTCCTCAACAAATTCAGGAAAAATCATGTTGAAAATTATACTAAAAGAGGCATAAATTATCGCTGCAATTATAGCTATGGTAACACCAATTTTTAAGCATTCCCCAAAAGAGATAAAGCCACTGTTCAACTTATTTTTGTAGTTTGTACATCCGATATAAATAAAGGCTAGTGGTAAAACTAGGAAGTTTAAGATGTTAATTACTACACCAAAACTAGTGTCAGCTAATGCTTTCATTCCAATCACGAAGGTAATTACAATTTCCAAGGCCATGATTAAGCCAAATAAGACTCCATAAGGAATACCAGACTTTGCTGGCGATACAGTGTTTTCCATAGATAGTTTTTTTTTAATCCACAAAGATAACAATTCCCAAAACATACAGCGCTAAAAAACGTTTTTTGGATTTGCGTAAAAAAAGTGAATCAAAGATTTGTTTATTGAAAATTAATTGTAAATTTGCACACTCAAAATAATAGTGTTAAACAAAAAGTTAGTAGGCGTTTATACCTTTTTTGTATTTGAAAAAGCTGCAAAACAAGGACTAACCAATCAATAAAAAAAGATTTACAAGATGAAGAAAGGAATTCACCCAGAAAATTACAGATTAGTTGCATTTAAAGACATGTCAAATGACGAAGTTTTTATCACTAAATCTACTGCAGAAGCAAAAGAAACAATTACAGTTGACGGTGTTGAATACCCAGTTGTAAAAATGGAGATCTCTAGAACTTCTCACCCTTTTTACACAGGTAAATCTAAACTTATCGATACTGCAGGACGTATTGACAAGTTCAAAACTAAATACGCGAAACACGTTAAATAATTTTAACTGTTTACATCATACAAAAGCCTCGCAATTTGCGGGGCTTTTTATTTGATATCAAGTTCGCGGTATTATTTGGTGCTTAACACTTTTATTTCCCCAAACCTTAATTCCCGTAATACCTTAATGGTTTAAAAAACATTACGAGTTTATCGACAATTCCTTCGTTGACCTTTTATTTTTATTGCTATTTAAAACTTTGTAACTTTGAACCTTCATAACATCTGAAACGCTACACCATGAATTACATACTTTTTGACGGTCCTGCCAGAAATGCACTTTTGCCTTTTACATTTACACGTCCTGTTGCTGATATTTTAATTGGAATCTTGACTATTCGTCAAAAATGGGAACTTTACCTGGGTTCGACCACAACGACTTTAACAGAAGAATATCTGTCGGAGAAATTTCCAATGGTTGAATTAGAAGAAAATGTAATGATCAACGCTTCGTTTCTTCCTAATCCGGTTTTGGCGGAAATAGTGAGTAATTTAGAGCCGAATCAAGCTGTTTTCAAAGGCGATGAAGTCATTGCTTTTTATACCAATGACGAGCAAGAAGAAGTAGATTTTGACTCCTACGAAATCATCGAATACAATGATGACTGCCTAACAGTACAACATACTTGGGATATTTTTGCTAAAAATGATGCTGCAATTCGTGCTGATTTTGAATTTTTAACAGAAGATAGAACGTCACAACCTATTCCTAAAAGTGTAAATGTGATTGCATCTGAAAACATTTTTATCGAAGAAGGCGCAAAACTAGAATATGTTACTTTAAATGCTGCTACTGGACCTATATATATTGGTAAAGATGCTGAAATCATGGAAGGCTCTGTAATCAGAGGTCCTTTTGCCTTGTGCGATCATGCGCAAGTAAAATTAGCTACCAAAATTTATGGTGCAACCACAGTTGGTCCGCATTCCCGTGTAGGTGGTGAGGTAAATAATTCGGTTTTGTTCGGGTATTCGAACAAAGGGCATGATGGATTTTTAGGTAATTCAGTTCTTGGCGAATGGTGTAATATTGGTGCGGATAGTAACAATTCGAATCTTAAAAACAACTACGAAGAGGTGAAACTATGGAGTTATGAAACGGAAGGATTTGCAAAAACAGGACTGCAGTTTTGTGGTTTGATGATGGGCGATCATAGTAAATGCGGTATCAATACGATGTTCAATACCGGTACAGTAGTGGGAGTGAGCGCTAATATTTTTGGAAGCGGTTTTCCTCGCAATTTTGTACCAAGTTTTTCTTGGGGTGGAGCGTCTGGTTTTACAACATACATCACTAAAAAAGCTTTCGAAACAGCACGCTTGGTAATGAGTCGCCGTAATATGGAGTTTGACGAGCGTGAAGCAGCTATTTTAGAGCACGTTTTTGAGGAAACTAAAAAGTGGAGAAAAGAATAAATGCTTCTTGTTTAAAAAAATAAAAAGTCATTAAAAAACCGCTAATTCGCAAATTTTAAATTCGTGAATTAGCGGTTTTTAGTTTCTGGTACAAAAAATTAATAATTGCTCAATTCCTTATTTAATCTATCTTTGCACCTTCAAAAAAACGGTTTCATAAAATATGGAATCCTTTACACTTTTGAACATTAAACTTTAAACTCAAATAATGATTACAGTAAACGATATTTCAGTGCAATTTGGTGGTACAACGCTTTTTAGTGATGTTTCTTTTGCCATTAATGAAAATGACAAAATCGCCCTTATGGGTAAAAATGGCGCGGGTAAATCTACCTTACTTAAAATTATTGCAGGGCAAAGTAAACCTTCAACTGGAAATATCTCGGCACCAAAAGAGGCTGTCGTGGCTTATTTGCCGCAGCATTTACTAACAACTGATGGTGCTACTGTGATTGAAGAAGCTTCAAAAGCTTTTGGTGAAGTTTTTGCCATGAAAGCTGAAATTGACGAAATCAACGAACAATTAACCATTCGTACTGATTACGAGAGTGATGCATACATGAAGTTAATTGAGCGTGTATCTGATTTGAGTGAAAAATTTTATGCCATTGAAGAGATAAATTATGAAGCTGAAGTAGAGAAAATTCTAACAGGCTTAGGGTTTGAGCGTACTGATTTTAATCGTCAAACTTCTGAGTTTTCGGGAGGATGGAGAATGCGTATCGAGTTGGCTAAAATTCTTTTGAGAAAACCCGATTTAATTTTACTAGATGAGCCTACCAACCACATGGATATCGAAAGTATTCAATGGTTAGAAGACTTTTTGATTAATTCGGCCAAAGCGGTTGTGGTAATTTCGCATGATAGAGCATTTGTTGATAATATTACCAACCGTACTATTGAAGTAACAATGGGACGTATTTACGACTACAAAGCAAAGTACACCCATTACTTAGAGCTGCGCAAAGACCGTCGTATTCACCAGCAAAAAGCATACGATGAGCAGCAACGTTTCATTGCAGACAATCAAGCTTTTATTGATAGATTCCGTGGTACTTTCTCGAAAACAGATGCCGTTCAATCGCGAGTTAAAATGTTAGAAAAATTAGTTCTTGTGGAGGTTGACGAGGTTGACACTTCTGCCTTGCGTTTGAAATTTCCGCCTGCAGCGCGTTCGGGACAATATCCTGTGATTGTGAAAGAAATGTCAAAATCGTATGGCGATCATGTGGTTTTTAAAGATGCTAATTTGGTGATCGAAAGAGGTCAAAAAGTTGCCTTTGTAGGTAAAAATGGTGAAGGTAAATCGACCATGATCAAAGCCATTATGAAAGAAATTGGTATTGATTCAGGTAGTGTAGAAATTGGGCACAATGCACAAATTGGTTATTTTGCTCAAAACCAAGCCGCTTTATTAGATGAAAATGCTACTATTTTTGAGACAATTGACGGCATTGCAGTAGGTGATGTGCGAACTCAAATTAAAAATATTTTGGGTGCGTTCATGTTTCATGGTGACGATGTGACCAAAAAAGTAAAAGTACTTTCAGGTGGAGAGAAAACGCGTTTGGCGATGATTAAATTGTTGCTTGAGCCGGTGAATTTATTAATTCTAGATGAACCTTCAAATCACTTAGATATGAAAACCAAAGACATTATCAAAGATGCCTTGCGTGATTTTGATGGTACTTTAATTTTGGTTTCGCACGATCGTGATTTCCTTGACGGATTGGCGACTAAGGTATTTGAATTTGGAAACAAACGTGTGGTAGAGCACTTTGAAGATATTACAGGTTTCTTAGCGAATAAGAAAATGGAAAGTATGCGCGAAATCGAGAAATAGAATAGCAATCAAAACAGTGTGGAAGTTGAAAAAAATATCGCAAGTGATTAACTGCTACTTCGCAAATTTTATTGATGATCTATAAATATAAATAATTTTAAATCTGCGAATTTGCGGTGGAATATTAAAAAAAATAATAAACCGCAGATTCGCAAATTTTTAGTAATAATCTATAACTTTAAGTTGTTTTTTAAATCTGCGAATCTGCGGTGAAAAAAAATCAGAGCAATTTTTTCACAGTCTAATTCCTGGAGGAAGTAATTCTTTGTATTGTGGGAATTTTTTAAAAAACTGCACAATTCGCGGTAAAATAGGAACTACTTTCCATTTTTTTTCGATGGCATTTTCTAAAATACTTTTTAAAAAATCATTCAAAAAATCTTCATCATCAAATTCTTCTGGTTTGTGAATTTTGGTAAGAAAGATTTTCTTTTCCTGAAAAGAATACTCAACAGCGAGTAAACCTTGTGGGCTGTTGGTTTCAAATTGTCTCGAAAATGTATTGTCTTTAATTTCCATAAAAATAAGGATTACTGCTGCATTGGTACTTCAATCAACAGAATTTTAGCTGTGCTGTTAATTTTAATATCAATTGAAGTTGTCGCGGTTATTCCGATTGCATCTCTTGCAGTCAGAATTTGGTTGTTGATTTCAATTTCACCTTCTATCAAAAACACATAAATTCCGTTATTTGAAATTTGAATCGGGTAGTTTACCGTTGTGTTCTCGTTAAAAATACCTAAGTTAAAAAAAGTTTTTTGGTGCACCCAAAG
Organism: uncultured Flavobacterium sp.; assembly: GCA_964566045.1. Lineage (GTDB taxonomy): Bacteria > Bacteroidota > Bacteroidia > Flavobacteriales > Flavobacteriaceae > Flavobacterium. The sequence continues at coordinate 15,630 of CAZMHK010000051.1, forward strand.
CGCGTTGCCATCGTTGTGGTCTTTTGGTGAAACTACGTTTACGAAAGTGTTTTTGTGCTGTTCTAGGTCAAATGATTTTTGGTCGTAACGCGGTGTTACTTCTTCTGTATCCGGAAAAACCCATAACTGTAACGTTTTAGCGCGTTCGGTTTTGCTGGCATTCATTTCAGAATGTTCTACGCCGCTACCGGCACTCATTACTTGCACTTCGCCAAAGCGAATAACACCTTCGTTACCCATGCTGTCCTTGTGCATCAAGCCACCTTCAAGCGGAATTGTGATGATTTCCATATTAGCGTGACCGTGTGTGCCAAAACCAGCGCCTGCAGCAATGGTATCGTCATTTAGTACACGCAACATTCCAAATTGTACGCGCTCTGGATTGAAATAGTTACCAAACGAAAAAGAAAAATTAGCCTGAAGCCAGCCAAAATCAGCAGTACCTCTTGTGTTTGCTTTGTATAGTTGCGTAGTCATAATTTAATGGTAATATGTAGTTGTAAAGAAGAGCTTATTCTGAAAAAAGCATTATTTTTAAACAAATTTCGGGAATATAATTCGGAATGGTGTTATAATAAAGTTAAAAGCATTTATGAGTAAGTTACAGGTTTATTTCATGCCAGGTTTAGCGGCAAGTACAAGTATTTTTGAACGTATTAGCTTGGCAGAATCAGATTTTGATATGCATTTTTTAGAATGGGAAATTCCGCTACCCGCAGAAACTTTAGTGGCTTACGCAAAACGTATTGCGGATAAAATTACAGCCGAAAATCCGGTTTTGGTGGGAGTTTCATTTGGTGGTATTTTGGTTCAAGAAATGGCAAAACACGTAAATGCACATAAGGTTATTATTATTTCGAGTGTAAAAAGCAATGCAGAGTTTCCGCTACGATTTAAATTGGCCAAAACCACCAAGGCGTATAAGCTTATTCCGATGAGTTTGATCGTAAACATTGAAAGTTTAGCGCGGTTTTCGTTTGGAGAAAAAATCAATAAGCGTATTCAGTTGTATGAGAAATTTTTATCAGTGCGCGATATTGGGTATTTAACTTGGGCTGTTGAGCAGGTAATTTTGTGGGACCGAACCGTGATTGATGAAAGCGTAGTACACATTCATGGTGATCAAGACGATGTTTTTCCTATCAAAAATATTAGCAAATGCCACGTCGTAAAAGGCGGAACACACATCATGATTTTGAATAAGTACCGCTGGTTGAACGAGAATTTACCGCTTTTAATCAAGGGTTAAATGTTTTGTTGCTGAATTTGTTGTATCTGAAGTGCCTAAATGTTGGAGGTGAACTTAATTAAAGTGTAGTTCATTTAAACAGAAATACTTACTAATTTGTTTAGTCATTGCTTCCTAAACTTAATTTCGAACTGTTGCTGCGAATCATTTGGTCAAATAGGGTATAGCTTGCAGCAAAAGAGGCGTCTTTTGATATTTTGATTTTGCTTTGATTTTTGATGCGGTTAATGGTTACTACCTTTTTTTCTTGATCAATGTAGTATACAGTTGGCATACCTAAAGTGTGTTTAAGTGTGGCTACAATTTTAAAATCGCTTTGGTACGACTCGTTTGCATAGCATACTTTAATTTTTGAATTGAATTGCGGAGCTATTTTTCGGATGTTTTTTCTATTGTCCCAAAAAAGTACTACTACTTGTAAGTCATTTTGGTGTTTGCTTGCCAAGGCGTTCAGTGCGGGTATGTCTCCTTTATTACGTACGCACCAGCTTGCATAGGTTACTAATAATACAGGTTTTTTGATTTTATTCAAACTAACTTTTTTAGATCGATAGGATTTAATGGTAAAGTCGTCAAAATGGGTGCCGCTCAATTGATGATCTACCAGCGAGTCAAATAAGCGCTCACTCTCTTTGAAGTCTTTTTTGTTAAGGGCTATGGCGCTAGCTTGACGATACGGTTTGATGTGTTGCTTTACGGCATCTCCAAATTGCACAATAGTATCTTGTGGGTAGCAACTCAGTCCAAGCAGAAAAACAACTATTATGTGTAATTTTCGAACCATAAATTTAAAATAACAACTAAATCTATGTTAAAAATTATACTATTGTGTAAAATTTCGATTAAATGCAAAAATAATCGATAAATTACGTTTTATAGGTACAAAAAAACCACTTGATTGCGCAAGTGGTTAGTGTTAAGTAATTAAAAATAAAATACTTATATTTTTTTCATTTGTTCTTTCATCATTGCAATTTGCTCTTTTAGCATGTTTTGCTTGTCTAATTTTTTAGCTTCGTTCAAAAGAGCAGTCGCTTCTAATTTACGACGGCGTGTCATAGCTACACCTGCCAGATTCAATTTGGCAACAGCCAAATCCATATCCATTGATAAACCTAACTCAATTGCTTTTTTGAAATATTTTTCTGCTTGATTGATGTTGGTTTGCGCCAGCATGATCCCGTGTAGGTAGTTAAAATATCCTTGTTGTTTTTGAATCAAAGCAGTTTCAGGGTTTTTAATGTAAGCCAACCATTTTTTAGCTCCTTCAAAGTCTTGTTTTCTTAGTTTTAAGAAGGCAAGTAAAATAAATTCATTTCTAAAGTATAAAAATATAGGAATGGCACTTAATACTAATAGGAAAATTCCGTTACCAATATTACTCTCAGTAAATTGCCAAATGCCCGTAGCAATAATAAGTCCGGCAATAATAAATTTGATATTTTTGTGAAACATAGCGTGTTTAATTTAAGAGCACAAATATAGTAAAAGGAATTGAAAATATTTTTACAAAACTACTTGTGAGGAAAAAAAGTCTTTGTATATTTGCACTCGGTTTTCGAACAACCACTATTGAGAATTAAATAGACATATAAATAAGTTTTTAAAGATACAAAGCAATGAGCAAAAGAACGTTTCAACCATCGAAAAGAAAAAGAAGAAATAAGCACGGATTTATGGACAGAATGGCTTCTGCTAATGGAAGAAAAGTTCTTGCGCGTAGAAGAGCTAAAGGAAGACATAAATTGACTGTTTCTAGCGAACCAAGACACACAAAATAATGTTTGAATAAACATA
>CAZMHK010000052.1:0-18576 GCA_964566045.1 uncultured Flavobacterium sp.
CTTGCGCTAAAACCCGAGTACGCATTATTCGTACGCTCAAATCTTTTTCTTTATATTCGCTCCTTTAAAACTAGAAAATTAGATTAGCAATGATGAACTGGGAACAACTTTTATCACTTAAACGTCAAGGCGACAAAGGCAAACGATTGCGTATAGAACAAGATGACACCCGTTTGGGTTTTGAAGTGGATTATGATCGAATCATTTTTTCTTCGGCGTTTAGAAGTTTACAAGATAAAACACAAGTTATTCCATTATCAAAAACAGATTTTGTGCATACCAGATTAACACATAGTCTGGAAGTATCCGTTGTTGGGCGTTCTTTGGGGCGTTTGGTAGGAAAAAAAATCATTGCAAAATACCCTCATTTAAAAGAAGTACACGGTTATCACATGAATGATTTTGGGGCAATTGTAGCTGCAGCATCATTGGCGCACGATATTGGGAATCCGCCTTTTGGGCATTCGGGTGAAAAAGCCATTGGAGAGTATTTTTCGATAGGTAACGGACAAAAATACAAGGACCAACTTACTGCAAAAGAGTGGCAAGATTTAATTGATTTTGAAGGTAATGCCAATGGTTTTTCGGTACTTACAGCAAGCAGACCAGGAATAGAAGGAGGACTTCGGATTTCGTATGCTACTCTTGGTGCTTTTATGAAATATCCAAAAGAGAGTTTGCCTAAAAAACCAACTAAAAATATCGCTGATAAAAAATATGGTTTTTTTCAAACAGACAAAGCTTTTTTTCAAGAAGTAGCACAGGACATGGGTTTGATTCCGAATAAATCTGGAGAAGATGTTGGTTTTGAACGCCATCCTTTGGCCTATCTAGTTGAAGCTGCAGATGATATTTGTTATACCATTATCGATTTTGAGGACGGAATGAATCTAGGCTTGGTTTCGGAGGATTTCGCATTGGAATACCTTATAAAATTAGTCAAAGATAGTATTGACACTTCCAAGTACAAAACCCTTGAGACCAAAGAAGACCGAATTAGTTATTTGCGCGCTTTGGCAATAGGAAGTTTAATCAACGATGCCGTTAAAGTTTTTGTTGAAAACGAAGAGCTTATTTTACAAGGAAAATTTCCTTATGCCTTAATGGATAAAAGCAAGTACAAAGCACAGATGGATGATATTATCAAGATCAGTGTCGAGAAAATCTACCAAAGTCGTGAGGTAATAGAGAAAGAAATTGTAGGCTATCAAATCATACAAACCTTATTGGATAAATTTATTACTGCATTTGACAATAGTTATAATGGTGTCGCTTCTAATTATGATACCTTAATTTTAAAAATGCTACCTGAAAAACACCAGCTTGAAAAACAGGATTTGTATGGTCGATTGTTGCATATTTGTCATTTTATTTCCTTGTTAACTGACGGAAACGCATTATTGTACTATAAAACCATCACAGCCTCAAAAAGTTAAAATTTTATTATTTTTAAAAAGTTGTGATTTACATTTATTAAATATTGGTTAACTTTAAATTCCCCTAAATCAACCAAATATTTATGAAAAGAACGCTACTATTCGCGCTTTTAGCGCTTCCTTATTTTGTTTTTTCTCAGACTAATGATGAAATTATTAGGAACTACCTAAAGACTCCATCAGCTAAAAAATTAAAATCTAGTCAAGCTTTACAAGATTGGATTATTCAAAGCGAAGCCTCTTCAAAGGTTACTGGTATTACCAATTGTTTTGTGGTACAACGGCATCAAGGTATTGAAATTTTTAGATCAGTTTCTAATTTTGCTATTAAAAATGGTAAGGTTATTCGGCATCAGGAAAATGTCGTTGTTGATGCAACCAAAAAAATAAACACATCCAAACCTGCTCTGAGTGTAAATGATGCGCTGGCTAAAGTTTATTTTCAATTAGGTCTGCCTGCGTCAAACTTTCAGGTGCAATCGCATACAAAACCATATGCGTACACACTACTTGGTGGTGCAAGCAGTCAAGAGGAACCCATAAGAGCTAATGTAGTGTACCATCAAAACGAAAGTGGGGATTTGAAATTAGCTTGGAATTTTACCATTCCCACAGCTTCGCATGACACGATTTGGAGTGTTCGAGCTGATGCAAGTACTGGCAAAATTCTAGAAAAAATAAACACGGTTTTAAGTTGCAGTTTCGATCATGGTGCTGTTTTTTCAAGTCGAAATGATGTATTGAATCCTGACGCAATAACTTACAAACAAATTTTCACGCCTGTTAAAGCACAGACTCAAGGCGGAACGTATCGCGTGATTCCTTTTCAAATCGAGAGTCCCATTCATGGAAATTTTCAATTGCTAAGCAATCCTTCAAATAGCACTGCTTCGCCGTTTGGTTGGCATGATACTGATGGTTCGCCCGGAGCTGAGTTTACCACAACAAGGGGTAATAATGTTTGGGCAAAGGAAGATTTTTTGTCCGATAATGCCACGACCTCCTTCAGTCCAGAAGGTGGCGCTTCGTTATTATTTGATTTTCCATACGGTGGTAAAAGCGTGAATGCATCAACATATATTGAAGCGGCATGTACCAATTTATTTTATATGAATAATATCATGCATGATGTGTGGTACCAATATGGTTTTGATGAGGTAAGCGGTAATTTTCAACAAAATAATTATGGTAAAGGAGGTACGGCAGGCGATTTTGTTTTTGCAGATGCCCAAGATGGATCATTTGCAGACCCTAAGAGGTTGAATAATGCTAATTTTTCAACTTCCGATGACGGAATTCGACCACGAATGCAAATGTTTTTATGGGATAATGCGCCGCCCATCAGGCCAATTACAATAGCAAGTCCACAAGTATTAGCGGGTAATTACAGCGCAAGGCAAAACACATTTAATCCAGGACGAGTTGATTTACCTGTTGCGCCAGCATTTTTGCAGTCAGATTTAGTACTTTATTTAGACAATTCTGGTGCAGGCTCACTGGGCTGCTCAGCACCCTCTAATGCTGCCGCTATGAACGGCAAGATTGTGATCTTATACCGAGGTTCTTGTAATTTCGTAGTAAAGGTCAAATCAGCACAGGATGCGGGCGCTATAGCTGTTATAGTAGTTAACAATACTACAGGAGAGGTGTCCATGTCTGGAGATGACGCTAGTATAACTATACCAGCAATTAGTGTTACCAAGGCTTTGGGAGACGCAATAATTGAACAAATGGAACGCTCTGCAGTGAATGTAAAATTACAAGTAGAATCCTCTCCTTTTATCAATACCGATGGCGATTTTGACAATGGTATTATTGCACACGAGTACGGTCATGGTATATCTACCCGACTTGCGGGAGGAAGAAATAATTCAAGATGCCTTGATAATACAGATCAAATGGGCGAAGGCTGGTCTGATTGGTTTGCCCTTATGATGCAATTAAAACCGGGAGATGTTGGAACCGCAAGAAGAGGCATTGGAACCTTTGTTTCTTCTCAAGGTACTGATGGACGCGGAATTCGTAGTTTTCCATACTCAACTGATAGGGCTATAAATCCGATGACGTACTCCAACACTAATGATTTTCAGTTTACAAATTCCTCTAATGTGGTACAGACTTCTGAGCATGGTGTGGGATCTGTTTGGGCAACAATGTTATGGGATTTGACGTGGGCATACATCGATAAATATGGTTATGATGACAATAAATATTCTGGCAAAGGTGGCAATAATAAAATAATGCAATTGGTATTAGATGGCCTTAAATTGCAAGCTTGTAGCCCAACATTTATTGATGGTAGAGACGCCCTTTTGGCAGCAGACCAAGCGACTACAGGCGGTAAAGATTTTTGCTTGATTTGGGAAGTTTTTGCATCCAGAGGGTTGGGAGTAAATGCTTCGGCTGGGGACAGGAATGTAGGAAATGATCAAGTCGAAGATTTTACAAGGCCAGCTGCTGGGGCAAATTGTTCGCTGGGAACCACAAGTATAGACGACGAAAATGTAATGCGAGTATATCCAAATCCATCGGTGGGTGATATTACTGTTCGAATTAATAATTACAATGGTCTGGTAAAGATAAAGATAAGTGATCTCAGCGGTAAAGTTGTTTTTGAAAAAGAGAAAGAATCGTTTGCTGGTGAAAAAACATTCAATATCAGGCCTGTGGCTGCTGGGGTTTATATCCTATCTGTAGAAGGAGATGGTCTGCGCTACGTAGATAAATTAATCATCAAATAGTATGTTATAAGCAAGAAAAACGCCCCATTAGTTTAGTACTTATGGGGCGTTTTTTTGAACTTTTAATTGTTAAAAAATATATTCAATTCCTACACCTATTGCTTGGCGTAATTGTGTTTTAGGACCTTCGGTAACTTGAATGCCTTCAATTTCTTTTTTAGATTTAATGTCATCATCATAAATAACATGTGCGCCAATGTTGGCTTTAACATATCGGTTTACAATGAGTTCTACTTGCAAATCACAATCCACATCAATGTTGCCAAAACGGTTGATGTAATCAGAATATAGAGTCAATCGATTTTCAAGTGTAATATTTTTTACAATTTCCTTTCGGTATTTACTGGTGGCCAAAAATCCAAGTTCAACTTTTGTCATTTCACCTGGGGTTAACATATTTCCATTAGCATCAAACGTAGCTTTTGCTACTCCAAATGCTCCTTGGTCAGCCAATCGTTGATCTAATACTAAAGTAGTCTTGAAAGTAAAAGGCGAAATATAAAAGGTTCTTTTTTTGTCTTTATCTACGTTTTCAGCGCCTACTCCCATGAAAATGTACGCTGGTGCAAAAGGCTTTGAGATGGCTTTGTCTGTATTAGGATATGCATACCCGTTGGTAAACTGAGTGTTGAAATTAAATTTAGCGGAGTGAAACCAATTTGTCAAAGTGTCTCTGCGGTACCCAAATGTGGAGTTAAATTGCAGGGCATCTTCCGTTTTTCGCACTTCAATACCATCTTGCTTGTTTAACCCGTAACGAACAATTAATTCGTTACCCCAATTAAAGTTTTTGCGGTTGTAATTTCGGTGAAATTTTCCCTTTAGCAATCCTGAAATTGAACTCGTTCCTCCTGCAGACCAATTAACAAATGCTACCTCAGAAATATCTAGACCAATGCTGTTTTTTTTGGTCCAATGCGAAAGGGGTAAGTTGTATGTTTTGGTTTGAATTTTTAAAGGAACTCGAACGTTTTGTATGTTATTTGGGGAATAATTTACGGCTCTAATGTAGTTTGAGCTTACAATTGAATCTCTAATTTGAGCGAAAGTAGGCAAAGAAATAGCTAAAAATAAAACAAGACAAATGGCTTTAAAGTACTTCATAGTAGTGCTGAAATGTTGGTTTTGCAAGTTAAACATTTTATAAATTCGAAAAGAGCTCTGTGAGGCTTTTAACGTCAATTTTGCAAAATTGTTGCAACTCGTTTACAGTTCCGTGTTCGATAAATTCATCGGGAATGCCCAAAATTGTAATGTTTGATGTGTAATGATTTGCTGCAGCAAATTCGGTTACTGCACTTCCAAAGCCACCAACCACTGTTCCGTCTTCAATTGTAATTACAGTTGAAAACGTTTTGAAGATAGTATGCAAAGCATTTTCGTCTAATGGTTTTACAAATGGAAAATCGTAATGTGCAATCTTGTTTTCATTTGTAATTTGTTCAAGTGCCAAAGTAACATTATTTCCAATAGTACCATTCGATAAAACAGCCACTTTATCACCAGTTACCAAACGCGAGCTAGCTCCGATTGTAATTTTTTGATATTTCCCTCTATAGTTTTCTTTCCAGTTGTTGATTACCCCGCGACCTCTCGGATACCGAATAGCAATCGGGTTTTCAAGTCCTAATTGCGCGGTATATAAAATATTTTGAAGTTCAATTTCGTTCCTCGGAGCATAAACAATCAGGTTAGGAATGCAACGCAGGTAAGCCAAGTCAAAAACACCGTGATGCGTAGCGCCATCTTCGCCCACTAAACCTGCTCTATCCAAACAAAAAATTACCGGGAGATTTTGCAATGCCACATCATGAATGATTTGGTCATAAGCTCTTTGCAAAAATGTCGAATAGATATTGCAATAAACAATCATGCCTTGTGTTGCCATTCCGGCGGCCAAAGTCACTGCATGCTGTTCAGCAATTCCTACATCAAAAGCACGTTTTGGGAACGTATCCATCATGAATTTTAAGGAACTACCAGAGGGCATCGCAGGGGTGATTCCTATTATTTTTTCGTTTTTTCGAGCCAAGTCTAAAACGGTCAAGCCAAAAACATCTTGGTATTTTGGAGGTAAATTTTCTTCTTGTTTTGTAATGATTTCGCCAGTTGCGGCATCAAATTTTCCTGGAGCGTGGTATTTTACTTGATCCTCTTCGGCTTGTTGCAGGCCTTTTCCTTTGGTGGTAATTAAATGTAGAAATTTAGGACCTTTTATTTTTTGCAAACGCTTTAATTCCTTGATTACAGCAAAAATATCATGACCATCAATTGGTCCCGAATAATCAAAGTTCAAGGACTTGATCATGTTGTTTTGTCTCGGGTTTTTCCCCTCTTTCACAGCAGTGAGGTATTGTTTCAAGGCGCCCACGCTAGGATCAATCCCAATTGCGTTATCATTAAGAATTACGAGTAAATTGGCATCAGTAACTCCTGCGTGATTTAACCCTTCAAAAGCCATACCTGAAGCGATAGATGCGTCACCAATAATAGCAATGTGTTGTTTGTTGAAATCTCCTTTTAAATTAGAGGCAATTGCCATTCCGAGTGCTGCCGAAATAGAAGTGGAAGAATGGCCTACGCCAAAGGTGTCATAGTTGCTCTCGCTTCTTTTTGGGAAACCAGAAATACCTCCCAATTGACGATTGGTATGAAAATTTTCTCTTCGGCCGGTAAGGATTTTATGTCCATAGGCTTGATGACCCACATCCCAAATCAATAAATCATTCGGGGTGTCAAAAACATAATGCAAGGCAATTGTCAATTCAATAACACCTAGGCTTGCGCCAAGATGGCCTTCTTTTACAGCCACAATATCGATGATAAAATCGCGTAATTCTTGGGCAACTTGAGGAAGTTGTGCTTCGTCAAGCAAGCGTAAATCGGTTGGGTTATTGATGTTTGAAAGTAAACTGTTTTTCATTGTTTGATAAAAAGCAAATTTACGTTTTTAAAATGGAATCTTTTTTCAATTTTAGACGATTCTAGTAACCTGTCTTATTTTTATAAGGAGTTAATTAAATAGGTAAATAAGTTCAGAATGGTTGCTTTTTGAAACAATTGTAATTAGTTATGATAAGTAAGTTTTATCAAAATTATTTTGTTTAGATCAAAGGAATAGATTCAGTATATAATGTTCTAGTTTTTTTACCATTTTGTTCACCTGGTTTCCATCTAGGACATAATTTCAAAACTCTAACAATTTCATTTTCTAAAGCCACGTCAATTTCGGATTTTGGTTTAACATAAGTTAATGAGCCGTCTTTATCAACAACGAATGAGATGGAAATTTCGGTAATTTTATTGTTTATATTTTCGGGTTGATTAAACTCCTCTTTGAAGAAAGTGTAAAATTTTTCAATCCCACCTTTGTATTCTGCAGGGAATTCGAAACCGATCCCTCCGTTGTAAATTACATCTTCCGCAGCAGTATCGTTATTTGTTGTTTCTTCGCAAGCAATTGTTTGGGGATTTATAAATTTTACATTATTTGCCTTGGTTGCTGGTCCAGGAGGCTGAACATGGTTTTGCGAATTGTTTTTTTTGGGCAACATCATTCCAACAGTTATTTGGGATGCTTTTGTTGTGTCTTTAACCACTTCAACAGCATCAATTTTTTGTTTGTTTCCGTTTTTATCGGCACAACTAAACAAAGTGGTTCCCATTGTGATGAACAGTGCTAACAAAAACATTTTATGATGTTGAGTTTGTTTATAAAGTACACGACTAGGGATTTGAATGGTAATCGAATCTAATTGCGATTTTCTCATTCTACCACAGATATTCTGGCTTTGATTTTGGATGAAAAAATGTTGCACTTCTTCGGGTAGCATTGCAGTAAAATCAACACCAGTTTTAGCGCAACTCATACAAAAACGACCTTGGTCATTTGGAGTCATTTTGTTCCAATCTTCTTGACAAGGTTCTGAAATTGTGATTTTATACTTCCTTTCCATATGGTACGTTTCTGATTATAAAACTAACGAAAATTATTTCTAATCCGTACTTTTGTATTATGATAAACCCATTCACCGACGAATATTTCATGAAAAAAGCTTTGCAGGAAGCAGAAATGGCTTTTGAAAAAGGCGAAATTCCTGTTGGAGCGCTAATTGTCATTGATAATAAAGTCATTGCTCGAAGTCATAATTTAACAGAATTACTTCATGATGTGACAGCACATGCCGAAATGCAATCTATCACTGCTGCTGCAAATTATCTAGGCGGAAAATATTTAACAGGTTGCACGCTTTATGTAACACTCGAGCCTTGCCAGATGTGTGCTGGCGCTTTGTATTGGAGCCAAATTTCTAAAATTGTTTTTGGTGCTCGTGATGAACAACGCGGTTTTATTACTCTAGGAACAAAACTACATCCTAAAACAACTGTGGTACAAGGAATCATGGCCAATGAAGCTGCTGATTTGATGAAACGATTTTTTGCTGAAAGAAGGAAGTAGACTATTCAAGATACTCCCTAGCCCAGATAGCAGTGGAAATCCTTATGTGCCAAACCCGAAACTTCGGGACGGCATATAAGATTGTAACGAATAGCTGGATTAGCTCCTAAAAAACACCTTTAAAAAACAATTTCCTCTCAAAGAAATTTCTTCTTAAAAAATAAATTAATTATTCTACATTTACTACAATATTGCGGTAACTATCTAGTTATTGTGTTACTTGTGAGATGTTGCAATAATTTAATTTATAACCTATTAACTCTAGCTAAAAGTGAAAACAAAAGGATTAATTTACGTGTTTTGTGTGTTTTTTTTGTTTCAAGCCTGTGGTAGAAAATCTGCCGCCGATTTTAATTCAGATTTCTCACTATTCAAGGAGTTTATCGTCAGTTTTACGGGAGGAATTGTCTCTTCAGAATCGGATATTAGGGTAGTTTTGGCTTTTGATAAAAAAGAATGGAAAGTCAATGAGGTTTTAGATAACGATTTGTTCACCATTTCTCCAAGTGTAGACGGAAAAGTAATTGCGCTTTCGAGCAATACGATTGCTTTTGTTCCCGAAAAAAAGCTGGAATCAGGTACGGAATATCAAGTGACTTTGCATTTGGATCAACTGAATCCAAAGGTTGCTGAAAAAGATAAAACACTATCCAATTTTAACTTTACGGTAAAAACGATTAAGCAAGATTTTGCAGTGAATACGCTGGATTTGCAGTCCTACAGCCCAGAATACCAATACTTGAATGCGGTACTTAAAACAGCAGACAATATTGATTTGGAAACCGCTAAAAATTTGATTGAAGCCGAGCATAACGGGAGCGATTTGAAAATTGTTTTCGAAAAAACGAATACAGTTGGAAAAGAATTCAAGTTCAGAATTGACAGCATTCAACGTTTGGAGTCTAAAAGCAATTTGGAAATAAAATACGACGGAAATGATTTTGATATCGATCAAAAAGGGACTATCGATTTCCCAATTACGGCATTGAAAGAGTTTAAAGTAGTTAAGACCGAAATTCAAGAAGGAGATAATCAAACCTTGTCTATTAATTTTTCGGAACCCTTAGAAAAAGGACAAGATTTTAAAGGATTAGTCGCCATTCAGAACACCAATAATTTAAAGTTTTCTGCACAAGGAAATGTGTTGAAAGTTTATTTTAGTAATGAAGTACCCGTTCAAAAACCTGTTGAAGTGGCTCCAGAGCCAGTGGAAGCAGTGGAAGCAATTGAAAGTACTGATTCTACTGCTGTGGTTGTTGATAGTGCTGTGGTTGAGGAACCTGAAGAAGTTGCTATTGTTGAGCCTGAACCAGTTGTGGATTTCCAAAAACTTACCGGAGAACTGTTATTAGAAGTTTTTCAGGGAATAGAGAGTGAATACGGTAGAAAGTTAAATGAGAATTATACCGAGAAAATATCCTTTGATGAAATAAAGCCAAGCGTTCGGTTTATCAAAAACGGAACCATTTTGCCAAGTTCTAATAACTTAAAACTCAATTTTGAGGCTGTAAACCTGAGTGCTGTTGATGTAAAAGTGTATAAAATTTACAAAAACAATATTATGCAATTTTTGCAATATAACGAACTTAATGGCAGTCAAAACCTGAAAAGAGTGGCGCAACCTATTGCCAAATCAACTCTGAGTTTAAAAGAAAATACATTACTAAATTTAAGTAAGTGGAACACTTTTGCTTTGGATTTATCTAAAATAATTACTCCTGAACCTGGCGCGATTTATAGAGTAGAGTTTGTTTACAAGAAAAAATATTCTTTGTACAAATGCGAAACCGCTGATGAGGATACAACCGAAGAGGAAGAAGAGGTTGATGAGAATGATGTTAATTACAGCGGAAACTCTTACGATGATTACTACTACGATGATTACGAATGGAGAGAAAGTCAGGATCCTTGCTCGAGTTCGTATTTTTATAATGCCAAAATAGCAACTAATATTCTGGCTACTGATTTGGGTGTAATTGCTAAAAGAGGCGAAAATAAATCGTATTTGTTTGCCGTAAATAATATTGTCACCACAGAGCCAGTTACAAATGCAACAGTAGATTTGTATACTTTTCAGCAGCAAAAAATAACTACAGGAACCACTAATAGCGATGGAATTGCGACTTTTCAGTTGGATAAATTTGCCTATTTTGCTATTGTAACGCAAGGTACGGAGTCTACTTATGTTAAATTAGACGACGGGAATTCACTGTCAGTGAGTAATTTTAATGTGTCTGGCGAGACTTTGCAAAAAGGACTTAAAGGGTTCATTTATGGAGAACGAGGCGTTTGGCGTCCCGGCGATAATTTGTATTTGTCTTTCATTTTGAATGATGCTTCGAATAAAATTCCACTTGGACATCCTATAAAATTTAGACTATCTGATCCAAATGGAAAAGTAACGTATCAAACGGTTCAAAAATCGAATGAATGGAATCATTATGCGTTTACAGTTCCAACAGCAAATGACGCGCCTACTGGAAATTGGGAAGCAATGGTTAGCGTGGGTGGTGCGAAGTTTTATAAAAGTATCAAAATCGAAACCATCAAACCCAATCGTTTGAAAATCAAAAATACTTTCAAACGAGCTATACTTTCTTCGGCTTATCCAAACACTAGCAACCTTGAAGTGGCTTGGCTTCATGGCGCTGTAGCCAAAAACTTGAATGTGGAAATGCAAGCTAAATTTTCGCAGCAAACTACAGCTTTTAAGAATTATGACAAGTATATTTTTGATGATTTGGTTCGAAAATTCAGCACCGAAGAAGTTACCGTTTTCTCAGGTAAATTAGATGCTACTGGAAAAGCGAATGCTACGATAGACCCGAAAATACAAGGAGAAGCACCTGGAATGTTGAAAGCGTCGTTTATTACTAAAGTGTATGAAGAAGGCGGCGATTTTAGTACTGATGTTATAGCTACGACCTATTCTCCGTACCCTACTTATGTGGGGATAAAGTCACCTGAACCGAACAAATACGGAATACTTGAAACCCGTACCATGAACCAATTTGATGTGGTTACGGTTGATGAAAATGGACGACCAAAGTCGGTTAAAAACCTGGAAGTTAAAGTGTATAAAGTAGAATGGCGTTGGTGGTGGGATGCATCTAGTGATAATTTATCGAATTACAACGCTGATAATGCTACTACTTCATATAAAACTTTTATAATTAATACTGATGCTAGTGGAAGAGGAAATGTCCGTTTTGCCTTGACGGATGAAGAGTGGGGACGTTATATGATTCGGGTTTCTGATGCTGTTGGCGGACACGCAACGGCTTTGACGGTAAATATCGATTGGCCAACATGGTCTGGAAAAACGAGAAATACTGATGCTTCTACTGCCAATATGTTAGTTTTTTCAACGGATAAGGAGAAGTATGCTGTGGGTGAAACTGCTCAAATTTCGTTCCCGTCTAGTGCAGGAGGACGCGCTTTTATCTCTATCGAAAATGGTTCGAAAGTAGTACAAACGCTTTGGGCGAAGACCCAAAAAGGAGAAACCAAAGTTACCATTCCGATTACGGCTGCTATGGCTCCAAATGTGTACTTCAATATTACGCTTTTACAACCACACGCTTCCACCAAAAATGATTTGCCAATTCGTATGTATGGAATTGTGCCTATTGAAGTAGTTGATAAAAACACCATCCTAGCTCCCAAATTAGTAATGCCAGATGTGCTGCGTCCGGAGCAATCATTCGCTATAAAAGTGAGTGAACAATCCGGGAAAGCAATGACCTACACCATTGCTATTGTTGATGAAGGATTATTGGATTTAACCCGTTTCAAAGCGCCAAATGCCTGGGACAGCTTTTATGTTCGAGAAGCTTTGGGTGTAAAAACATGGGATATTTATGATGATGTGATTGGAGCATATGGCGGAAAAGTAAATCAGATTTTCAGTATTGGTGGTGACCAAGATTTGGGTGGTGGAAAAGCCAAAAAAGCCAATCGTTTCAAACCGGTTGTAATTTATATGGGACCTTTTAAATTAGAAAAAGGACAAACCAAAACCCATCAAGTAAAATTACCGAAATACATTGGTTCCGTAAAAACAATGATCGTGGCTGGCGATGCAATTTCAAGTGCGTACGGAAGTGCCGAAAAAGCAACTCCGGTTCGCAGTCCGTTAATGGTTTTGGCTTCATTGCCAAGAAAAATCTCTCCATCTGAGAGAGTGACGATTCCAGTGACCATTTTTGCAATGGAAAAAAATATCAAGAACGTTACGGTTCAGATTAAAACGAACAACGGATTAAAAGTTATTGGAAGTGCCACACAAAAATTAACTTTCCCTCAGCCTGACGAAAAAATGGCTTATTTTAATTTGGCCGTGGGTTCTGTTACCGGAATTGGAAAAGTGCAAATCGTCGCAACTTCGGGCAAGGAAAAATCAGTGTATGATGTGGAGATCGATATGACCAATCCGAATCCAGTCACCAATACATTTACTGATGTGATTTTGGAACCAAATAGTACTAAAACAATTCCTTGGAAAACATTTGGTGTTTCGGGAAGTAATAAGGCAAAACTGGAGGTTTCCTCAATGCCAACCATCAATTTAAACGGGCGATTACAATATCTGATTCAATATCCTCATGGTTGTGTGGAGCAAACGACTTCGTCGGTTTTTCCACAATTGTACTTAAATGATATTATGGATTTGGATGCTACGCGCCAGCAATTAATTCAAAAAAATGTGACTGCAGGAATTACTCGTTTAGGAGGTTTTCAATTATCGAATGGTGGAATGGCATACTGGCAAGGAGGAACCGTTGCCGATGATTGGAGCACTTCGTATGCGGGACATTTTATGATTGAAGCAGAGAAGAAAGGGTATTTCTTGCCGATTAACTTCAAAACCAAATGGATTTCGTATCAGCAAAAAGAAGCCAAACAATGGCGATTTATGCCGAGTTATGGTAACGATTTGTCACAATCGTATCGCTTATACACATTAGCGTTGGCGGGATCACCCGATTTGTCTTCGATGAACAGATTGCGTGAAACCAAAGGAATTTCAAACGAAAGTAAATTGCGTTTGGCTTCGGCTTACGTATTGGCAGGACAAAAATCGGCAGGTTTATCGTTGTTGCTGAATACTTCAATTGATGATAATTCCACCTATAATTATTACTATTACGGATCTGCTGATAGGAATCGTGCGATGGCTCTCGAAACTTTGTTATTGCTAGGGCAAAAGCAAAAAGCATTTGCAATGGCAACAAAATTGGCCAAAGATATGTCAAGTGACCAATGGATGAGTACACAAACTACGGCGTATGGTTTGTATGCAATGGCAAAGTTTTCTGTGAGTAATGGTCCAAAAGGAATCGATGTTCAATTGAGTAAAGACGGAAAAGCACAATCAATTAAAACGATGAAAACCATCGCAGATCGAAGTTTGGTTGTCAAAACGGGTTCGAATAGTGTGACTCTAAAAAACAACAGAAAGAATAGATTATTTGTTCGTGTGTTGAATACTGGAATTCTTCCAATAGGACAAGAAAAAGCGATTCAGAGTAATGTTTCGGCTTCGATTGTTTTCAAAAACAGAAAAGGAAGTGTTATCAATGTGTCGAAAATTAATCAAGGAACTGAATTTGTTGCTGAGGTAACGGTTAAAAACCTAAAAAATGAACGTGTAGAAAATGTGGCGTTATCACAAATTTTACCTTCCGGTTTCGAAATTGTAAATACTCGTTTCACAGACTATGGGGATGCCACCAATAACGTAGCTGATTATATTGATATTCGCGATGATAGAACTAATTTCTATTTTGAATTAAAATCGGGTGAAACCAAAACGTTTAGAATATTACTGAATGCTTCATATTTGGGAACGTATTATTTGCCTGGATTGCAATGCGAAGCAATGTATGACAATACATTTTTGGCAAGAACGAAAGGATTCTGGGTACAAGTGGTGAAATAGCACTAAATGGAACGCAGATAACACGGATGCAACGGATTTTACGCGGGTTAACGCAGTTTTATTAGAATATGTTGTAATCCGCGCAATCCATATAATCTGTGGCAAAAATTTAAGTTTTATAGATAATCAAAATTCTTTGTGCCCGTCGCGTATAACTTTGCGAACCTTACGGTTAAATAAAAATTACTTTGAAAAATAAACTAATAGCGTTTCTACAACGCATCATAAATTGTATAAAAAGAAATAAAATTAAATCATCAATAGCCTTTTTGTTGTTGGTGGTTTATTATTTTTCGTTGCCACGAACTTTGTTTCAAGAACCTTATTCTACGGTGATTGAAAGCAAAGAAGGTGAATTGCTTGGCGCCAAAATTGCTCTTGACGGGCAATGGCGATTTCCTGCACAAGACAGCGTTCCCGATAAATTCAAGAAATGTATTGTCTATTTTGAAGATGAATATTTCTATAAACACCCTGGATTCAATCCTGTGGCGATGGTCAATGCTGTTCAGCAAAACCGAAAAGCAGGCAAAGTCGTTCGTGGCGGAAGCACGATGACACAACAAGTTATTCGCTTGTCCAGAAAAGGAAAAGGGCGGACTTATTTTGAGAAAATAGTCGAACTCATTCTCGCCACCCGATTAGAAATGGGTTATTCTAAAAACAAAATTTTGGAATTGTATGCCGCTCACGCCCCTTTTGGCGGAAATGTGGTAGGTCTGGAAATGGCTTCTTGGCGGTATTTTGGCGTGCAGTCCCATCAATTGTCATGGGCCGAGAGTGCAACATTGGCGGTTTTACCGAATGCACCTAGTTTGATTTATCCGGGAAAAAACCAAATCAAATTATTGAGCAAGCGCAACCGACTTTTATTGAAATTAAACCAAGAAGGAGTCATTGATCAACAGACTTACGAGCTTTCGATAGATGAGCCTTTGCCTCAAAAACCATATGATTTACCACAAATTGCACCTCATTTATTGCAAAGAGTAGCTAAGAATCAAGAAGGAACTCGGGTGAAAACGACAGTAGAGATTGGGTTGCAAAACAGAGTCAATCAAATTGCAAAGTATTATTACAATCAATACAAGCAAAATGAAGTTCATAATTTGGCTATTTTGGTTATCGATGTGTCCAATAGAAAAGTGATGAGCTATGTGGGTAACTCGCCTACGGATGGCAATCATCAAAAAGATGTCGATATTATTGATGCACCAAGAAGTACAGGAAGTATTCTGAAACCGTTTTTATACGCTGGTATGCTTGACGATGGCGAGTTACTGCCCAATACATTAGTAGCAGATATTCCAACGCAGATTGCGGGCTATACGCCTCAGAATTTCAATCTGACATTTGATGGAGCGGTTCCAGCGCATCGGGCATTAGCGCGATCGTTGAACATTCCTTCTGTATTGATGCTACAGGATTTTGGAGTGAATAAATTTTATGAAGAATTACAGCGATTCAAATTGCGGGATATTTCAAAACCGCCTGATCATTACGGCTTGTCACTTATTTTGGGTGGTGCCGAAAGTAATTTATGGGATTTGTGTAGAACGTACGCAGGTTTATCTTCGACCTTAAATTATTTTAATAAAAATCAAGGGCAATACCGCACTAATGAATTTCCAGAACTGAATTACGATGATGATTTTCAAGTTGATTTTGGTGATGAAACCAAGCAAAAGAACATTTTGGGAGCAGGCTCGATTTGGCTCACGTATAACGCAATGGAACAAGTCAATCGTCCCGAAGGTGACGAGGCTTGGAAATTTTATGACAGTTCACTCAAGATTGCTTGGAAAACGGGAACAAGTTTTGGGAATCGTGATGCGTGGGCGATAGGAACTAATTCAAGATATGTGGTAGGTGTGTGGGTAGGAAATGCAACAGGCGAGGGCAGACCAACTTTGACGGGAGTTACTAGTGCAGCTCCCATTTTGTTTGATATTTTTAATTTATTGCCAAGACAACGATGGTTTGAAACGCCAATTAAGGATTTAGCAGAAGTTGAGGTGTGTAGTTTGAGTGGTCATTTGGCTAAGGATGGTTGTCCGAAAATAAAACAATTAGTATCGAAGAAAGGAAAAAACACTTCTATTTGTCCGTATCACAAAACGGTGCATTTGGATAAATCATTGCAATTTCAATTGAACAGCAGTTGCGAAAACATAGAAAATATAGTGACCAAAAATTGGTTCATTTTGCCCCCTGTGATGGCTTGGTATTACAAAAGTCAGCATATTGAATATTTGCCTTTGCCACCGTTTAGAAGTGATTGTATGGGAACACAAACCGCAACAATGGATTTTATTTATCCAAAAACCAATAGCAAAATCTACCTGACTAAGAATTTTAATAGTGAGGTTCAGCCCGTGATTTTAAAAGTAGCGCATTCGCAAAGAGATAGTAAACTTTTTTGGTATGTTGACCAAGTGTTTAAAGGTAGTACGAAAACTTTTCATGAAATGCCAATCTCGGCAACTACAGGGTTTCATTACATCACTGTGGTGGATGAATTTGGAAATGAAATTCGGAGGAAGATTGAGATTGTAAGGGAATAACTTTTTTAAATTCTGAATATCATTTTAGTAGAGAATCTTCTTTTGAAATTGATTCCCCTAGCCCAGCTAGCAGTGAAAATCCTTATGTGCCGGTGTTCGGCATATAAGATTGTAACGGATAGCTGGAAAAAGCTCCTAAAAAAAGAGCAAAAAAAAACTCCCCAATTTCTTGAGGAGTTTGTTTTATTCTATGACAGCATTTTCTTTTTTGTCATAAAAATGATATTCTAGGTACGTGTAAGCATCACGAGGTATAATTTTCACCCATTTTTTGTGCTCAAGAAACCATCTTGAACGCAATGATGGAAAACCTTTGGTAAGGTATGCGGCCACAAACGGATGAACGTTGAGAACAACTTGATTGTGGTTTTTTAATACTCTTTCTAGATCAAAAGAAATTTTATCAATGATTTGAATTGGCGCTTCAATTTCGCCTACTACATTGTTTGGATCTTCTTCTCTGGTTTTAATATTAACTTCTGGTCTTACTCTTTGGCGTGTAATTTGAACTAATCCAAATTTGCTAGGAGGTAAGATTTTGTGCTTGGCTTTATCATCGCTCATTTCTTCTTTTAAGAAATCGAACAAGACTTTGCGATTTTCAGGATTAGACATATCGATAAAATCAACTACAATGATACCGCCCATATCTCGCAGACGCAATTGTCTAGCGATTTCGGCAGCAGCAATCATGTTGACTTCCATGGCAGTATCTTCTTGGTTGGTGGCTTTGTTAGAACGGTTTCCGCTGTTTACGTCTATAACGTGCAAGGCTTCGGTGTGTTCTATAATTAGGTAAGCTCCTTTACTCATGGAAACTGTTTTCCCAAATGAAGTCTTGATTTGTCGCTCTATGTTATATTTCTCAAAAATAGGTGTGTCTTTTGATTGATAGAACTTTACAATTGATTGTTTGGATGGTGCAATTTCTTGCAAGTAATCCTTTGTTTGGTTGTACAACTCTTCATCATCTATTTGAATACCGCTAAAGGTATCATTAAACACGTCTCGAAGTATTGATGAAGCTCTGTTGAGCTCTCCAAGTACTTTTGACGGATGATGAGCAGTTGGTAATTTTTTACACATTGCAGTCCATCTGCTTAGCAGGTTCTGCAAATCTTTTTCTAATTCTACTGTGCTTTTGCCTTCGGCTACTGTGCGAACAATAACACCAAATCCTTTTGGTTTGACGGATTGTACTAATCGTTTCAAGCGTTCCTTTTCTTTTTTGTCTTCTATTTTTTGTGAAATAGAAACGCGGTCAGAAAACGGAACCAAAACTATAAATCTTCCTGCAAGAGATAGCTCAGCGCTAATTCTTGGTCCTTTGGTTGATATAGGTTCTTTGACGACTTGTACTAATACAGATTGATTGGCATTCAAAACATCAGTAATTGTGCCATATTTATCAATCTCTTTTTCAACCTGCAAGTTT
>CAZMHK010000053.1:0-18511 GCA_964566045.1 uncultured Flavobacterium sp.
GTCAAGCAATCTCTTACATTGAGGAAGCTAAAAAATAATAAAGTACGCACCCGTATGCTTCTGGTATACGGGTGTTATTATTTTTTTTAAAAATTAAATTCAAGATTGACATTCAATCGAAAGATATTTATTGTAATACCCATAGCTATTTTGTAGTATTTATACAGTATCAGCGTGGGTTTTATTTGTTTAAAGATAACGAAATAAAGAGTTTATGGAATTAAGACGAGTGGTTGTAACAGGTTTAGGCGCTCTAACTCCCATAGGGAATAACATTCAAGAATATTGGAACGGTCTTATTAACGGAGTGAGCGGTGCTGCACCAATCACTTATTTTGACGCTTCAAAATTCAAAACACAATTTGCCTGTGAGGTTAAAAACTTTAATGTAGAAGATTTTATAGACCGCAAAGAAGCTCGAAAAATGGATCGTTACGCTCAGTATGCCATGGTAGCCTCTGACGAAGCTGTTAAAGATGCTAATTTTGATATGGATACCCTTGACAAAGACCGCGTAGGCGTAATTTGGGGTTCTGGAATTGGCGGACTTGAAACCTTTCAAATCGAAGTGTTGAATTTTGCAGCAGGAGACGGCACACCAAAATTCAACCCATTCTTTATCCCAAAAATGATTGCTGATATAGCAGGAGGACATATTTCTATCAAGTATGGTTTTAGAGGACCAAACTTCACTACAGTTTCAGCATGCGCCTCATCTACCAACGCTATCATTGATGCCTTTAATTACATCCGATTGGGCTATGCAGATGCCATGATTACAGGTGGCTCAGAAGCTGCAGTTACAATAGCAGGAATGGGCGGTTTTAACGCCATGCACGCGCTATCCACTAGAAATGACGATCCAAAATCAGCCTCGAGACCAATGGACAAAGACCGTGATGGTTTTGTACTTGGAGAAGGTGCGGGTGCTTTAATATTAGAAGAATATGAGCACGCTGTTGCTCGTGGAGCTACCATTTACTGCGAAATTGGCGGTGGAGGTATGTCAGCAGATGCACACCACATTACAGCGCCACATCCTGAAGGTTTGGGAGCCAAAAATGTAATGTTAAATTGTTTACGAGATGCAGGCTTAAAACCAACGGATGTTGATGGTGTAAACATGCACGGAACTTCAACTCCATTAGGAGACATTGCAGAATCAAAAGCTATATTACACGTTTTTGGAGAACATGCGTATACCATGAATCTGAATTCAACCAAATCGATGACGGGTCACTTACTTGGTGCTGCAGGAGCAATTGAAACAATTTCATCTATTTTATCTTTAAAATACGGAATAGTTCCTCCTACAATCAACCACACAACAAGCGACGAAAACATAGATCCTAAATTAAACTTTACATTCAATACAGCTCAAAAAAGAGACGTTAATGTATTGATGAGTAATACTTTCGGTTTTGGAGGTCACAATGCTTGCGTACTGGTTAAAAAATTAGCTATCTAATTCTATGCGCATATTTAGAAAAATATTTTCAAAATCCCGTTCCACTCAAGACGGGATTTTTTTTGATTCTATTTCCACTATTCTTGGTTTTGCACCTATCAACTTAGATTTTTATACCAAAGCTTTCACACATCGATCCAGTAACCGAATTGATGTAGCGGGCAACCCAATAAGTTATGAAAGGCTCGAATTTTTAGGAGATGCCATGCTTAGCTCCGTAATTGCCGCACATCTATATAAAGAGGTGCCAACTGGAGATGAAGGCTACCTCACTAAAATGCGATCAAAAATTGTAAGCAGAGAGCATTTAAATGAACTTGGTAAAGATTTAAACTTAATACAATTTATCGAGAGTAAAGTACCCGTACAACATTTTGGCGAAAACATTCACGGCAATATATTTGAATCCTTAATTGGCGCGATTTACTTAGATCGCGGGTATATATTTTGTGAAAAATTTATTCAAAAAAGAGTCATCGAACCTTATGTTGATATTGCCCGCTTAGAAGGCAAAGTCATTAGCTACAAAAGCTTAATAATTGAATGGTGCCAAAAAGAAAAAAAATCATTCTACTACGATATTTTTGATGACAATGCTTTTGACGGTCAACGTTTATTTGGTGTAAAATTAAGTATTGATGACAAAATTGTGGCCAAAGCAAGAGCTACTTCTAAAAAGAAAGCAGAAGAAAAAGCATCCCAACGTGCTTATTTTGCATTTCAAGAAAAAATGAACAGAAAATAATATCAAATTCCTCAAAACTAAATCGTTTTCGTTCATAAATTTACAAAAACATCTTATTTTGAAGCGCATACACTTCAAGAGAAGTGGTATATTTACATCTTATTTTTTCATGAAATGGCAATTCATAAACTCAGTCTCGGTGAATTTGATGAAGTCGATTACTACTTAATCGCTATACATACCCTACTCGAGGATTATAGACTCGCTTATTTTATCAATCAAAAACTGCCTATTATTTTGAGTAAAAGCAGTAACGAAATTCAAGTTAGCACGAAAGTGGGTGAAACTTTTTTTTCGAGGTTTTCATTTTTCGAAAACGAAAATGAAATCAATTGGGATCTAATTCAAAATAAAAATGAAATCACGCATTTGACAAACAGCACTTCCCAAAATTTATTTTTGAACGTGCCAATGGAAGTTTCAACCAAAGTATTTTTACTTCCAGAGTTTAAAAAAGTGGATTATTTTTTAAAAATTGAACACAACGACAGTATAAATCTTGATGCCACACAACGCACTTTAAATACAATTGAAAATGTATCAACAGTATACGCCATCAATAAAAATCAAATAAAATCTAAAAACAATTTAATTTTTTAATAAAAATGCTTACAAACAAAAAAACTAAAATTGTAGCCACACTTGGGCCTGCATGCAGTAGCAGAGAAATCATCAAAGATATGATCGATGCAGGTGTAAATGTATTTCGAATTAATTTTTCGCATGCAGACTACGAAGATGTTAAAGAACGTATTAATTTGATCAGAGGATTAAATGAAGAATTTGGATACACAACTGCTATTTTAGCTGACTTACAAGGTCCTAAATTACGTGTAGGAGTAATGGAAGAAGGAGTTATCGTAAACGATGGTGACTTAATTACTTTTACTACTGCAGAAGATATCTTGGGTACGGCTTCAAAAGTGTTTATGAAATACAAAAACTTTCCAAATGATGTAAATCCTGGAGAGCGCATTTTATTAGACGACGGAAAATTAATTTTTGAAATTGTTGAAACAGATAAAAAATCAGAAGTTCTAGCAAAAGTTATTCAAGGTGGAGAGTTAAAATCTAAAAAAGGAGTAAACCTTCCTAATACAAAGATTTCATTACCTGCAATGACTGAGAAAGATATTGCAGATGCCATTTTTGCAATTGGTCAAAATGTAGACTGGATTGCCCTATCATTTGTAAAAACACCTCGAGATTTACAAGACTTACAAGAATTAATTGCAGAACATTCAGAATACAAAATTCCGATTGTTGCTAAAATTGAAATGCCAGAAGCACTTGAAAATATTGACAAAATTGTTGCTTACTGTGACGCATTAATGGTAGCTCGTGGTGATCTTGGTGTGGAATTACCTGCTCATGAAGTGCCATTGGTACAAAAAGAATTAATTCGCAGAGCAAAAACAGCTCGTATTCCGGTAATTGTGGCAACACAAATGATGGAAACGATGATAACTAGTTTAACTCCTACTCGTGCTGAAGTAAATGACGTAGCCAACTCTGTAATGGATGGTGCTGATGCTGTAATGCTTTCAGGAGAAACTGCTACAGGAAATTATCCTGTGCAAGTAATTCAAAAAATGACACAAATTATTGAAGCAGTTGAGGATTCTCCGCTAATTCAAGTGCCACAAAATACACCGCAAATTAAGACTAAACGTTTTATCACCAAAACCATATGTCACCATGCAGCAACTATGGCTAATGTGATTCAAGCAAAAGCAATTTGCACCTTAACCAACAGTGGTTATACTGCTTTTCAAATTTCAGCTTGGAGACCTAATGCTCACATTTTGGTTTTCACATCTAACAGACGTATCTTGACGCAGCTTAATCTATTATGGGGTGTTAAATCATTCATGTACACTAAAGATGTAAGCACTGACGACACTGTAACGGATGTAAATGAAATTGCAAGAGAAAAAGGTTTTGTTGAAAAAGGAGACTTTTTGATTAATCTCGCTGCAATGCCAATTAAAGACAAGGGAATGGTAAATACCTTACGTGTGTCTGAAATTGAATAACTCTAAAAACATAAAAATCCATCTTTAATTCTAAAGATGGATTTTTTTTAAACCTTTCTATCAAGAGAGGTTTTTTTATGCCGCTTTTTCAAACGCTATGTAATGACTAAGCTCTCCCTTGTTGTTAAAAACAGGATGCCCCTTAATTACGCAAGCGTAAATACTGCCGTCTTTTTTATAATTCATAACCACTTTTTCGAATGATTCTTGTGCTTTAATAGCCAAACGAATCTCTTTTGAAGTAATATGGTTGGTAGCCTCTCCTTGAAACATTTTCGGACTTTTTCCTAGCACTTCACTCACTTCATAGCCATTCATTTTAATCATATTCTGCGAAGCAAAAACGATTCTTAACTGCGCATCAGTAACAATAACAACCTCTTCTTGTAATTTGGCTTGTAAATCCCAATCGGCTGTAACCCATTTATTTTCAATCGCAATAGAACGTAATTTAGCAACATCAATAAAGTTATTTTGCAAATCCTTTCTAAATTCATGATGAAAATCAAAGGAATAAAGTGGCAAGCTTTTAATGCGCATGGCACTGTAATATCTGGCGCTCGCGGTGTCGTAGTGAAGTAAGGTACTCATAATCTTGATCATTAGAAAGGTCAAATGTATACCTATTTGTAAAAATACAATACAATTAAATCAACTTTAACCATTGTTCAACTTTTGAAAAAACGCTAAAAATCAAATTTTAATTGAACCACAACACTTCTCTTTTCTTCATTATTCAAATTACTGAGCGCTATGCCAAGCAATCGGACAGAATCTTTTAAACGTTCTTGATAAAGCAAATCTTTAACAGTCTCGAGAATTAATGACTTCTCCGAAATAGTATAAGGAAGTGTTTTGCTTCTTGTTTGTTGCGAAAAATCGCTGTACTTAATTTTTAAGGTTACTGTTTTTCCTGCCAGCTTGTTCTTTTTTAATCGTCTTTCTAGTGATGTGGCAATAATTTCTAATTTTTCAACCATGAAAATCTCAGACGAAAGATTTACATCAAAAGTATGCTCAGCCGCCACCGATTTGGTTAATCTATGGGCTTTAACCGCACTATTATGAATACCTCTAACAACTTGGTAATAAAAAAGTCCTGCTTTACTGAAATGTTTCTCCAAAAAATCAAGTGATTTGCTTTTTAACTCGAGTCCTGTAAAAATTCCTAGCTGATACATTTTCTCTGTGGTTACCTTACCCACACCGTAAAATTTACGAATAGGAAGTTGTTCCAGAAACGAAATCACTTCGTCAGGATTAACTGTTTTTTGTCCATTAGGTTTATTGTAATCACTAGCAATTTTGGCAACAAATTTATTGATTGATATCCCTGCAGATGCGGTAAGGCCTACTTCTTTAAAAATGCGCTCCCTTATTTCTTGGGCTAACATGCTTGCACTAGGATGTCCCTTTTTATTTTGAGTTACATCTAAATAAGCCTCATCAAGAGACAAAGGTTCTACGAGGTCAGTATACTCAAAAAATATTTTTTGAATTTTTGAAGATATTTCTTTGTATCGGTCAAAACGAGGTGTAACAAATATTAATTCTGGGCATTTGCGCTTTGCCAAAACACCACTGATAGCACTTCGTACCCCAAATTTTCTGGCTTCATAGCTTGCCGCCGAAACCACTCCTCTAGTTTCAGATCCACCTACAGCAATGGGTTTGCCGCGTAGTTCTGGATTATCCATTTGCTCTACAGATGCATAGAAGGCATCCATATCAACATGAATAATTTTTCGGTAAGGAACTATTTCACTCATCGTTGCTAGATATTGACGTGTTGTCAATCAGCGTGCTATTTATAAATTACTGTTTCTTAGATTCATCCGTATGCAAGTAATTTTCAATTACAGCTGATTTTGCTTTGATTTCTGTCGGAAAGAAAAAACTTAAGGGACTGGTTTTAAAGTGCCTCCAAATGGCAACAGTTACAAAACGCAACTCAAATACAGACATTGCTCTTGAACGAAAAGCTAGTCCGAGAGACAAACTAAAACTCACCATAAAATTGACTAAACCAATAATACCGATACCAAAAATCCCCCAAATCAATAAATCAGTTGGAACTTTATAATGAGCTCCATACATTGCTAGCGCCAAATTACCGCTACCAAAAGTAATGTGTCTAATATCCAAATTCAACCCTAAAAACAAACCAATAGATGCCGTACTACCCATGAATACCCCAAACCAAAAATTGGAGATGATTCCGGCCCATTTTTTTTCATA
This sequence comes from uncultured Flavobacterium sp., assembly GCA_964566045.1. Classification (GTDB taxonomy): domain Bacteria; phylum Bacteroidota; class Bacteroidia; order Flavobacteriales; family Flavobacteriaceae; genus Flavobacterium. The sequence goes on from CAZMHK010000053.1 coordinate 6,488, forward strand.
TAACTGCGCAAATCGAGTGGTTTTTTTCTTTCCAAAATAGCGTTTTAAAACGGGATGCTCGCTAATTCTAAAATACACTTGATTGTGTTTATCTCGATTGGCCACACTCCCCGAGATAATTCCAGATAAAAATAAAAATACACCTGCAATTGCAGCATGAACAATTGCTAATGAATGTACCGGACTCAAATCGATAACTAAAGTTTTCCATTTACTAGCCGCAATGTTATACTCCAAATAATAATCAATAAGCCAAATTCCTAAAAGAGAAACCGGAAAAGCCATAATGACATTACCAACAAAAGCAATAAATTGAGAACGAAATACACGAGCAAACAATATGGCAAAAGCTTTGTATTTTTCGGCATCTTTTCCTTTTTTAAGTGCTCCTTCTTCAAGTGCTTTAATAAGAGCCGCTGCTGTCATAGCGGGTTGTTTGGTGGCCAAGGTAAAACCTAATAAATAAATAGCTATAAACCCAAAAGCATAGTTCATACTATACAAAAATGCGTGACCAAAAAAACTAGTTTCTACTTTTGATAACAACACTTTTATAATACACAAAATGCCAACAATAAAGCCACCACCAACAGCTGTTCGGAACATTTTATAGTATTCCTTTCGGCTCTCGGTAATGTAATGTTCTCCTGTTTTAGCGGTATGCTGTGTTATTTCATAGGAAAGCAACTGCGTACTCTCGGCAATAAACTTTCGAACGTTGTTTTTATAACAATTGTACTTGATGAGTTGAAGTACCAAACTAATACAATTAGCTTTTTTATGCTTTTCATCATCAACAACCAAAAGTGAAATCAAAAATTTAAGTCGCACTAATTGCTGTCTAATTTTTAATAAATTTTGATTAACGCGAAGCGAAATTCCATATTTAGAACTATTGTTAAAAGCGGTATCTACAAAGTCTTCGCATTGTTTGTATAAAACCAATAATTGAGCATAAGACAAATCGATTGAAAGTAAGTAGTGCTTTTTCGAGTCCTTTATACGATCCTCAATTAGGAATAGCTCTTTTTCAAAAGCAGAAAACGGACTCTCTAAATTTTCGAATTCGGGTACCATCTTAATCACATCCGTTTCCATGGCACGCCCACTAATCCGTTGGGTCAACAAATGCATGGCTACAAGTAATTCACTTAAAACTGAATTGGGCTCAACATCGTCATAAATAGATTTGAATTTAAGCAAATCGCTCAATTCTTGTAATTGCTGCATCGGGATTTTTGAAATCCAAATTCCATCATTAGCGCGATAAAACACTTGATTAAAGATATATTCAAGTGTATCCTTTTGTGGTTGATAAGGCAAAAACTTTGCGAAAATGCGTTTTTTAACTTCAAAAAAGAAATCGGCATCTTGCAAAATTGCAGCATCAGCTAAAATTTTATTGAATTTTTTGTTTGCAAAGATTTCAGCTAAATAAATGGAAAACTGCTTGCGACAAGCAAAATTGTTTTCTAAAAAAACAATTACTTCTGTGATATCAACCGTTTGAATATTTTTGATCGATTTTGGTCTAATTAAACCAATCAGTTCTACTAAAGGCTCTAAAGGATCATTTGTTTCTCGCCATGATTGGGCAACACCAAAGAACTCAGTCAAAATACCTGCTATGGTTGCATGCGTATTGGATTTAGGAAATAATTTCATGGTGCAAATCGATTTCTGTAAAAATACAAATCGGGAGCCAATTTATGGCGCAATTGCACGATTTTTAAAGAAAGCTATATCAAAAAGGACTAACAGATCAATGTAAATGACAAAAAATGTAGATAGACCTTGTAAAAACAAAACGCCTATATTTGCAGCACAACCTAGCCCAGATAGCAGTGAAAATTTACAAGGGCGCAAATTGTATTTTTCTAGTAAAAAAGAGCGACCCAAGAAGCTCCTTTTTTACAATAGAAAAAAAATTTGAGCGATTGTAAATTGAAACGAATAGCTGGAAAAGCTCCTAAAAACAAAAATATGATTGAAATTGAAAGAAAGTTTTTGGTAAAGAACGATGCTTTTATTGAGCAAGCAACAACTAAAAAAAACATAGCACAAGGCTACTTGAACTCAAATCCGCTACGAACCGTGCGAGTACGAACCAAAGGCGATCAAGCTTTTTTGACCATAAAGGGACACAGTAATGCTAGTGGACTTTCCCGTTTTGAATGGGAGAAAGAAATAGGAGTTGAAGATGCTAAAGCATTATTGTTACTGTGCGAAAGCGGACTTATAGAAAAAACACGATATGAGATCGATTTGGGAAAACATACGTTTGAAGTAGATGTTTTTCATGGCGAAAACAATGGTTTAGTTATCGCCGAAATTGAACTCGAAACGGAGAATGACACTTTTGAAAAACCAGATTGGTTGGGTGCTGAAGTTACGGGAGATAAGCGTTATTATAATTCCTATTTAAGTCAACAACCGTACACTAGTTGGTAATTTAATTGATAAGTACTTCAATTTTAACTAGCATTGCACCACTACCTTTGTTAGAAGCAATTTCCATAAAAGCTTTTTTTGTAAGATCAATTTCTCTTGAACGAACAAACGGACCTCTATCGATAACTTCCACTATAATTGATTTGCCATTTTTCTCATTGGTTATCCGCAATTTGGTACCAAAAGGAAACTTTTTGTGCGCCGCTGTATATTTGCTGTTATCAAACCGCTTACCACTTGCTGTTCTTTTTCCGTTAAATTTATCAGCATAATAAGAGGCGTGCGCATCTTTTTTGTAAAATTTAAACACGCCATCAACTAACTGAGTAGAATCAATGGCCTTATCAGTTGGATTGACCAGCGTTAATTTACTTTTTTTTATTGAATCTTTCTCAACTTCATTTTTAGAAACACTGCTCTTAGCATTAGTAGTTTTAGTAGCAGAATTATTAGCTTTTTCTGAAACACTACTTTGAGCATAAGCCTGTACGAATAACAAAAGTAAAAAATAGATAGTAAATGCTTTTTTCATATTTAACAAATTAGATGTATCCAATTTACAAAAACCATACCCAGATAAAAAAGGCTCTATTTCTAGAGCCTTTTTGCTATATTACAACCATAAATTCCACGGTATCCTACTTAAAATCAGCAACAAACCGATGCCGTAAAAAATTGAAAATGTTTTGAACTTACTATCTGATGAAGTTAATTTTTTATGCTTAGACCAACCAATAGTGATTAATGCAATTGCAATAATATTAATCAATGGATGCTCTAATGATGTAAGGCGTAATACCTTATCCGACATTTCACCTAATTTATCAAATCCAAGAGGAGACACAAAATACAATACCAGCCCCACTAAAAGTTGAATATGAATGGCAATTAAAGCAAATAAAGCGATTTTTCTATCTTTTGCAGTAAACTCTTTTCGTGAAAATTTACCAATTAAAGCATTTACTACCGCCACAACCAAGATTAAAAGTGCTAAATACGCCCAACCAGAATGAAATTTTTGAATAAAATTGTACATAAATTTTGTTTTTGTTTGTAACAAATATAATAAAAAAAGGCATAAAAAAACCCTCATTCCAATTGAAATGAGGGTTTTTTTTATTTAAAATTAAACTAGTTGAACGTGTAACGAACACCTGTTTGCATTTGCCATCTTGATGAGTTTAAACCAACATCATCAACTTGGTTGATTGTATTTCCAGTCGCTGGATTATAGCTAAATGCTGGAGCAGCATTAGCAGGTACGTTACCAACTAATCTCAACAACTGCACTTGGTCGTTATTAGTAAAATATCTTTTACCCCAATTTTTGTTTAAGAAATTCGTGAAGTTAAACATATCTGCTGTAAGTTCAAACGTGTGCTTCTTTTTACCGATAGTAAATGTAAACTCTTGAGCAAATTTTAAATCCACAACATGGCTTGTTTTCAAACGGTCACCATTGCGCTCCGCATACATACCTTTTCTAGAACGTAAATACTCATTTCCTTCAATAAAAGCACTTAACGCCTCCCATTGTTGATCTGGAGTCAATCCATTTGCGGCTACTAAATTAATATCTGCTCTTTTAGCAGGTACAAAAATCAATGCTGAATTAGAGAATGTATCTTGTAATAAAGCACCACCATCGTTATAAACATAACTAATCGGTGTTCCTTGCGCACCTTCATAGAAGAAACCAATTCTTGTCTTAGTAAACTTACTCCATTTTAATGTAGCATTTCCATTAGAAACTACTCTTCTTCCTGGGTCAAAATCAGATCTTGACAAGCGAAGTGAATTAGCACCATTTACAGTTTCAGTATTGTTCCACTGAGAACTGTTTTGAGATGATGTAGCATCAAGTAAAACAGTAGATTTTCCGTAAGATAAAGTTCCAGAGATGTTACCATCAATAAAATCAGATCTGAAATTTTTAGCTAAAGTAAATGCTACATTATAGGCTTTACCTTCACTAGTATTAGATCCTAAATAAATTCCTAAATAACTATTATCAACTCTATTGTTACCATTGTAACGTGGTCTATTATCTGCACCTACTAAATTACTAGAAGCTGCTCTAATGTTTAAGTTTTCGTAGGTTACAGCGCTCATGTTATCATTGTAAGTTACTTCTGAACTAAAAACAAATCCAAGAGGTAATTTCTGATCTACACCAAAACTAGCCTTAAATACTTGAGGTAATTTGAAATCTTTAGCAAATAAATCAATGTTACCGCCTCTTCCACCTGAACCTGGTAATGGTCCCAACGCTACAGTACCATTCATAATTTGGCTATTCACATTTGTGTTTGGATTAAACACTGGCATTTGTGCAGCAGATGTAATTTGGATAGCACCTTGTGTGATACCATTGTTGTTGTAAGTACCACCTGGCCATACTAAAGGTAATCTTGAAGTAAATACACCAACACCACCACGAATTTGAGTAGATTTACTACCGTTTACATCGTAGTTAAACCCTAAACGTGGAGCAAAATGAGCAGTTGTGTTAATTCCTTCACCAACTCTTGCGCCTTGTAAATCTTTTCCTGCAGCTTGCAATAATGGTATCGTTCTGTTATTGAAATCAGCATTTGTAGTACCATCTTCCCAAACTGGAATGTCCACTCTAACTCCATATGATAATTTAAAGTTTTCAGAAACCTTCATTTCATCTTGAACATAAAAACCAAATTGTTTTGTTCCAAATTCAGCAGCACCTTGAGAATCATCGCCACTTCCACCGATTAATGAATAGTTTAAAATAAATCTATTAGGTCTTCTGTCTAACAAGAAATCATCAAGGTTTGAATATCTGTATGAACCAAAATTATTACCAAAGAACACATTCTTAGATTGTGAAAACTCATTATGTGTACCAATTGTAACCTTATGTCTTCCTGCGTTGATTTCAAAATTATCAGTTATTGTCAACACTTTTTGATCTAATAAGTTAGCAGTTGAAAAACCTTCTGCTCCAAAGAAAATACTTTGGTTGGCACCATCAAAAATCTGAACAGTTGGAAAAGGATCTCCTGCTGCATCTCTATCATCTGCAACATTAGTGTATGCTACCACTAAGTTGTTTGAAAATTTATTTCCAAATCTAGAGTTCACCTCTAACGCTGTGGAATTAGTCACAGAGTTGAATAATTGACTACCATTTTGAAAACTGATCGCTGTTGCTGAAGAACGGCTTGGAGAGTATTGATCTGCTTTAACATAACTGTGTTTTAACGACACTTTGTGGTTATCGTTGATGTTCCAGTCAAACTTTCCGATTAACTTATCGCTTACTAAAGTACGAACATTGTTGTCAAAAGTTCCCGGATTGTAACCATAAGAAGCTAGTTTGGTTCTCAACGCGTCTAATCTACCACCAGACAAACCTGTATAAGTTGACAAATCAAATGGTTGAGGCGTCTCGTTATCTTGTCTTTCATAATTTATGAAATAGAACAATTTATCTTTAACAATAGCACCACCTGCACGAACACCATAAGTAAGAGCAGAGAAGTCAGCAAGTTTTTGTCTTCCGTTAGTACCTGCTAAAGAAGGAGGTGTTTTACCAGAAATAGACTCATCGCGGTTTAAGAAATAAGCAGAACCTTCAAAATTGTTTGTTCCTGAACGTGTAATAGCACTAATTGCACCACCAGCAAAACCAGAAAGTTTCACATCATAAGGAGCAACACTCACTTGAAATTGCTCAATTGCATCAACAGAGATTGGACTTACTCCAGTTTGTCCTCCGTTAGTACCATTTGCAGCCAAACCAAATACGTCATTACTTACAGCACCATCAATATAAATAGCATTAAATCTGTTATTTTGACCACCAATTGACAAAACATCATCACCTCTTAGTTGAGCTTGGGGCGTTAGTCTAGCAAAATCAGCAATGTTTCGAGACAAAGATGGCAAAGACTTAATTTTATCTGAATTGATTACGGTTTGAGCACCCGTTCTCTGGGTATTAAAGGTATTATCTCTAGACGCTTTAACTACAACCTCTTGTAGTTGGTTTGATTCCTCGCTCAAAATAATTTTGAAAGATTTGTTCTCTCCCAACTGTAAATAGATTTCACTATTTACAAAATCAGAAAAACCAACAAACGTTGCAGTAATTTTGTAAGGACCTCCAACTCTCATGTTCGAGATTCTGAAGTTACCTGTGTAATCCGTGGCAGCTGTATATCGCGTACCTGATGGGGTATGCACTGCAAGAATAGATGCTCCCGGAAGAGTTAAATTATCCTTGTCATACACAGTACCACTAATAGAAGCATTGGTATTACCCTGTGCATAACTGCTTGCAGCCGTAACTAGCAAAAGTGATAACACAAAAAAAGCTTTTAATAATTTTTTCATATTGATTAGTTTATTAATATTTGGCAAAATTATAACATTTTTAGTTTAGTAAGTTAACACAACGTTAAGAAAAAATGATTTGTCAAAACAGAGCAATAAGTATTATTCAATATTATTCATTAAAAAACAAAATAATTTAGAAAAATATCAACTAAGAATCCTTTTTAATGATTTTTAATCAAAAAACAACCTAAATGTTTTTTGATTAAAATATAAAATAAATTAAGCAGCACGATGGAATCATAAAAAAAGCCAATAGTGTTCACTACTGGCTATTTATGACAATTGAAAATTGAATCTTGAAAACGTTCTTACTATTGAACTAAACAATGATCTTTTATTTATTCTTTAAAAAATGTTCTAGTAAGAAAGTAGTAGAACTATCATGCGCATTCACAGACTTGCTCTCTATTTCACTTAATATGGAATTTGCTAGTTGCTTCCCTAATTCAACCCCCCATTGATCAAAGCTAAAAATATTCCAAATTACACCTTGAACAAAAATTTTATGCTCATACATCGCAATCAATGAACCAAGAGAAGCAGGAGTTAATTTTTGAATCAAGATTGTATTAGTCGGTTTATTACCTTCAAAAACTTTAAAAGCTCTTAACTCATTTGCTTTGGCTTCGCTTAATCCTTGTTTAACGAATTCAGCTTGAACTTGCTCAGCCGTTTTTCCGTGTAACAATGCTTCTGTTTGTGCAAAGAAATTAGACATTAACTTGTCATGATGATTTTCGTCGCCATATAGAGAGGAGACGTATCCAATAAAATCTGCTGGAATCAATTTGGTACCTTGATGAATTAATTGAAAAAAGGCGTGTTGCGAATTCGTGCCCGGCTCTCCCCAAATAATAGTTCCAGTTTGATAATTTACTTTTTGACCATCACGACTAACGCTTTTACCATTACTTTCCATGGTGCCTTGCTGTAAGTAAGGTGCTAATTTTTGTAAATATTGTGTATAAGGAATAAGCGCTTCACTTTCGGCACCAAAAAAATTATTGTACCATACGCTTAACAAAGCTAAAACTACAGGAATGTTAGCCTCAAACTCGGTAGTTTTAAAATGCTCATCCATAGCATTAGCACCTGATAGCAATTGTTCAAAATTAGCATATCCTACAGATAAACTTATCGACAAACCAACTGCACTCCATAATGAAAAACGACCACCAACCCAGTCCCACATTGGGAAAACTGCATCGGGATTAATACCAAAAGCTGTAACTTTTTCGATATTTGTTGAAACTGCCACAAAATGTTTGGCAATATCAGCCTGACTTGTACCAAACTCTTTGGATAAAAACCACTTTTTAATAGTTTCTGAATTTGTTAAAGTTTCTTGTGTGGTAAAAGTTTTTGAGACAATTACAAAAAGTGTGGTTTCTGGATTTAGTTTTTTAATTACTTCCTGAACGTGATCACCATCTACATTAGAAACAAAATGGACATTCAAATGATTTTTGTAATACGCAAGGGCCTCGACCACCATTGCTGGTCCTAAATCAGATCCACCAATTCCTATATTTACAACATCTGTAAACGTTTTACCCGTATATCCTTTGCGCGCTCCAGAAGTAACTTCATTCGTAAAAGACTCTATTTTGGCTTTAACCTCATTGACCTCTGGCATTAAATTTACACCATCAACCATAACAGTAGCATCCGCAGGCGCACGCAAGGCAGTATGCAATACGGCTCTATTTTCGGTTTGATTGATAATTGCTCCACCAAAATATTCCCCAATAGCTTCTTTTAAACCAACTTGATTGGCTAATTCAAGCAATAACGAAAGTGTTTCGTTAGTAATGATATTTTTAGAAAAGTCTACCAAGAAATCATTCCATTGCAAGTTAAACCGAGCTGTTCTAGTTGCATCTTGCTGAAATAAATCTTGCATTTTTGCCTCTTTCATTGTTTGAAAGTGCATTTCTAACTGTTTCCAAGCAGCACTAGCCGTTGGATTTATTGTATGTAAAGCCATTGAATTAGTATTTGTAGTAAAATTTAAAGTACAGCAAAAATACTTAAAAATGTTGGAATCGTTTCTACCTACATTAGGATATAACAATATGAAGCAAAAACCTGCATTTTATAAAAAATCAAACACTAGTTAAAATCAGATCCTAAGAAAACGCTGATTACAAATTTGCAATGCTATCTAATTCAAATTTGAGCGGTGTAATTTGCTTCATGAAACGATCTTTATTAGCACCAGACATAGGTTCGCCCGAAGGTAATTTTAATCGAAGCGCATCGACCTGTACGCCATTTTTCCAGAAACGATAGCAAACATGTGGTCCAGTAGCTAAACCTGTACTACCAACCAAGCCAATAACTTGACCTTGGGTAACACGTTGCCCACGACGAACTAAAATTTTAGACATGTGCAAATACTGTGTAGAATAGGTTCCGTTGTGTTTTACCTTAACAAAATTACCATTTCCTGCTGTATAACCACTTTGTTCTACCACACCTCCGGCGGTAGTAGTTATTGGTGTACCACGCGGTGCTGCATAATCAGTTCCTTTGTGTGCTTTCCAGCGGTGTTGCACCGGATGAAATCTGCTGGATGAAAATCGAGAAGAAATACGACTAAATTTGATAGGCGACTTTAAAAAGAAATTCTTGAGTGTTTTACCTTGTTCATCGTAATACTCTACTTTATCACTATTTGGATTAGGTTCGAAAGCGAATGCGTAAATTATCTTTCCGCGATACTCAAAGAAAGAAGCTTCTAACTCTTCGACACCATCATAAATGGAGTCATTGATGTATCGCTCTGTAAACGTCAACGCAAAGCGATCGCCTTTTTTCAATTTCATAAAATCGATAGAATAGGCATAAATTTTAGCTATTTTACTAGCCAACGCGCCTTCAATTTTTTCGTTACCCAAGGTTTCCGATAACGATTCTTTCAAAACACCACCAATGCTGCGTCGTTTAATAGTTACTGGTTTTACTTTTTTATAAACAGCGATGGCCGTGTCTCTAAAATCAACAACATAGTAACTCAAATTATCGGGTTGATAGATAAAAACCTGAAGGTCGTTCTTTTTGTTTTTAGAGCGTAGCAAAGTAAACGGTTTGTTAATACGAATGGACCGCACATCAAAACTATCTTTTACTTTAGCGATGATATCATAAACTTGTCGGTCGCCAATATTTTGAGATTCTAACAAAGTCCCAAAAGTATCTCCTTTTTGAATCGTGTCGTGCACCACATTAAAATCAGCGTACACAAAACCGAACTCTCCCTTTTTTGGAACAATTGTTACTTTTTTGTCTTCGTTTACTTCTTCTGATTGCTTACAAGAAACCATTGTAAACACTACTAATATTATTATAAAAATTTGTTTCAAACCTTCTTTTTTAATTCAACCTAAGCTTCCACTCCCCAATTGGCTAATTCATCATCAGTCCACAACTCCGGGAAAAAAATTCTCCTTTGGTATTTAGGATGCATGTATTTTTTCCAATCACTACCACCTGTCGCTTCACCGTCTCCTTGCCCACTTTGGTCAATATATTTCTTTGCAGTATTTAAGTGCTGCATAACCCATGTGATGTTTACCGTATGATCATAATGACGCATGGCTTGCACTAATTTGTCATTCTTTTGATCTTCAATAGGTAACTGTTTGAATTTTTGCCATATGTTAATCGTATTGTATTCTTCCATGTGAGCCAAAAAGTCTTTTTTATACTTACGCTCAAACTCTTCTAATAAATAGGATTTTTTACCAGTGTGGTAATCTTTTCCAGCTGCTTGCCAATACAAATGTTCTAACGCAAATTCATAGGATGTATTACGATCAATTGATTCACGATAACGAACATCAATCAAATTTATCAAATCAGTAGATGCAAATTCAATCAAGCGGTATTGAGCACTTTGAAAACCACTGGCGGGTGTAAGTGTGTTTCTGAACTTCATGTATTGATCTACTTCCATTCCATTACCCATAATATCAAATGAAGTAGTAAGCATGTCAAAATAACGACTTACCCTACTCAATCTTTCGGTAAAAAAAGCAGTTGCGATATTGTCTTGATACGCTATTTGTTTGATTTCCCAAAGAATCATTTTAAACAAAAGTTCGTTGACCTGGTGGTACATGATAAATACCATTTCATCTGGCAAAACGGTACGCTGCACTTGTAAATTTAGTAAGGCATCGGTTTGAATATAATCCCAATACGTTATGGGTTTAGACCACAATAAACCTTCGAGATGCGTTTCTGTTTTTTGATTTATAGCTTCGTATTTACGGTCAATTGCTGATAAAATTGATTCTGATTGATCGGTATTGTTCATTATTTTTTTGTTTTAAAAGCTCCTTTCAAGCCTTTGTATGCGTCTAAATCTGCTTTGATGGAACCCACCGCAAGACTAGCTTTTACCCTAAGTGGTAATTTATTATCATCGTCTGAAATCCAAACGGTAACACTTTCTTGCTCTTTAAAAACACGGCCAGATTGCACAAGCGGTCTAAAAATCATGGCAGGTACGACGCCAAATTTAGTACTTATATTTTCTCGACCAATGAACTTTAGCCTGAATTTAGTAGTTTCGTCATCAAAAAACATATCGATTGCGATTGACTCGCCTACATTTAACTTATCAATATTAGGATGATTCCTTAAATAGTAAAAGGTAGATAAAATGTCTTGTGTGTTTTTGGGAACGCTGAAGGATTTTTCAGTCTTATTTTTATAGTCTTTAACCGTAACTTTATTAGCGGTTTGATTGATAAAACCTTCTTGGTTTTTAACATATCCACCCTCGTTTATTTTTCGAACAAATTGGTACGGATTACGGGTTTCTTTGTCAATATAGGTTTCATATAAGTCATCAACTTTAAAGAAAAAGCGAGACATTCCGGTGTTATACCCTTTACCAATTATATGATGTGTTTTTTTGGAGTTGAGCGATACGTCTTTTACTTCGAGTGTAGCGTATCCGGCATTTACAAATCCGTAATGGATTCTTAATTTAAACCATTCGCCAGTGGTGTAGGCATCTTCTTGAGGTGTATCAAAACTTAAAGAAAGTAGCAGTACAAAGATTAGTATTAGTTTTTTCATTACTTGATGTATCGTTTAGAACTGCTTATGCAAATTTTATTCCAAATATATCAAAACAAAAAAAATCAGCCAATAAAGACAGAGCTTTTATGCTATTAACTAACCAAA
>CAZMHK010000054.1:0-18377 GCA_964566045.1 uncultured Flavobacterium sp.
GAAGTGGCAGCAGTCCGCAAGTTGAGGCTGCAGGCCGAACGGCTCGGGCTGCGGAACGTAGTTTTGAGGTCGTTTTTAAGTTTTTAATTTTCAGGCTTGATTTTTTGTTTCTTTTGTATCAAGACAAAAGAAAAGTATAAACATCAAGAGATGCTTCGTTCCTCAGCATGACAAAATAGAAAGAGTCAGCAGTGTCAAGTACGCAGAGATTACTCCTTAGTCGCTGGTCCTTAGTAAAGAATATCTAGTTTCAAGTTTCAGGTTTCAGGTTAAAGAATAAAATCTACTGAAAGAAATTCGAAAAAACGCGCCCTTAAATTAAAAACGTAAAAAAACAACGAAAAAACGAAGTGGCAGCAGTCCGCAAGTTGAGGCTGCAGGCCGAACGGCTCGGGCTGCGGAACATAGTTTTGAGGTAGTTTTAAAGTTTTTAATTTTCACGCTTGAAATCGAAGATTCATGAATACCAAAAAAAAATATTAACCCATGAATAATTTTTGTTTCTTTTGAAATGTCAATTCACGAACTCCCATAAATTAAAAACTCGTGTGTAATCAAGACAAAAGAAAAGTACAAAACTCAAGAGATGCTTCGTACCTCAGCATGACAAAATAGAAAGAGTTAGCAGTGTTAAGTACGCAGAGATTACTCCTTAATCGCTAGTCCTTAGTAAAGAATATCTAGTTTCAAGTTTCAGGTTTCAGGTTTAAAGTTTCAAGTTTCAGGTTAAAGAATAAAATCTGCTGAAAGCAATTCGAAAAACACGCCCTTAAATTAAAAACTCGTGAGTAATTAATACAAAAGAAAAAAAACAAACTTGAAAACGAAATCATCTGCCTAAATGGAGAATATGTAGAGATGCTTCGTACCTCAGCATGCCAAAATGGAGAAAGTTGACATTGTTCAGTGTTCAGTAATTAGTCCTTTCTAAAGAATGTTCTGTTTCAAGTTTGTTGTATATCACGACAAAAAAACTTGAAAATGAAATCGTTTTCTAAAACGAAAGATGAGTAGAGATGCTACGTCCCTAAACATGACAACAGCTCCCCAAAACAAAACAAATCAACAATCAAAACAAAAAAATTAATCACTTGATTTTAGAGAAAAATACGTTAAAAAAAATGTACCGAAAACAACTTCTTTAATATGTCTCTTCGGTACATTATGACGTAGAGAAAAAAACTACTCTAGTAGAAATAATTACTCCAATAACTCAGAATTATTTTTCTCTAATTCTGTGTAAATATTTTTTACTTCTTGTGAGCTTTCTTTTTGCAAAATTAAATTCGCATTAGCAGTATGCACAAAAATTGCATTTTTTAATCCCACAAAAGCCGTATACACATCAGTCCCAATAACCATATTCCCATTCGCATCAACTTCATGACCTTTTGAAATAAGATAATCATACACTGATTCAAAGGAACCTAAATCAGACCACTTGAATTCTGATGATACTACTTTTATCTTTTTACTGCGTTCCATTACCGCATAATCCACACTAATGGATGGAATCGCCATGGATAACTCATAATCCAACAAGCCATTTTGATTGGCTAACCAACCCGCTTGTGATTTTTCGTAAACAGCTGTATTATACAACTTCAGCTCCTCTAAAAAGACCGAAGCTTTGAAGCAAAACATGCCGCTATTCCATAAAAAATTTCCGCTTTTGATAAAATCTTTAGCAGAAACTTTATTGGGTTTTTCTCTAAATGAAATCACATCATCACCAGAGCGTTCAATATAGCCATAGCCTGTTTCTGGCTTAGTAGGAACAATTCCAAAAGTAACAATATATCCTTGCGCTGCTTTTTCTACAGCTTCATTAATCGATTTTTCATAAGCAGCAGTTCCATCAATAATATGGTCTGAGGGAGTAACAATTAAAATGGTTTCTGGATCTGAAGCAAAAGCAGCAAAAGCAATTGCTGCAGAAGTATTCCTTGGCGTAGCCTCAATTATATCGACATACGATGTACCTGATTTATCTAAAACTTTTTTACTTAAATGGCAATTATCCGTATTGCCCACAACCATCACAGTATCGGCTATGGAGCGGTTGCGATCGACAGTCATTTCAAACAAAGATTTACCATCAAACAAATCCAAATATTGTTTCGGCTGACTTTTACGAGATAATGGCCATAGCCTACTTCCTACTCCTCCCGTTAAGATTACGTGTGTAATTGAATTTGTGTTTTTCATCTGTTTATTGTTTTTTCTATCTTCTGATTTGCAAAACCACTATTTGAGCTTGCATTTTTATCAACTAAAGTTTATTATTCGTTTTTTTACAATCGTCCATCAGCTTGGTCTCCTAAAATCCCTTTAACATCATATAGCAAGCTTTTTTCCTTTTGTAAAGACTGTAAATCTAAGTCTTTAAAAACGCTGTGTGCTACGCCTAATACTACTGCATCAAAGTGGTTCTTTGGCAGGACCGTGGTTGTCATTAAATTATATTCTCTTGCAACCTCAACAGGATTGGCCCAAGGATCATAAATTGTTATTTTTATATCATAATCGGCCAAAGCCTTTATTACATCTACTATTTTCGTGTTACGAACATCTGGGCAATTTTCTTTAAATGTAATTCCAAGCATTAACAAATGAGCCCCATTTACGATAACCCCTTTTTTAATCATCAACTTTACTACTTGCGAAGCTACATACTCACCCATGCTATCATTTAGGCGACGCCCTGCCAAAATAATTTCAGGATGATAACCAAATTCTTGTGCTCTTTGCGCTAAATAGTATGGATCAACACCAATGCAATGCCCGCCTACTAAGCCAGGTTTAAATGGTAAAAAATTCCATTTTGTACCAGCAGCTTCTAGAACCGCCTGTGTATCAATATTCATTAAGTTAAAAATCTTAGCCAACTCATTTACAAAGGCAATATTGATATCTCGTTGCGAATTTTCGATAACTTTAGCTGCCTCAGCTACTTTAATGGAAGGTGCTAGGTGTGTACCTGCTGTAATCACACTTTTGTACAAGGCATCGACTTTCAGTCCTATTTCAGGAGTGGAACCCGAGGTAACTTTCAAAATTTTTTCAACCGTATGCTCTTTATCGCCTGGATTGATGCGCTCCGGTGAGTAGCCCGTAAAAAAATCAACATTAAATGTAAGACCTGAATGCTTTTCTAAAACAGGAACACATTCTTCTTCTGTTACTCCGGGATATACCGTAGACTCATAAATAACAACATCTCCTTTTTTTAATATCGAACCTATACTTTGACTAGATTTGAATAAAGGTGTCAGATCAGGCCTATTGTTTTTGTCCACAGGCGTTGGTACGGTTATGATGAAATAATTACAATCTTTTAATTCCGTCAAGTTGTAGGTGCAATACAAACCAGTATTTGCATCGGGTGCGGCCTTTAATACTTGTTGCAAAGTAACATCGTCAACCTCTAATGTGGTATCTGTACCCGATTGTAGTGATTCAATTCGAGATTGATTAATATCAAAACCAATGACAGGATATTGAGTAGCAAAGAGGCGAGCGAGTGGTAAACCCACATAGCCCAAACCTACTACCGCTATTTTTATATTTTGATTCAAATTATTTGTAAAAAATGGGTTAAAATTTTGTAAACTAAAAGCTTTAAAGGCAATTTTACCTCAAAAGTAAAACTTCTGCATCTAAGGTAAGCAATTAGGATTGCAACTCAAAAAAAACAGTGTTTTTTTAGTCTGCACAAACGATAAAGAAACGATTGTACTATTCTTTTGTCTGAGATCTAATGCTTCAGCACAACTTCAAATTTATTCAGAGAAAAACTAAAGACTAATAGAAAACACATTCTATAATGTTTGATTAAGCAGCTAAATTGATCATAGAGCAGTAAATGAACGTACTGCTCTACTATTACGTAAGCTCTACCTTTAAGACCCTATGGCGATGTATACAAACCCGATATCACGCAACTTTGCTGCATCAAGCAAATTACGACCATCAAAAACAAAAGCAGGTTTTTGCATATTGTCATAAATCCTTTGCCAATCGTATTGTACAAATTCATCCCACTCTGTAAGTACTGCTACAGCATGCGCTTTATCACAAGCCTCATAGGGGTTGGCGAAAGCGGTTACACAATCCCTATTTTGATTAGCACTGCGTGTTTCAAGATAGTTGAGATCATTGAGGATTTTTTTCTCCGATACTTTTGGGTCGTAAACTGCTATTTGTGCATGTTCGTTTATTAAGTCATCTGCTACATAAATAGCTGCAGATTCCCTAGTATCGTTAGTATCTTTTTTGAAAGCCCATCCTAAGAATGCAATTTTTTTATCAGAAACTGTGTTGTATAATGTTTGCACTATGCGATTTGAAAATCTTCTTTTTTGATGATCATTCATGATGATTACCTGCTCCCAATAATCGGCTACTTCGTTCAAGCCATATGATTTTGCAATGTAAACGAGATTCAGAATGTCTTTTTGAAAACAAGAACCTCCAAAACCTACCGATGCTTTTAAAAATTTAGGACCAATGCGACTATCCATTCCGATAGCCTTAGCCACTTCATTGATATCCGCACCCGTCTTTTCACAGAGTTCAGACATGGCATTTACAGAAGAGATACGCTGCGCCAAAAAAGCATTTGCCGTGAGCTTTGACAGCTCTGAAGACCAAACATTTGTTGTTAAAATTAATTCTTTCGGCACCCAGTTTGCATAAATATCGACCAAAGCACTGATAGCTTTTTGGCCTTCAACAGTTGTGTCACCTCCAATTAAAATACGATCGGGCTGTAATAAATCTTGTACAGCAGTACCTTCAGCTAAAAACTCAGGATTAGAAAGTATTTGAAATTGAACTCCATTACCAGTATGGTCTAAAATACTTTTGATTGCCTCAGCGGTACGCACAGGAAGTGTTGATTTTTCGACTACAATTTTATTGTCTTTTGCTACTGTAGCAATTTGTCTGGCACAAAGTTCAATATATTTTAAATCCGCTGCCATGCCTTTACCTTTTCCGTAGGTTTTTGTTGGCGTATTAACGGATATAAAAATTAGTTGAGCCTCGTCAATTGCTTGCTCTACTGCCGTAGAAAAAAACAAATTACGACCTCTTGCTTCAGCAACTATTGCATCTAAACCGGGCTCGTAAATGGGTATATTTTTAGTATCAGGATCGTTCCACGCTGCAATTCGCTCTTCATTCAAATCAACAACGGTTACTTGAATATGAGGGCATTTTTGAGCAATTACTGCCATTGTAGGTCCACCTACATATCCTGCCCCGATGCAACAAATTTTTGTAATTTTCATTCTTGTAATTTTATGTCTTTTTTAATCCTAAGATTTATTTGTAAATGCTTTTTAGCAATTTATTTGATTATTTTAAATGATTCCAATACCAATCAACAGCCTGTTTTAATCCGTCTTCTAAATTAAATTTAGGATTATATCCTAAAATATGCTGTGCTTTATCTATACTAGCCAAGGAGTGCGGAATATCTCCCAATCGTTCTAGCCCATATTGAACCTCGACATTGGCTATTGCTGCATCGTAACTACTTAAGTATTTTTTTAAATAAGCGACTAAATCATTAAGCGTGTTGCGATCACCAACTGCAGTATTATAAACTGTGTTTATAGCATTCGGATTTTGGGTAATCATAGCCAATTCATTCATTTGAATAACGTTGTCAATATAAGTGAAATCTCTCGAGTAGTTGCCATCACCATTAATTACTGGGCTTTCATGCTTTATTAGTTGCTGCACAAATTTTGGAATAACAGCAGCGTATGCTCCATTAGGGTCTTGTTTACGTCCGAATACGTTAAAATAACGCAATCCAATACACGACAAACCATAGGTTTTACTAAAAATATCAGCATACAATTCGTTAACATATTTGGTGATTGCATAGGGTGATAATGGCTTACCAATAATCTCTTCAACCTTTGGAAGCGCCTCCGAATCGCCGTAAGTAGAAGAACTTGCAGCATAAACAAATCGCTTTACTTTTTCATCTCTAGCGGCAACCAACATGTTCAAAAAACCGCTTACGTTTACTTCGTTAGAGGTAATAGGATCATTTATTGATCGGGGTACAGAACCCAATGCTGCTTGATGCAAAACATACTGAACTCCTTTAACCGCCGCTACACAATCCTCTAGATTTCGGATGTCGCCTTCTATTAATTTAAAATTTGGATGCGCTATACATTGCAACAAATTATGACGATGTCCTGTTGCAAAATTATCTAAACATGTAACTTTATAATTTTTTTCTAAAAAATATTCGCAGAGGTTTGACCCGATAAACCCCGCACCACCAGTAATTAGAATGGTTTCTTGTACTTGTTCACTCATAAAAACAATTGCTATTTTTGGTCTTTTTTAAATATTTTTTGAACTACTTTGTTGTAAAAAGTGGGTTCTTTTTGAACCTCATAATAACCATTATCATAGTTACCGTAACCATAGCCATAACGGTATTGCGTACCGTATTTAGCTTTATTTTCTAAACCATTTAGAATGATACTTGCGTTGGCTAATTCTCCTCGTTTCACTCTCGTGTTTAGCAACGAAATCATCTCCTTCTTGGTGTAATTCTGGCGGACGATATACAAAGTTACGTCACTATATTGTGCCAGCTCTAATGCATCAGCAACTAGTCCTACCGGAGGAGTGTCTAGAATAATATAATCATATTCTTTTTTTAATTCTTCGATTAATTCGCCCATTCCTTGACTCATGATCATTTCACTTGGATTAGGAGGTACAGGTCCCGATAGAATTACGTCCAGATATGGAATATGTGTTTTATTGGTTATTTCAGCAATTGTTTTTTGTTTAATAAGGTAATTAACAACACCAACATCGTTTTTCAAGTCAAACTCAGCGGCCAACTTTGGTTTCCTTAAATCCAAACCAATAACAACAGTCTTTTTTTCGCTCAAGGCAAAAACCGTAGCAATGTTGATAGAGCAAAAAGTTTTTCCTTCACCACTTACCGAGGAAGTAATCATTAAAGTCTTAGCCCCACTAAGATTTTGTTGTTTGTATAAAAATTGTAAGGATGAACGAATGGCCCTAAAAGACTCAGACAATGCAGATTTAGGCCTATCAAATACCGCAAGATTTGATCCAGCCTTATTTAAACCAACTACTCCAATCAAAGGTATTTTTGTGAGCTTTTGAATATCCTCACTATTTTGAACCGAGTTGTTTATAAAAAAGACTATCAAAACAAAAAGCAATGGAATCAAAATCCCTATAAATAAAGCTAAAACATAGTTTGCAGAAGTTTTTGGACCTATAAGTCCACCACCTATATCCTTAGCCGGATCAATAAAGTGTACATCAGATAGATTGGCTGCTTTGACAATATCTGCTTCGCTTCTTTTTTGTAAAAAAGTATTGTAGATATTATCACTTAAATCGTATTTCCTTTTAATTTTTATTAGCTCTTGTTGCTCCTCTGGTAAATTTTTAATGGCACTTTCTGTTGTGCTAATTTGTGTACTTATTGCAGCTAAATCATATTGTAAAGCAGCCTTAGCAGTTGTGATATTTTCTAAAAGAACATTTTTAATGGCCTCCATTTGATTATCAAAGTCCTGAAAAATCTTTTCGCTTTTTACAGCATAGGCCATCTCCGAGCGTTGTGTGGATAAACTTATTAGCTTAGAGACATTCGCAATAATGTTTGGATCTTCAATACCTGCCACCGAAGGAGCTGGTAGTTTAGCGTAATTAACACTGTTCTTTAAATAGGCCTTTAAGGAATTGTAATAGGTTAACTTACGATTTACCTCGTCTTTTTTTAAGTCATAATCGGCTATTCGTTCAGAAAACTTGGCACCTCCATCTTCAATGTCAAATATTTTTTTTCCTTTACGGAATGACTTCAACTCATTTCCAGTTTCTTTCAACTGTGCTTCCATCGCAATTAAAGTACTATCAATAAAAGCAATTGTATTGGTGGCGAAACGATTTTTATCATCAAGCTGTCTTTTGATCAACATTTTCACCGTTGCATTCAGATAGTCCACCATGCGTGCCTTATTAGTTCCTTGCATACTTAGTGTAATGATCGAACCCGTCTTTTCATTAGGCTGTACATTTATTCCTTTGTATGCCGAAACCGTTCCGTCAAAATCATTGAATCGTGCAAAGTACTCATTGCCTTTATACCAACCAGGATTGTCCTTTATTTCCAAAGTCCAATTCAAAAAAGGCAAATTAACTCTTTGTCCCACCTTATATCGTTTCACAAAAGTTCCTGCTTGCACGGCAGTATTACTGTAAGTATTGGTTGCATAAGTAATCATGGAAGCCGAATCTGACTCAAAAACTACTTTCAAATCATAAACATTTTCTGAGACAAATTTAATGGAGATAAGTGGTCCCGCTAATTGCCCTTTGCTTTTATCAATTGCAACGTAAAAAGGAACTGCACCATACGCATCAACCATATTGTACTCGCCTTGGGACAAGTAACTAATATAATATTGTAATTGATCAACAACTAACTCATTATGAGATCGCGACTGCAATGTTGTTGCTATAGTTTGAACTTGGTCAGAAGTGCCTCCCCAATTAAAAATCAAACTTGTATTAGAAGTAAAAAGCGGATTACTTTCTTCTTTGACAGAGATCATGGTTTCCATACCATAAATCTTTTCTTTTCGGATATTGATTTGATAGGCAACTGTAAAACAAACAAGCAAGCTAAGGATAAACCATTTCCAGTAACCCACAATTTTTATCAAAAACCCTTTAAAATCAAAACCAACTTGATTTTCAAAAAGCGCAAAATCTTTTACATCCAACATAATTGCGAGCTCTTTATCGTGTTAATAGTAAAAAAGTAGTCGTTGCCAAGGTAAGAATCGTCACGATAGTACTAAAAGACTCCACACCAGTTTTTCCGGTGCCCCAAGTTTTTTGTTTCAAAGGCTTTATATAAATGTAATCATTAGGCTGAATATAAAAATAAGGAGAGTTCATGACCTTAATGTCTGTTAAATCCAAATCTGCCATTTGAACTCCTGTTGGGGTTTTACGAATAACAGTTACCGCTTTTCTATCGCCCGTAAGCGTGATGTCACCAGAATTTGCAATTGCCTCCAAAATAGAAAGTTGTTCTTGATAAACTACTTTTGTACCAGGCCCACCAATTTCTCCATTAATAGTATAGCGAAGCCCGGCAAGTTTCACAGTCACAAATAAGTTGGCCTCTTTATTAAAATATTCGGCTAGCAATTGTTTTTCAATACGTAACCTAATTTCCTCGAGCGTGTAACCAATAACATTCATCTCACCTAAAATAGGAATTCTAATATTACCGTGATCATCTACAGGGAAACCATCAAAATACAAGCCCGCCTCTGATTGACTAGCACTAGCACCGTTTTCGGAAGTACTAAAAATAGCAGCCAGTTTTGGATCAATTGTTTTGATATTGATACGAATCACGTCATTTACCTGCAAGCGATAAGGTTTAGCCTCAACTGCAGTGATTTGCGAAACTGCTGTTTCGTTATCCTTTTGCTGCAAGTAAATTAAATCATGAGTAGGAATACAAGATGTTAGTACCAGACTCATAACAAACAATAAATAGAGCGCCCCTTTTCTCATAGGTTATTTTTTATTTGACAAATATAGCTTATCCGATAGGATAACAAAAACTTACCACTACATTTCAATATCTAGTTATTTTTAAGAGATTTTTCAAAGGGAACGCGGTGCAAAATACTGCGACCTAAAGTAACTTCATCAGCGTATTCTAACTCATCACCTACAGCAATTCCTCTTGCAATGGTCGACACGACAATTTCACAATCAGCAATTTGTTTGTATATAAAAAAATTCGTTGTATCTCCTTCCATAGTGGAGCTCAAGGCAAAAATAATCTCGTTTACGGAGCCCTCTTTTACCTTTGCCACCAGAGAAGAAATATTCAATTGACTCGGTCCTACTCCATCAATTGGAGATATTTTACCTCCCAAAACATGATAAATACCTCTAAATTGTCCGGTATTTTCAATAGCCATAACATCACGGATATCCTCCACGACACAAATAACCTGATGATTTCTGTTGGCATTTGAACAAATTTCGCAAAGTGATAAATCAGAAATGTTATAACAACTCGAGCAATACTGTATCTCTTGACGCATCGCCAATAAAGCTTGTGATAAAAACACCGTTTGATCTTTGGGCTGCTTTAGCAAATGCAAAGCCAAACGCAACGCTGTTCGTTTACCAATTCCAGGTAATTGTGAAATTTCGTTAACTGCTTTTTCTAATAATTTTGAAGAGAATTCCATACCGTCAAAGTTAGCTATTTGTTTTTTATAACCGAATTACAGCCTTAATGTCTATTTAAAACATTGTGTTATAAAACAGAAAAACTACGGCAAAGACAAAAACTACAATCTAAACTAATATTGATTTGTTGTTAACAAGACTAATGTGCAAGCCACTTCAACCTTGATTCCGTTTAATTGTAGCAGTTGATAAAACTCCGGATTTTCAGTTCCTGGATTAAAAATAACACGTTTGGGTTTAGCCTCGACTATGTAATTGTAATAGTCTCTTTGACGAGCGGGATTTAAATATAAACTTACCGTATCAATATTTTTTAAAGGAATTGCCTTAGTTTGAATTTTTATTCCTGCTACTTCGCCTGCATTTTGCCCTACCGCTAATACTGAATGTCCTTTATCTGTTAACAATGTAACTGCTTTAAAAGCATAACGATCTGGCTTTGTACTCGCTCCTAGAACTAAAGTTTTTTTATTTTTTGTCATTTTCAAATGGTATAAGCCACAAAAGTACACAAAAAGCGGCTGTAGACAGTCTGCTTTTAAATTTAAGTTTGCCCCGCAATTAAAAACATTCCATTAACACTAAAAAACAAAAAAACAGTACTTTTACTTTATAAAACTAAAATTATGGATCTATTTATCTACTTATTTGTTGCCCTCTTTTCAGTATTGAACCCTATTGGAACGGTACCAATTTTTGTTGGTCTCACGCAAAACGATACCAAAAAAGAACGCTCCAGAATTTCGCTTTGGACAGCTATTAATGTTTTTATCATTTTGATGGTCTCCTTTTTTATTGGTCAATACGTTTTACTATTTTTTGGAATCAGCATTGACGCACTTCGAATTGCGGGTGGAATTATAATTGTAAGTTCCGGCTTTTCGTTGCTATCGGGCAAATTCACCAAAAAACGAGGGATCAACAAAAAAGTAGAAAATGAAGCCCAAAAACGAAATGATATTGCTTTGACTCCGCTTGCCATTCCAATGCTTGCTGGTCCTGGGTCTATCTCCTTACTAATTGCATTTTATCAAGAACACAATTCAACCCTTGAAATTATCATCTCTTGCTTTGCAATTTTAGCGATTGCAGTGGTCATTTTTATAATTCTTAGAAGCGCGCATTACTTAGCAAATTTTCTTGGAGCATCAGGTATTGTGGCCATCTCAAGAATTATTGGCTTTATTGTAATCGCTATCGGAATTCAATATATCGTTAGTGCGATTATTAATATTATCAAAAGCAATTTAGTGTAATAAAAAAGGGATTCGCTTTTTGAACAGCCAATCCCTTACTTTATTTGTTTGATATTTATTTGTTTACACTTTTGGCAAAAAGACCTCTGCCATCATGCATCGGGCACTTCCACCACCACAGGCTTCGATCGTATCTAAACTAGAACTCAAAATTTCTGCATGTTTTTCTAATTGAGCAATTTGTTTTGCATTTAAGGCTTGGTGCGCAGCAGCACTCATGATGACAAAACGTTTATCATCGGTACCACGCAGCTCTAACATGTTTCCTGCAAAATTATTCATTTGATCTTCTGTAATCAAAATAACATCTTTGCCACTTTCTTTTAGATTGTCTAAAACCATTTTGCGCTCTTTCTTATCATCAATACAATCAGCACAAATTACTGCAAAAGTATCGCCAATACACATCATAACATTAGTATGATAGATCAATTTTCGCTCTCCATCAACTGTTTGATAGGCTTCAAAAATAACTGGAGCAAAATCATAATCCTCGCAAAACTCAATAAACAATTCCTCATCAGCTCTTGGAGAAAGTGCACAATACGCTTTTCCATTGGCTCGATCTAATACAATGCTTCCGGTTCCTTCTAGGAAAAAACCATCTTCTTCTGCGGATGTGTAATCCATGACGTCTTGAATTACGAATCCTTTATCTTCTAGCACATCAAATAAATCTTCGCGGCGTTCTAAACGACGATTTTCTGCAAACATGGGATACATTACTACATCACCATTTTCATGAAAAGAAATCCAATTGTTAGGAAAAATACTATCTGGCGTATCTGGGCTAAGTGTATCTTCGACCACAGTAACGTCAATTCCTACGGCTTGTAACTTTTCTACAAAAGCATCAAACTCTTGTTGCGCTTTTGCATTAACTGTCGCTGGCAACAAGCCATCGATTACTTTTTGATAATAATTATTAACAGCTGTTTGTTCGTTCATTCGGAATGCCACCGGACGAATCATTACTATTGAATTGGTAGTTTGTTTCATATATCTTATTTTAAAGTTCGTCCGTTCAAATTGTACTTTTTAAAACATTGAACGGCAAAACCATTATTTATTCTCTAATTAAAGGCAAAGTTGAACAACGTAATAATCCTTCTTGTTTTGCAATTTCAGCATATGGAATTTCTTCAACGATAAAATCGTGCGAACGCAGCCAATTATTTAATCGTGTAAAATTGCGTTCAGAAACGACCACTTTTTCATCAATTGAAAAAATATTTGAATTCATGTGGTACATTTCGTCTCTTGTAATGTGAAAAAGATTTTCCTTTCCAAAAAGATCAACCAAAAAAACATAGTCTGCTTCTTCTCTAAAACCATTTTTGTAGATAATCCCTTTGTCTTTCCCTACAGGTTGAAAACAGCAATCCAGATGCAGCGCATTATCTCTAGCCTCTATTTTTGACTTAACCAAATCAAAATCTTTCACTTTTTTATGAGGAAACAAATCCTTAATATACTGAACACCCAAGCCATTGGTGCGAGCAGTAATATAATCCGCATAATCACTTCCTTTATAGGTTCCGATAAAAATGTAATCATTCCAAAGCATTACATCACCACCCTCGATGTGCACTTCTTCAGGAGGACGCACGACTTTTAGCGGATCCATTGGGTCAATGATATAATTTATCGCGTTTAATTCGCGTTCGCGATCCGGTAAAATATTCGACTTTACAAAAACGTCGTCAATTACAAATCCGATGTCTCTGGTAAAAATTTGATTGTAGTTTTCAATACATTCTGGCCTATAAACTTCAACTTCATATTTCTTTAAAACTGCATCAAATGCATTCATTTCTTGAATCATATCTGCTTCGATAGGATAGGTTCCAGCTAAAATATGTTCTAATGACTTAGGGTCATAAGCTTCGGCTGCTTTAGGAGTTGGGCCGTTACTCACTGCAGATCCTAAAACTACCGCACGAAGCCGCGAAGTTTCAGTTTTGATATTTAACTTTAACATGTATTTTTAGCTTTTGGCAAATATAAAAAAAGCTTCACCAATTAGTGAAGCTTTTTAAACTGATTTTATCTTTTATCTGTTGCAACAAATTCTCTCAATGGATGACCAGTATATACTTGTCTAGGACGCCCAATTGGTTCTTTATTTTCACGCATTTCTTTCCATTGTGCGATCCAACCCGGTAAACGACCAATTGCAAACATAACGGTAAACATGTCAGTAGGAATACCTAAAGCTCTGTATATAATTCCTGAATAGAAATCAACGTTTGGATATAAGTTTCTTGATTTGAAGTACTCATCTTCAAGAGCTGCTTCTTCTAATTTTTTAGCAATTGCTAAAATTGGATCTTCTACTCCAAGAGTTGCTAATACTTCATTAGCTGCCTTTTTAATGATTTTAGCACGTGGGTCGAAGTTTTTGTAAACTCTATGTCCGAAGCCCATCAAACGGAAAGGATCGTTTTTATCTTTGGCTTTAGCCATGTACTTATCAGCATCGCCACCGTTTTTGTGAATTTCTTCAAGCATTTCTAATACTGCTTGATTAGCTCCTCCGTGTAATGGTCCCCAAAGTGCCGAAACACCTGCAGAGATAGAAGCAAACAAACCTGCGTGTGACGAACCTACCATACGTACTGTAGATGTTGAACAGTTTTGCTCGTGGTCACCATGCAAAATAAATAATTTATCTAATGCATCAATTACTACAGGATTTGCAGAATAAGGACCTGTTGGTAATTCAAACATCAAACGCATAAAGTTTTCAACGTATCCTTTTGTATTATCGTAATAATTCAACGGATAACCCATACTTTTTCTGTAAGTCCACGTAGCAATAACAAGGAATTTACCCATTGTTTTACAAACAGCCTCGTACATTTCTTTTTCGTTCTCAACGTTAACCGATTTAGGGTTGAACGCTGTTAATGCACTCGTTAAAGCAGCTAAAACACCCATTGGATGAGCCGTTTTAGGAAATCCATCAATGATGTTTTTCATTTCCTCATTTACAAGCGTGTATTTGCGGATATCATTTTCAAATTGCGCTAACTGATCAGCAGTTGGGAGTTCTCCAAAAATTAATAAGTAAGATACTTCTAAGAAATCCGCTTTTTCAGCTAAATCTTCAATAGCATATCCTCTGTAACGTAGTATCCCTAACTCACCATCTAAAAAGGTAATATCACTCTTGCAAGAGCCTGAGTTTTTATAACCTGGATCAAGTGTTATTACACCTGTTAAATCACGTAATTTGTTCACATCGATGGCTACTTCATTTTCACTACCTACAATTACAGGTAACTCAATTTTTTGTCCATCAATCTCTAATGTTGCTATCTTTGACATAATATAATTGAAAATAAACTTATTTAAATAATAATTTCTCAAATTTAGGGAATTACACACTAAATAAAAAGAGAATGTCACAATGAAATTGTTAAATAAAATAAAAAAAAGCCATTCACTAGGAGCGAATGGCTTTTTAAAAGAAATAGGTAAGAATTACTTTATTTTGAAAGCGTTTTTACCAGGAAAATAGGCAGTATTTCCTAATTCTTCCTCGATGCGCAATAATTGATTATATTTTGCCATACGATCAGAACGAGAAGCGGAACCTGTTTTAATTTGCCCGCAATTCAATGCTACTGCAAGGTCGGCAATTGTGTTATCCTCTGTTTCACCAGAACGATGTGACATAACAGATGTATAACCTGCATTTTTTGCCATATTAACTGCTGCAATTGTCTCTGTTAAAGTACCAATTTGATTTACTTTAATTAAAATTGAATTTGCAATTCCTTTTTCAATTCCAGTTGACAAGCGCGCTACGTTAGTAACAAATAAATCATCACCAACTAATTGAACTTTATCTCCAATTTTATCAGTTAACAATTTCCAACCTTCCCAGTCATTTTCGTCCATTCCATCTTCAATAGAAATGATTGGATATTTTGTTGCTAAATCAGCCAAATAATCTACTTGCTCAGCAGAAGTTCTAACTTTTCCAGTTTCTCCTTCAAATTTAGAGTAATCGTATTTTCCATCTACATAAAACTCCGCCGCAGCGCAATCTAATGCAATCATAATTTCGTCGCCAAAAGAATATCCTGCTTTTTCAACTGCTAATTTAATAGTATCTAAAGCATCTTCAGTACCACCTGCTAAGTTTGGAGCAAAACCACCTTCATCACCTACTGCTGTAGACAAACCTCTATCGTGAAGTACTTTTTTCAAACTATGAAAAATCTCAGTACCCATTTGCATAGATTGCGAAAATGAAGTTGCCTTTACAGGGAAAATCATAAATTCTTGAAAAGCAATCGGAGCATCAGAGTGCGAACCTCCATTGATAATATTCATCATTGGAACAGGTAATGTGTTTGCAGAAACACCACCCACGTATCTATACAAAGGCAAACCTAACTCATTAGCAGCTGCTTTTGCAACAGCTAATGAAACTCCTAAAATAGCATTTGCACCTAAATTAGATTTGTTTGGAGTACCATCTAAATCAATCATTAATTGATCAATGTGATTTTGTTCAAAAACAGAAACACCAACCAACTCTTCAGCAATTACGGTATTTACATTTTTCACAGCATTCAAAACTCCTTTTCCTAAAAATGCTTTTCCACCATCGCGTAATTCTACAGCTTCATGCTCTCCAGTGGAAGCTCCAGATGGAACTGCAGCTCTAGCTAAAACACCATTATCTGTAATTACATCTACTTCAATAGTTGGATTTCCTCTTGAGTCAAAAATTTGTCTTGCGTGAATTTTGATTATAATACTCATATACTAAAATTTTTAAAATTTAAAATACAAATATATTCTATCTTTCGAAACCATGGAATGAAAAAAATGAATGTTATTAACGAAAACGATATAAATATTTGAGAAATAATGCATTTACTAATTTATAAGAAGTATTTTTTTTTGAAAATGAAATAATTCACGAAAGCATAAAAAAGGGCCTAACTAAAAGTTAGACCCATTCCATAAATCATACACACGATTTTTATTGCATGTTTTGAATAAATTGATCAAAAAGATACGATGAATCATGCGGCCCCGGACTCGCTTCAGGATGGTATTGAACTGAAAAACAGTTTTTATCTTTCATACGCATTCCAGCAACGGTACCATCATTTAAGTGTAAATGTGTAATTTCGAGAGCGTCATTTGCAACCAATTCCTCCTTACTAACAGCAAAACCATGATTTTGTGAAGTAATTTCACCTTTTCCAGTGATTAAATTTTGTACCGGATGATTGATACCACGATGACCATTGAACATCTTATAAGTTGAAACCCCATTGGCTAAACCTATAATTTGATGACCCAAACAAATACCGAACAATGGTTTGTTATCAGCGATGATCGCTTTTGCCACAGCAATGGCACCATCCAAAGGCTCTGGATCACCAGGACCATTAGATAAGAAATACCCGTTTGGCTCAAAAGCTGCTAATTCTTCATAAGAGGAATCAAAAGGAAAAACTTTAATGTAACAATCTCTTTTCGCTAAGTTGCGCAATATGTTGGTTTTGATTCCTAAATCTAAAGCTGAAACTTTATACGTAGCATTTTCATCTCCATAAAAATAAGGTTCTTCAGTTGATACCTTCGATGCCAACTCTAATCCTTTCATGTCACGAACAGCTGCTAATTCAGCTTTCAACTCTTCTACTGAGGTTCCGTCGGTACATATAACGGCATTCATAGCACCATTGTCTCGGATGTAACTCACAAGCGCTCTAGTATCCACATCAGAAATAGAGATCAAATTATGCTTGATAAAATAGTCCTCTAAACTACCTTCAGCATCTGCTCTTGAGTAATTAAAACTGAAATTTTTACATACCAGCCCAGCAATTTTGATTCCATCAGATTCAACCTCTGCTTCATTAACACCGTAATTACCGATATGCGCATTTGTAGCCACCATTATTTGACCAAAATAAGAAGGATCAGTAAAAATTTCTTGATAACCCGTCATTCCTGTATTAAAACAAACCTCTCCAAATGTTTTCCCTGAAATCCCAATAGATTTTCCATGGAAAATAGTTCCGTCACTTAATAAAAGTATAGCTTTTTGTTGTGTTGTGTATTTCATTAGTAGTTTATGAATTTTAATATGATAAATTTTAGCACGACTCTCAATAAATATTAGAGCCTAACTAATAAACCTTTGATTGTAAAAGGATAAACCTTTGTTCATAAAACAGTAAAAAAAAAGGATAAACTACGAGTAGCTTATCCTTGATTTTTATTGAACAATTATTCTCATAATTACTCAGCAGAATCAGTAGTTGTTTCAGTCTCAGCAGCTGGAGCTTCTGTAGTCTCCTCCGCTTTTTTAGCTTTACCACCACGACGGCTTTTAGCTTTTTTAACTTCTTTTTTACCACCATTGTAAAGTTCATTGAAATCAACTAGTTCGATCATTGCCATATCAGCATTATCTCCTAAACGATTTCCAACTTTAATGATACGAGTGTATCCACCTGGACGGTCTCCTACTTTAGCAGCTACATCTCTGAACAAATCAGTTACAGCATACTTGCTACGTAAGTAAGCAAAAACAATACGACGGTTGTGAGTAGTATCAGATTTTGACTTTGTAATTAAAGGCTCAACAAATTGTTTAAGCGCTTTTGCCTTAGCAACAGTAGTATTAATACGTTTGTGCTCGATTAGAGAACAAGCCATATTTGCTAACATAGATTTTCTATGTGCAGTCTGTCTGCTTAAGTGATTGAATTTTTTTCCGTGTCTCATGACGTGTTTTTTTATACTTTCATCTTGATACTATCCGCTTTGGAG
>CAZMHK010000055.1:0-18181 GCA_964566045.1 uncultured Flavobacterium sp.
TTTACTACACCAACCTACCCATTTCAAGTTGATAAAAGGCAGTATGTGTTGATTTTAGAGTTAATTCAAATATATAATTTATTTCCGAAAAAGCTGATGAAAAATCTACTGCGAGCAAATTAGTTCCTTTTAGACAAGAACCAAACGGATAGTTGTAAACCAAAATATTTTAAATTAATTATCCGAGAAAAAGGGTAGAGGTAAATCCTTGCTACAAAGAAATTGTAGTCAGTGATAGCAGTAACTATTGGCATGACAGTAGGGCGAAGGCGGGAAAATTCAGCTGCAGGTTAGTTTTTCCTTAACCATCCTAAAATTCTGTTATTTTTAATTTCCCATTTTCCGGCTTTGTTTTCAAGTAAAAAAACTTCTCTTGATTTGCTAAATGGTCCCGGATTTTGTTGAATGATTTCAATTTTGTTTGCTGTAACATTCGATATAATGGCAACGTGTCCGTATTTATTGAATGTTGTTCCGTCAAAAATTAAAAGGTCGCCAATTTTTGGCTCTATGTTACTCGGATTGTTGTATTGAGTTAAGTCTCTTTTTTTGCTTCTTTGTCCGTCCTTTAATTCATGGTCAAAAAAATCTTTGGCATGCCCGTAACTGTCAGGCATTTTATGTTTTAAATGTTCGTGATAATACCGTTTTACAAATTCAACACACTGATATTTTAAACCCAAGTTGTATCCGTCAGCTGTTGTGTTTCGGGCTGTAACATTGTCAACACCACCGTTGTAATAAACATAAACGCCATGCAAGCTGTCAATTTTTTGCCCAACCGAAAAGTCACTGTTAAAATTGAACTTTTTAAAAGTCCACAATGCACCAAAACTCAAGAGGAGAAACCCGATTAATACATATGTAAGTTGCTTAATTTTCACTTTCTCTGTCTGTTATTTTTGTTGTGTTTTCGTTTGAGCCCTTGCTGAACGTTTGTCTAGCTCTTGCTAGTTTGGCCAAAGTAAAGCGCTTATCTTGGGGTATTACTGTTTCTCCAAGTACAAAACAGTCTATAAAGTAAGCCTAATTCTAAACTATTGAAAGTTGACTTTCTGCGTGTATTTTTATCCCGTTTTTAAATTTTTATATGGCCCCAATTTTCGCCACTTTTGATCCTTCTGATTTGCATTTCGCTTACGCCAAATTGTT
The DNA here is from genome assembly GCA_964566045.1 of uncultured Flavobacterium sp. GTDB lineage: Bacteria > Bacteroidota > Bacteroidia > Flavobacteriales > Flavobacteriaceae > Flavobacterium. The sequence continues at coordinate 1,153 of CAZMHK010000055.1, forward strand.
TTGCAATCATTTTTAATCTGGTTTTTTGTTCCGGTTTTGCTAACAGTTTTTTAATCAGCATCACTTTGGTGACTGTCAATTTTCTTCCGTTAGATTTTAAATTATGTTCTAATAAATTTTTCCTTGCTTGAATTACAAACGGACTTTTTTGACTAAACTCGAGCATTTCTTCTCTTGTTGCCCATTTCAAATTTCGGAAATCATCATTATCACGTTTTCGATCTAAATGCAAAACATAGGTTTGTTCTTCAGAAGTTTTAGGTATAAAATATTCGGCAATAAGTTTTGACAAAAACAAATGCTTGTTTTTTATTTTTCCGTCTTTCATGATTTTATACTTGAAAGTTCTGTAACCATCAGCAGTGCCGCCTTTCAATTCTCTGCCAAACTTCATATCGTTTACAAAGCTGATTAATCTTCCTTTATTTGAAACTGCATAACGCAATTTTAGTTTATCTTCAATTATAATTTCCTTAAATTCTTCGTGCGGAAAAACACGAATCGGTCCCATTGGTTCAAGTTTCATTGCAATATAATTTAGATTTTTAAAGCTATTTTTTTTGCTTTTCGCGATACGAAAGACTAACGTCCTTTCGCTACCCGCAGTTTAGAACTAAATTACGCATTTATCCGTAATTGCCATTCTAGCAATAGCAAACAGGCACAGCAAGTCTTGCAAATATAAAACCATTTTCCCATCAAGACAAATGGTCAAATCGGTTAAAGTAGCTATTATGTTACACTATAACACCAGATGTTCATAATTGCCAATTTGTTTCCAAACTCCATTGTCATCCTTTTCAAAGATAATTTTTAAAACGCCATAATAATCATCTGTTTTTTCTCCTAAAAAAGTGCCTTTCTGTTTAATATCTATTTCTACAAAGGCAAATTTGTTATTTGAAGAATAAACGGGTTCACTAACTAAAAAATAAAATCCTTTTATTCTATTAGTAGAACTTACCGTAAAATATTTCTTTTCTGTTATTCTAATTTTTTTAGACTGTACTTTTTTACAAGCTTTGCTTAAATATTCTTTTTCATCATCGGTAAACAAAACATTGTATTTATTTTGAGAAAATATGTAAACATTGTTGAATGGGTGATGTTCGTCATTTTCAATTTCTTTGATAACTTTTTCGTCTTTCAAATCTATATTGTCTAGCCAAAAGCTCTTAGGAAAAAAAGTAACTGTTGTATCGACGATTATGAATTTTTTAGGAATTCTTCCGTTTAAAATTTTGATTATTTCAAAATTTTTTTCGTTTTCAAATATGATTTTATAAAACCTATCTGTTTGAGAAAAGCATAAATTAGTAAACAGTAAAAACAACAGAGATATTAATTTCTTTTTCATAATTATATTTTCTGGGTAAGTTCTGATATGGTGTTGCATAACTTTTTAAGATCTGCTACTTTCCTGCTCCAATCTCCTTATTTTCGCTTTGATAAACCGTAGTTTGTATAGATTTTGTGCTTCTTTCAAAAATACAAAATTTTCACGAAAAAGCTGATAAAAACTTATTGTTACAAATTTAATTCACTTGTTTAAAGTACACTTCGGGAAACCGTGTTAAGAGACTTCTACTTGGCCGAAAATTCATAAGCTGTCCTTGATTTTAGTTTTTTTTTTTAGGTAGCAGACGTGCTGTTTTCATAACCCACTCATTCCCGCTATCCGTTACAATCTTTACTGCCTCCCGAAAGATTCGGGACGGCAGCAAAGGATTTTCACTACTATCGGGGCTAAATAGGCTCTTGTTATTCCAGAAGACGAATTGCAGCTTTGATAAAGCACAAAAGCAGCTCAATAACGAGCTGCTTTATTATTTTTGAAGATAGTTTTATTTCTAACAAAATAGTAAATAATTAAGTTGAAGTCAGAAGACTTCGCTTAGCGGGGTTTTAGCGGAAGGTTTTATTCTTTCAATAATGCATTTCCGTTAAAGCTTTTGTGTTCAGAATAAATTGTTATTCCGAGTATTTTCCACTCCATAATTCCCGTAATCAAATAGGTACAATATTTTTTGTTTTTTTCGTTGTCTATTTTAATATTTTCTACATTCCAATTTGTTCCGCTAATAAATCCCGATCTGTAACAATTTGCATTTAGTATGATTAAATTAGGTTCATTTTCTCCAACAAGTACTGATAATCCAATTTCTGAGGTTAAATTATCTTCCAATATTATTTCTCGAAAAAATGAATTTCCATTAAATGCCTTTTTAGGATTCGTTTGATTTAAAACATCAATATTTTTATCTGCTAAATTTTTTTTGTCAGGTTTTGTAATAAAAGACAATAAACCGACAACAAAAATTAAAGACGCAAAAACGCCTAATTTTTCTTTTACGATTCTAACTGATTTAAAACAAATTATTAAGAAGTAAATCAATAAAAATCCATTTAATATTCCCCAAATTAATTCAAACATTTTTTTAAATTTAGTTGTTTTTACTACGATTTTCCAAGCTATCTGCCAACGTGCCGCTACTACAGCGGGTTTGGACTAAATTAAGCCCATTTTTCGGATTTGCCAAATCTTCACAAATACAAAACCAACTTCCCCAAATCCGTTGTAGTAGCTGTTAGTGGCTGGCATTTGTATTTTTGTTAACTATTTTTCTATGATATTCAATAATTTATAGTCTCGTTTATCTATGAAGAACCATAGCTGTTTATTTTGAGGACTTATGAAAACTCTCCAAAGAATTACGTTTCTATTTACAGAACAATATGATTCATTTAATAGTTGAAATCCTCCGAAAAGATAATTGTCAATTTTCGACCAATTTTCTAGATTTTTATTAGAGAGGCTATTCGGGCAATGAAAATCTTCAAGTTTTATTTTTTTACTTTTGAAATCTGATATTGTGCTGTCAATTACTTCTTCGGCTTTAAGTGCATCACTTACCTCTTCTAATTTGAATACGAACTTTTTGTTTGATTCTGGGTAATTAATCGTAAATCTTGTTTCGGTAAATATCTGAGGATTATTTTTTACAACTTCATTGTACAGAATAGTTGAAGCGACACTTGCTGACATTTCTTTTCCAATTTCTGTTTTATTGGATGTATTATTGACAGTTAAAATATATACCTTTTCTTTTTTTGTGAATGAAATATTTTTAGAACCAACAATTTCTCGCAATTCTGAAATTGTTTCATCGCTCAGTTTTGTTTCATTTTCGGCATTTTTACAAGATTGAAACGTCAACATAAATATGAATATTGAAAAAATGAATTGTTTTAGAATAAGAAATTGATTTTTTTTGGTATTTGTCATTTTTAGTAAATTCTTAATATTTAGTTTTTCTAGTACACTCTGCTTTAAACTGAGGGCTAACGTCTTGGCACTACAGCGGGTTTGGGACTAAATTAAGCCCATTCTTCGGATTTGCCAAATCATCCCAAATACAAAACCAACTTTCCATTAAGCCAAATGCCCAAATCCGTTGTAGTGGCTGTTATGCGTTCGGTTTTTTATTTAGTTGCAAAGTAGTTCCAATTCTCCAAGTTTTGCTCTTTCAATGATGTTCGAATATTCCAATTCTATTTTATAATCTATACTGTATTGATAAAATTATAAGAATAGATTTTATCATTTTGTTTAGATTAAATTCCAAAAAAATAATTGAAATAACTTTTATTCGGCTCTTTAATTATTTCTTTTCCAATTTCAACATATTCTCCATTTGAGTTTTTCCTCGTTACTATTATTTCGCCGATACTTTTTCGAACTACATCACCAACTTTTATCTCTAATCCTTCACAATCACTATCATAAAAATATTTATCATTTTCATAATATATTTTGTTTCCTCGTCCTTTTGTTATTTTTAGAATTTCTCCACTAAAAGTACTTCTGCTAAATTCTTTGCTTTTTTCGTAATATTCCGTTTTGGAGTTATAAACCATAAAACAGAAAATTGAAATTACTATTATTGCAGGAATTATTTTTCTCATTACATTTTCATTTTTTCGTTTAGGTTTCTGTCGCTCTAAACTGACGCATAACTTGTTTATATATCCTACTTTATTGCTCCAATCTACCATTTCACGTTGATAAATCACAGTTGGTATCAGTTTTATAGTTAATTCAAATATATCATTTATTTCCGAAAAAGCTGATAAAAACATACTTATTCACAAGTAATTTCTTTTGTTTTGAATTTTATAAAAACCGGAAACATCTTTTTTTAAAACAAAATTCCTAGCCCTGATAGCAGTGAAAATCCTTTTCTAAGGCTTTTTGCCGAAAAAAAGATTACTTCATTATACTCTTATTTTTATAGGTATTCAGTGAATTTCATTTGTAACGCATAGCAGGACATCGAAGATTCAGCGGAGCTAAACAGCTCCTAAAAAAAACTTTAAATATGTACTGTTTTATTGTTGAAAATTGCTGTCGTAGGGCTGTTGGTAGTACTTGTGCCTTTGTGCTGATAAAGATTTGCATAGATTGCGAATACGCCAAAAACGAGCCTTGCAAACTGAATACTTTTTTCGTAATTTTGCACCCTAAATAAAGGACTAAGAAAATGTTAGATAGACTGCAAATAGTAAAACAGCGTTTTGATGAGATTTCGGATTTGATTATTCAACCGGATGTAATCTCGGATCAAAAGCGTTATGTGCAATTGAATCAAGAGTATAAAAGTTTAAAGGCGTTGGCCGAAAAACGCGATGAATACGTTTTGTTAATGGCTAATATTGACGAAGCCAACGAAATTATAGCGGATAATAGTGATGCAGATATGACCGAGATGGCCAAAATGCAACTAGAAGAAGCCAAAGAACGTTTGCCAGTACTTGAAGAAGAAATCAAATTCATGTTGATCCCAAAAGATCCAGAAGATGCTAAGAACGTGATGGTGGAAATTCGTGCCGGTACAGGTGGTGACGAAGCCAGTATTTTTGCAGGTGATTTGTTCCGTATGTACACTAAATATTGCGAAAATCAAGGTTGGAGAACCTCTGTTGTGGATATGAACGAAGGAACTTCAGGTGGATTTAAAGAGGTGATTTTTGAGGTTACTGGTGAGGATGTTTACGGTACTTTGAAGTTTGAAGCGGGTGTACACCGTGTACAACGTGTACCACAAACGGAAACGCAAGGTCGTGTGCACACATCAGCAGCAACAGTTATGGTTTTACCAGAAGCAGAGGAATTTGATGTACATATTGATATGAACGATGTTCGTGTGGATTTCTTTTGTTCGTCAGGACCTGGAGGACAATCGGTAAACACAACTAAATCGGCTGTACGTTTGACGCACATTCCTACAGGTTTGGTTGCTCAGTGTCAGGATCAAAAATCACAACACAAAAATAAAGACAAAGCTTTTGGTGTATTGCGTTCTCGTTTGTACGAGCAGGAATTGGCTAAAAAGCAAGCAGAAGATGCGTCTAAACGTACTTCGCAGGTAAGTTCGGGTGACCGTTCGGCTAAAATTAGAACGTATAACTATGCGCAAGGACGTGTTACTGATCACCGTGTGGGCTTAACACTTTATGATTTGGGTAATATCATGAATGGTGATATTCAAAAAATTGTTGACGAGTTGCAATTGGTAAACAATATGGAAAAATTAAAAGAGGCAAGCGAGGTTTTTTAATCTTCTGTTTACTTCGGAAACAAAAAATACCATGATCTTGAGGTCATGGTATTTTTTTTGAACTAATAATTACCTTATGTTTATTCAATGCTGTTGGGGGCGTCAAGTTCTTTCGAAGCGCCAAAAATTTTGCTTTTAAGAGCTTCGAATTTTTTGGTTGCCGAATCCATTTTAATGCCTTGTGTACTGCTGTTCTCTAGTTTGTCAATTTTGAGATTGAGTTCTACTGTTTTGGTTTCAAATAATTTTTCAATTTTTGACCAATTGTTCTTCAAAGTGGGCGTATTAATTGTAGTGACAGAATCTACAAACCGAACGTATTCGGTTGTGGTTTTTTCTACTTTTTTTTCGGCTTCACTTTTACACGAAAAGATAGTGAAGCAGAGGGAAAGTAGTATTATAAGTTTTGCTGCATTTTTCATTTTGTATTTCTTATGTTGTATCTGTATTCCTTGTACAGATCTGTATTTTTATGCTGTTGAGTGGCATTGTCAAGTGATGATGATTGGCAATGTTTTGATGGTTTTGGTTGATTTTTTATTAGTTGCTATTTAGCTCAAATAGTATTTTTTTTCAATAGTATTTGTTTGTATTTGAAAAGGACAATCATTAAAAAAGCAATTGTGATATTGGCTTAAACAGCAAAATTCACACTACTTTTGATAGTGTGAATTGTACTGAAATGATCATTTATTTTTGCTTGTTAATAGCTGCTAAATGATCAAAATTTTGCACTTCATCTTTGATGATCTCTGTGGTATGACCTAAAAGTTCTTGTGATTCTCTTTTAAAATCTTGCACAGTTTGTGAAATTTTATCTGATAATTTTCCAGTTGTTTCAACAACTTTGTCTTTTAAATCGGTGCTTTTGTCAACGATTTTTTTACGTGTTTCGCTTCCTTTTGCTGGAGCAAATAAAATTCCTAATACTGTTCCTACGGCTAAACCGCCGAATATTCCTACTGCTAAATTGCTATTTTTCATGATGTATAGTTTTTATGATTGTTATCCTTTAATTACTCGTAATAAAATTGCGATTAATGCAATTACTAATAGAATGTGTATAATTCCTCCTGCGCTGTAAACGAAGAATCCTAATGCCCATAAGATTACTAATACTACTGCTGCAACGTATAATAAGTTCTGCATGACTGAATGTTTTTAGGTTAATTGTGATTAAAATTTGATGGCTGCGTAAATACTCAATACGCTGTTTTTAGAATCTGGGAAAGTGTAAGTACTTCCTGCAAAAGTGCGCTCTTTACCTACGGTGCTTAATCCGTAATTGTATCGGGCTCCAATACCGAATGAATCAAAATCAAATCCAACACCAGCTGCAACGCCATAGTCAACAGTGTTTAAATCTTCTTTATCAATTTCTTGTTCAAAATTGATGTTTCCGTCTTGACCTTGATTTGTTATTTTAGAATCAACTAAGAAAGCGGCGTATGGTCCAAAATGAATATTGAAATTTTTTGTCAAGTTGGCTTTGATTAATACGGGTACTTCTATGTAGTTCAATCGAAACTTAGCTGTTCCTTGTGCAAAAAGGTTGTCGTATTGAAGCTCAGCTCCTTTAGTGCTATAAATCAACTCGGGTTGAAGCGCTACACTTGATGATAAAGGTAAGGTTGCAAAAAGACCAACATTAAATCCGCTCAATACGTTTTGATCATCTACATCTTCAGTATAAAGGTTTGACATGTTGTAGCCTCCTTTAATACCCAAAGATGGACTGTTCTCTTGTGCTTGTATTTGCGATACTCCTGCTAGAACCAAAACTCCTGCTAAAATGTTTTTTAAGTTTTTCATATCGTTTGTATTTTGATGTGTTAATTTCTTTTTACAAAGATGCGATCACTTTACAAATTGCGTGTTACATCAATTTATTGAATTGTTATAGAATTTAAGGCTGTCCTACCTATAATTGATATAAAAGTAATTTGGTGATGGTTTTTGAAGTTCCTTTATTTTTAATGATTTTAATTTAACTATTTGAAATGTAGTGGTTTATAATTTTTTTATAGCGCTTCTTGATTCATAGCTGATTTATAAGCTGTAAGAACTTTGAAAATAATCATGAAGTTTGCTTTTATCGTTTTTGAAGTAGACTTATAAAAAAACAGCAGCTAAACTATTAGGTCTAACTGCTGTTATAAGCGTGTTTTTAAGTTTTGGATTTACATCGCCGGTAAAAATAAGGTAAATGTTGAGCCAATGCCTAATTCACCTTTGGCAAACAAATACCCTTTGTGGTTGTCAGCAATTTTTTTACAAATAGCCAAACCAATACCGGTGCCATCATACTCGTTTTTATTATGCAAGCGGTTGAATAAAATGAATATTTTTTTGGCGTATTCTTGTTCAAAACCAATACCATTATCTGTAAAGGATATTTTATGATATTGCAGTACCGAATTTTGTGGCAAAAGCTCTTCATCTGCAGCATTTACGAGTTTTGATTTTATCGTAATGATAGGAGGAGTATCTGCTTTGCTGTATTTTAGTGAGTTGTTGATCAAATTAGTGAATAACTGCTGAATTTGAAATGGAATGACATTCAAACTCGGTAAGTTCTCGCTTTCAATAGTTCCTTTTTTATCATCAATCACCTGAACAAGTTCTTGCTTGACATGATCTAAAAGTTCATTTAAATCAGCTTGTTCAAAAACCTTTTCAGCTTTATTGGTTCGAGAAAACTGTAGTAAATCTTCAATGAGCATACGCATTCGTTTAGCTGATGCTTGAATGCTATTGACATATTGTTGCCCAGATTTAGACATGTTCTCATAATCCTTGCTGATTAATCGAGACAAAAAGGTTTCAATTTTTCGCAAAGGTTCTTGTAAATCATGACTAGCAATGTAATTAAAAGCAGTAAGTTCTTTGTTGTTGTTTTCTAGTTCCCTATTTCGGTCTTCTATGAAATTTTGAGCATAAACTTGCTCCGTCACATCGCTGGTAGTTCCTATATGTGTGCGTTCTCCAGAAGCTACCGTTACCACTCGGCCCGAAGCTCTAAAGTACCTAATCTCACCATCCTTGCGAATAACGCGATAAGTAAAAGGCTTAAGATTGGTTTCTTCTTGGATACTTTTAGAACTTTCTATGACAAATTGTAAATCTTCAGGATGCACAAATTTATAAAATTCCTCAGCACTTGCAGTAAATGATTGGGGAGCACAGCCTAAGAGACGGTATTCATTATCCGAAAAAATGTATGAATTGTTGTCTATGTTATATTGCCAGCTACCAAATCCGCCTACAATTTCGGCTAAATTACTCGCTTCATTTGCTACAGTTAAATCGTTGATTGTGTGTTTTAGCAAAACCAAATCACGATTCATTTTTATAAAAGCAATCGTAATTAACCCTAATGTAACTATCAAAGTGAGGTAGATTAACAAAGGGGTGTAACTCATGGTTGAATCATAATCTTGCTGCCTACTATTTAAAAGAATTTTCTGTGTAAACATCATTTCATCTATCTTTTTTCGGATAGAGTCCATAGTTTCTCGTCCAGTCACTAAATTCGTGTTTAACTGTTGTTTAGAATAATTTTTTTGTTGCGTGATGTATATGTTTTTAGAAAGGTAGTTTTGCTTTTTGTTAATGTAAAAAAGAAGTTTTTTTAAGTTAGCCTGCTGGGTTCTACTGTTTTGGGTAAGCTTTGATAGTTCATTAAACGAATCCCTAATCAAGTCTTTAGAATTGTTGTACGGTCTTAAAAACGCAGTGTCTTTGGTGAGTAAATAACCACGTTGCCCAGTTTCAGCATCTTTTAGGTATGATATTAAACGTTCTAACTCAGTGTTCACCGCATGGCTATTGGTTACAAAGTCGGATGATTTTTTTAAAACAGTAATGTGCTTAAAAGTAATGCCGCCAATAAAAAAAATTACTGCTACTGAAACAATAAAAATTATTTTTAAAAACAGGGGTGATTTATGAATTTGAATGTATTTCATTTTATAGACGCATTAAAAAATTGTCTTTATTCAAGCCAGAAGTATGGTATTGCCAATTGATCGTTACCACCTCTGAGAGAATTTTTTTAAGATCGTCAAAGTCGCTTGGTTTTTTGATATAGATATTAGCTCCATTAACAAAAGTCTCTTCAATATGCTCTTCAGATGATGAGGTAGAGTAAATAGCAATGGCGATGTCATTTAATTTTTCGTTCTGCTTGATTTCAAGTAAACATTCTACTCCGTTTTTTTTGGGCATGTTCAAATCTAAAAATAAAACATTTGGCAAAATAGAATCGCCATCATTCAAGTAATCCATCAACTCCACACCGTCGTTAAATGTCATTACATTGGTTTTCATTTTAAGTTCCTCAAAGGCGTCAGTAAAAAACAATCTGTCGTCTTCGTCATCATCAGCTAGGCAAATATTTATAAAATCTGTATTCATCGTTGTTTTTTTTAAATAGAGTTTTTAGCGCTCAAGGCTCTACGTTTTTGAATAATTTTTTGAAAGGCTGAGGGCGTCATGCCCGTTGTGTGTTTGAATTGTGTACTGAGGTGTGCCACACTCGAATAATTCAATTGAATTGAAATTTCAGTCAAATTCATCGGAGTATTAATCATCAGTTGTTTGGCTAATTCGATTTTTTGGATGATGATAAAATTTTCGATTGAGGTATAGGTAACCTCCGAAAAAACATTCGATAAATAGGCGTAGCTCAAGTTTAGTTTATCCGCAATGTAAACCGAACTTTTTACTTGCAGTGGTTTTTCGCTGTGTACCATCTCGATAATGGCATCTTTTATTTTTTGAACTAAAACACTTTTTTGATTTTCTACAATGTCAATACCGTACTCTTTAAAAACGCTAGTGAGTTCGTCCATTTTAGCGGTAGGTACTTTTTCTAAAAAATTAAATTCGCCAAATCCGACAATATTAAATTTATATCCCAACTCAGTTAATCTATCTTGAACAATTTTTTTTGTCAATTGTACATAGTCAAATTTTAAATATACTTTCATGAAAATTGTTGTTTAATGTAGTAAAGATATGAAAACTCTTGTTTTAACAATAATGTTGTTCGTCACAAAAAAAATTTCTTGCGGCCTTAACCGTGAAAGGAAGTCACGGATTGTGACGAGTTACGCTTTTACAATGCGTTTTGTTTATGATTTTGAGATGATTAGAGGTATTGCCTTCTGGAAAGTATTTGATTTACTTATTTTAGGAAAGAATGAACAAAAGTTAATTTTATGTTTTTTTTAGTAAATTTAATACTATTTTTTCTGTGCAATTTATTTTGTTTGATGGTTACACCTAAAATTATTTTATTCTGTACAAAAAATGTTTTTTGCCTCTCTTTGTTTTTTATCATACTACACTAGCAAATTTTGCTCCTTTGTTTGTAGTTTTGCAGAACAACTACAACAACATGACTACACAACAATTATTTGAACAAATTCAACTCAAAAAATCATTTCTTTGCGTTGGTTTAGATGTCGATTTGACTAAGATTCCGCAACATTTATTAGCACTCGAAGATCCTATTTTTGAGTTTAACAAAGCTATTATTGATGCCACCCACGATTTGGCAGTATCTTACAAGCCAAATACTGCTTTTTACGAAGCATACGGAATCAAGGGTTGGATTTCACTTCAAAAAACAATCAATTATATCAACGAGAATAATCCTGATCTATTTACCATTGCTGATGCTAAACGTGGTGATATTGGAAATACTTCTTCGATGTATGCCAAGGCATTTTTTGAAGATTTAAATTTTGATAGTGTTACCGTGGCGCCTTACATGGGTAAAGATTCTGTTGAGCCTTTCTTGGCTTTTGAAAACAAGCATACGATACTTTTGGCTTTAACATCAAATACGGGTGCATTCGATTTTCAAACGTTGCAATCTAAATCTGAAAAACTTCCTGAAGCAGAATTGTACCAACAAGTTTTAGAAACTTCTAAAAATTGGACCAACAGCAAAAATCTAATGTACGTGGTGGGTGCTACAAAAGCTACTTATTTTTCAGAAATTCGAAAAATTGTTCCTGATAGTTTTTTATTGGTTCCCGGTGTAGGTGCGCAAGGAGGCAATCTTGCTGAGGTATGCACGCATGGTATGAATGATCAAGTGGGATTGCTAATAAATTCGTCTCGAGCGATTATTTATGCATCTAATGATTTTGATTTTGCTACAAAAGCACGAGAAGAAGCACTGAAAATGCAGCAAGAAATGCAAGTGATTTTAGAAGCTAAATTTTCGAACTAGACAGTACTTAGACTTTTAATTTTTTTTATTTCTCGACTTTTAATGAAAACATACACTGACCAACTCGGTATTTCCCATTCCTTTGAATCTGCTCCGCAGCGTATTATTTCGCTTGTGCCTTCGCAAACAGAATTGCTGTACGAATTGGGTTTAGAGGAGAAAATTGTAGGGATAACCAAATTTTGTGTGCATCCGTATCATTTTAAATCGACCAAAAAAATTGTTGGCGGTACAAAAAAAGTGCATTTCGAGAAAATCAAACTTTTGCAACCCGATATTATTATTTGTAACAAAGAGGAAAATACCGAAGAGATGGTGACCGAATTGCGGAAAATTGCCACCGTTTGGGTTACAGATATTTGTACTATTGAGGACAATTTGCAAATGATTACTGATTTTGGCCAACTTTTTAATGCCCGTACCGAAGCTCAAAAATGGAACGATAAGTTAAAATTTGCTTTAGCAAACTTCAAAAATTTCATTGCTGATAAACCAATCAAAAAAGTTGCCTACTTCATTTGGAAAGATCCTTATATGGTAGCCGGTGGATCTAACTTTATAAATGAATTATTAAAGTTAAATCATTTTGAAAATATTTACGAAGACAGAGGTCGTTACCCCGAAGTAGAAATCAGTAAGATTCGTGCCGAAGGTGATCCTGCCATCGTGTTTTTGTCATCGGAGCCTTTTCCTTTTTCTGAACAGCATGCTTTTGAAATTGGAGTGCATACGCACCATGCCAAAACGATATTTGTAGACGGTGAAATGTTTTCTTGGTACGGAAGCCGACTGCTAAAAGCGTTTGATTATTTTATAAAATTGCACCAAAAATTATAGCAGCTCAAGTTTTTTTAGAAGGAAGTATTTTATTTTAAGGGTTCCAAACTCAAAAATAGAAGCTTACCAACAACAAAAAAACGCATAACTGAGGTTGCCGATGGAGATTTCGATTTATTATGCTATTTTTACCAAAAAAAAACACGTGATTAGTTACACCTTATATCAGAATCCTTCAACTGACCAATGGGTTACTTTTGTCCATGGAGCAGGAGGGAGTTCGTCTATTTGGTTCAAACAAATTAGAGATTTTAAAAAGCAATACAACGTTTTACTTTTAGATCTTCGCGGTCACGGCGAATCTAAAACAACTTTAAAAACGGCTTTTAAACAAAAGTATACCTTCTCTGCTTTGGCAAATGACATACTTGAAGTCTTAGATCATTTACAAATTAAGAAATCACATTTTGTTGGTATATCACTAGGTACTATTTTAATAAGGCAATTAGCCGAAATGTATCCGGAGCGCGTGCAAAGTATGATTTTGGGAGGCGCTATTTTAAAAATGAATTTTCGCTCGCAAGTTTTGATGCGATTAGGTAATATGTTCAAATATGTGCTTCCATATTTGGTTTTGTATCAATTTTTCGCCTTTGTGATCATGCCTAAGAAAAGTCACAAACAATCGCGACTACTTTTTATCAATGAGGCAAAAAAATTGTATCAAAAAGAATTTATCAAGTGGTTTAAGCTTACGGCCGAGATAAATCCTGTACTCAAATGGTTCCGACAAGTGGAATTGAATATCCCAACGCTTTACGTAATGGGTGAGGAGGATTATATGTTTTTACCGTCAGTACGTAAGGTGGTCGAAAGTCATTACAAGTCATCCAAACTTTTTGTGGTTCAAAATTCAGGTCACGTAGTAAACGTAGAGCAACCCAATATTTTTAATGATGTGGTGCTTTCTTTCCTTAAAACAGCCCATTAAAAAAAAATGCCCGCACAAGTTGTGCGAGCAATTCTTTAACTAACCAAAACCAAAATAATAAATAACCAGTTTATTACACTACAAAGGTCGGTAACAAGTACAGATATCGTTGTTAAGATTTTGTTATTACTTTGCGAACCATTCGTTAAGATTTTAATTCGCTAGGTTGTTAAGATTTTTTAAGGATTAAAAATCTGGCAATGAAGGCTTTGTTTTTTATTTAAAGGAATACTACCGTTTTATTATTGTAAACCATCGTCTTGTGCTCTGCATGAAGTTTTACGGCTCGCGCCAATACCATTCGCTCTACATCACGACCTTTAGTTATAAAATCTTCAATAGAATGACTATGCGATACGCGTGCAATATCTTGCTCAATAATTGGTCCTTCGTCTAGCTCCTCGGTCACATAATGACTGGTGGCTCCAATAATTTTTACACCACGTTTAAAAGCAGAGTGATACGGCTTGGCACCAGGAAAAGCAGGCAAAAACGAATGATGAATATTGATAATTCTGTTTTTGTAACGCGCAATCAAGTTTGGAGTTATTATTTGCATGTAGCGCGCCAAAACAATAAAATCAATTTCGTATTTGTCGAGTATTTCTAGCTGTTGCTGTTCGCCTTGTTCTTTTATTTCTTTTGTAAAAGGTACATGGTGAAACGGAATCCCAAATTGTTGGGCAACGGTTTCTAGATTCTTATGATTGCTGATGATTACACTAATTTCAAGCGGCAACTCATTAGCTCGGTAACGCCCCAAAATATCATACAAACAATGATCGTATTTGGATACAAAAATTGCCATCTTTGGTTTTTGTTCTTGCGTAAAAAATTGCCAAGTCATTTCGAAAGGCGAGGCCAATCGCTGCTCAAAATCTGCTTCTAGAGCCTTCAAATCATTTTTTGGATCTTTAAACTCGCATTCAATGCGCATAAAAAAAACATCTTCGTCCTCGTCAACATGTTGGTCTAAATACACAATATTGCCGTCAATGCTAGCAATGTAATTGGTTACAGCAGCAATGATGCCTTTTTGGTCTTTGCAATTTATGAGTAAGGTAATTTTTTGCATTAGGAGTTGTTTTCAGTACTTTACTTTAGTTAATTTTATCAAAAATAACCCAATCAATTCGTTTAAAAAATCGCTGAGGCAACCAAATATGTTTTAAAAAAGTCGACAAGTTATTTTTTGTCTTGCATGGCAAAAACACGCTGCAACAAAACAGAAGTTCTTGCGTTTAAGTTGGTTCTAATGTTTTGCTCCTCAACGGCCACCAATTTAAATACGCCGTTCAAAGCTTGATTAGTCACATAGTCTGTCAAATCAGGATTCACTTTATTCACAAGCGGGATGCTGTTGTATTTGGTAATAATATTAGCCCAAACTTTATCTGCACCAACTTTAGTAAATGAATTTTTAATAACCGGATTGAATTTTCCGTACAAAGCTGTACTCGTAGTATTTTGCAAGTAAGTAGTTGCTGCGCTTTGGTTACCCAATAAAATACTTTTCGCATCAGCAAAACTCATATTGCGCACCGCATCAACAAAAATTGGAGTGGCTTCTTTCACGGCATCTTCTGCAGCACGATTCAAAACTTTTAAACCCTCGTCAGCCAAGGAACTTAATCCAATTTTGCGCAAGCCCGCATCTACTTTTCTCAATTCAATAGGAAGTAAAATCTTCACAGCCTCGTTGCGATAAAACCCATCTGTTGCTGTTAATTTACTCACTTGTTTCGAAATTCCGTTGTTCAATGCTTCTTTTAGTCCGCCCGCAATATCCACGCCGCCTATACCTTGTGTTTGCGGAAATTGACTCATCACTTGCTGCATTTCGGCACAACTCGATAACGAAAGTGCGACTGCTAAAACTATAAATTTTTTCATAAAAAGAATCGGTTACATTAATTGGCTTTCTGGCCTTGGTAAAAATACAACAATTGCAAAAACAAAGCCAATTATTGACTAGGAGCAGGCGTTTTTGTTTTCAAATGACGGCTTCTCCCGCTTTCCGCTGTATCCTCGCTCCCAAAAAAGCGAGGGATGCCGCTGCAATCGGGTCTATGATAGCTATTTTTTGCTTCGATTGTGAATAACATCATGCAACTTCAAATAGTTTTTTAAAATAAAATTGTAAATTGCAGGCTTAAATTATCATATTCATAAAATGGAACAACAAATACCATATATCCCTAACAATAAAGTAAGAATTGTAACGGCAGCAGCTCTTTTTGATGGCCATGATGCAGCAATCAATATCATGCGCCGAATTATTCAATCTACCGGTGTCGAAGTGATTCACTTAGGTCACGACCGCAGCGTAGAAGAGGTTGTGAATACTGCCATTCAAGAAGATGCAAATGCTATTGCCATTACCTCTTATCAAGGTGGTCACAATGAGTATTTTAAATACATGTATGACTTACTTCAAGAAAAGGGAGCGGGTCAAATCAAAATATTTGGTGGCGGTGGCGGTGTAATCCTGCCTTCTGAAATTGCAGAATTACAAGCTTACGGAATCACCCGTATTTACGCACCTGATGACGGGCGTGCCATGGGATTACAAGGAATGATTAACGATTTGGTTCAAAAAGCTGATTTCCCAACAGGAAATCAATTGACTAATGAGTTGGAGCAATTAGAGTCGAAAAATCCAACGGCAATAGCGCGAATTATCTCTGCAGCCGAAAATTTCCCTGAAGTTGCCGCTAAAACTTTAGAAGCAATTCAAGAAAAAAATGCCAATAGCACAACTCCCGTTTTAGGAATCACAGGTACAGGTGGTGCTGGTAAATCATCTTTGGTTGATGAATTGGTACGACGTTTCTTGATCGATTTTCCTGAAAAAACAATCGGATTAATTTCTGTTGACCCATCTAAAAGAAAAACAGGTGGCGCACTTTTAGGCGATCGTATTCGTATGAATGCTATAAACAATCCTCGTGTTTATATGCGCTCTTTGGCTACACGTCAATCTAATTTGGCTTTATCAAAATACGTTGCCGATGCGATTCAAGTAATCAAAGCAGCCAACTACGATATTATAATTTTAGAAACTTCAGGAATTGGCCAGTCTGATACTGAAATCATGGACCACTCTGATGTATCGTTGTATGTAATGACACCTGAATTTGGTGCGGCTACACAATTAGAAAAAATCGACATGCTTGATTTTGCTGATTTAGTAGCGATCAATAAATTCGACAAACGAGGTTCGCTTGATGCGTTACGCGATGTTAAAAAACAATACCAGCGCAACCACAATTTATGGGATGCTGATTTAGATTCGCTACCCGTTTTTGGGACTATTGCTTCGCAATTTAATGATCCAGGAATGAATACGCTCTACAAAGCCATCATGGACAAAGTAGACGAGAAAACAAATTCTGACTT
>CAZMHK010000056.1:0-18088 GCA_964566045.1 uncultured Flavobacterium sp.
AAACTTCTGACGATACCAGCGGAGCATCAATCACCAAACAACCTCTTTGATCTTGACTAATAGTAACATTTGATAAAACCGAGAAAGAAGTATCGCCCACACGCTTAGCAGCAATATGCGAAACCGTTTCGGTCATTCCGTAAGTTTCAAAAACTTGCGTAGGCAATTTGGTGACTAAACTTTCTAGTTCATGATTCATTTTGGTACCTCCAACTATTAGTTTTTTTACTTTTCCCAAACTATCTATGGAATTTTGTACCTGTAATGGTACCATAGCTACAAAATGATAGGTTGTGGCATTTTTAGCAAGAGGATTACTGCTTGGTGCCACAAGATCGAGGTCAAGCCCCAAAATAAAACTGCGTACCAGCATCATTTTTCCAGCTATATATTGTGTAGGAAGGCAATTCAAGGCTTTATTTCCCGGACTTAAATCAAAATAAGCTCCCGTAGCTAATGCAGATTGCACCATGGCTGATTTTTGAACTTGTATTAATTTGGGAGTACCTGTCGTTCCCGAAGTGCTAACTTCTAGGTAGGGTTTAGTATCAAACCAATCTAATATAAAGGAGCCAATTGCTTGTTCATACGGAGCACCTTCTTTAATAAAACTATAGGCTACTCGGCATAAATCGTCTCGATCCAGATGAAATCCATTTAATTTAAAAAGAGGATGTACTTTTTGATAGGTTGCGTTCATAACTTAAGATGGTTTAGGTTCTTTACCAAAGTTAGTCATTTATAATTTTCCCTGTTAATTTTTCTTTCCAATTGGTCCATTGGTATTTTTTTCCAAAAACAAATAATAGTATAGGATAGATTATCATGATGGGTAAAATCACATCAAAGCCCGCAGAAGGATCAGAGATATCTTTAAAAATGGAATTGGTTTTAAAAGCTGACCAATCAGAGGTTACTAATAACGCTCCGATGAGGTTGTTGGCCGCATGAAATCCCAAAGCCAGTTCCATACCTTCATCCATTAAGGTTATGATGCCCAAGAATAATCCGGTACCAATGTAGTAAACCATGATAATCGGACCCATTTGCGTTACCTCGGGATTAAACCAATGCATTCCACCAAAAATCAAGGAAGTAAGAAGCAGTGGAAACCATTTGTTTTTTGATAAAGTAGCAAAGCCTTGCATTAAATAACCTCTAAAAACATACTCTTCAGTACTAGTTTGAATAGGAATTAGTAGCGCACCAATTATTACTAGAAAGGCAAAAGGTAAAGGATTAAAGTTCCATTTAAAATCTTCTGGATATAAAAAATAAGAGATAATTGTGGTGACAATGGTAATCGAAGCCCAAATTGTAAATGAAAAGGCAACACGTTTCCAATCTACTTTTTTGCGCGAAGTGCTAACTGATAAAAACGATTGATTATGATAAAAACGAATCAATAAGTAAAGCGCTGCTAGCACAATTGCAAATGGAATTAAAAGAAAAAATAACGTTGTATTCGAATCGAAATAATGCATCATTCCTTTTTCAGAAGTTGGAAAGGGAAGGTTATTTGACTGCGAGTCAATAAAAAGCGCTCCTACAAATAATAATTGTCCAATAAAAGATACAATTATCAATACCAGAGAACCCAGCATATATCCCCAAAATGAATTTTTATTTTGTATTCCTTGTTCGATGTACATACAATTAAGTTTAATTATTTCTTAAATAAGTTTAACAAATGCTACTTTTGTTACAGTAAATAATCAGAATTTTTCTAATAGTTGATTTAAAAAATAAATGTCATGATAAAAGTTTTTCATAATGCCCGCTGCGGTAAGTCTAGATCATGTTTGGCTGTATTGACTGCTAACAATATCGATTTTGAAGTGGTTAGTTATTTACAAGAAGCGCCAACTTTTCAAGAAATAGAGGCAATCCTTTTAAAGCTAAACTACAAGCCAATTGATTTGATTCGACAAAAAGAGAAAATTTGGATAGAGAATTACAAAGGAAAAGAGTTGACTGATGAAGCTATTATGCAAGCTATGGTACAATATCCTATTTTAATTGAACGTCCAATTGTAATTGATGGTAACAAAGCTATTGTAGCACGAGATGAAAAATTAGTCCAAGATTTTTTAACAATTTAAGTCCGTATTTTTTTATTAACATTTATTTGTGATTCTCCTTATTAAACCATTAATCGGTTTAGTCATCTAAAAGGCGTAACCAAAGTTTTAAAAAATGAAAAAAATCAAATCCGTTTTAATTCTTGTTCTTGTTTTTACATCGCTCTTTACTTTTGCACAACCGGGCGCTGCAGGATCAAAAATTAAAATATCAGGTAAGGTTGTCGAGAAAGTTAGCAAGCAGCCTTTAGAGTACGCAACAATTACCTTTATGCTACCCAATGATCCAAAACCAGTAGCGGGCGGAATCACAAATGCAACAGGTCAATTTGACATCGAGGTGAAACCAGGAGTTTACGATATAAAAATTGAATTTATATCCTTTAAATCCAATGAAATCAAACAGAAAGCTTTGCAAAAAAGCACTAATCTTGGAGTTATAAGCCTTGATGAAGATGCTAATCAGTTGAATGAAGTAGTAGTTCGAGCTGAAAAAACAAGTGTTGAGATAAAGCTAGATAAAAAAGTATATAGCGTAGGTAGTGATTTAATGGTAAAGGGTGGTACTGTAAGTGATGTACTTGATAATATCCCATCAGTATCTGTAGATGTAGAAGGAAATGTAAGTTTGCGCGGAAACGAAAATGTACGTGTATTAATTGACGGACGCCCATCAAATGCCATCAATATCTCTGAGGCATTGCGTTTAATTCCTGCTGATGCAATCGAAAAAGTGGAGGTAATCACAAACCCATCGGCACGTTATGATGCTGAAGGTGGAGGAGGATTATTAAATATCATTTTGAAAAAAGGAAAAAATCAAGGATTGAACGGTACCGTGATTGCATCTGCAGGTGATCCTAGAAATTACGGATTGAGTGGTACTTTGAACTACAAGTCTAAAAACTTTAACCTTTTTACTACACAAGGATACAACGATCGTAACAATCCTGGAAATGCGTTTACCAATACAGATTACTTGAATGATGCTAATGAAATTACAAGTTCTGTTAATGAAACTCGTACCAATGAAAGGTTAAGTAAAGGCTACAACGGTAATTTTGGTGTAGAATGGTTTTTAGATGAAAGTACTTCATGGACTAACTCTTTTAATTACCGAAAAAGTAGCGGAGATAATACCGATAACGTTTTTCAGAATAACCTGAACGCGGATGGTTCTTTCGACTATTTAAGAAATCGTATCAATTTTGAAGGAAGCGATAACGAAAGTGTTGAATTCTCGACTAATTTTATCAAAAAATTTAAAAAGGATGGTCATAAATTAACTATTGACGGGTCATTCTCTACAAGTGATGAATTTAATGATGCTTTGATTACTGATAGAGCAACCAATACTAATGTAGTTAAATTCGACACTACTTTAAATGATCAAAAACAAAGCAGAAACCTGATTCAAGCCGATTATGTCCTTCCTGTAGGCGAAGCTAGTCAATTTGAGGCAGGCTATCGCGGTGATTTCTTAGAGTTATTGACTGATTATAGTGTAATAACTGCTGGAGTTCCAAATCCAAACTTTACCAATATGTTGCAATACAAGGAAAAGGTAAACGCTTTATATACGCAATATGGAAGTAAATTTAATAAGTTTTCTGTTTTATTAGGATTGCGTTTTGAAGATTCAAATATCAATATCAATCAGTTGGCTACCAACGATTTTAATATAAAAAAGTACAATAACTTTTTCCCAAGCGCCTTTTTTACTTACGAAATATCAGATAAAAGTAGTGCATCTGTAAGTTATAGCCGTAGAATTCAAAGACCAAGAGGACGTTTGTTAAACCCTTTTAGCAACTTGTCAAGTAACATTAACATCTTTGTTGGTAATCCTGATTTAGATCCAGCATTTACCGATGCAATTGACTTTGGATACATCAAAAGATGGGAAAAATTGACTTTTAATACTTCTTTGTATTTGAATAAAACAAATGATGTGTTTCAATTTGCAAGAAGAGAATCTGGTGATTTTGTGAACGGTATTCCGGTAACAATTAGTTCACCTATCAATTTAGCAACAGAGTATAGAGCAGGTTTTGAATTTACTTTGAATTATTCTCCGTACAAGTGGTGGAAATTGAATGGTAACTTTAACTTTTTTAGAAACGAAACACAAGGTTTGTCTACTTACACCAGTTTTTCAGGTGAGGAGATTGTGCAAGATTTTAATAACGTAGCTACTTCATGGTTTACCAGAGTTACGTCAAAAATTACTTTACCTTATAAAATCGATTGGCAAACAAACGCTACTTACAACGGGCCGCAAGACAATGCCCAAGGCAGAAGTTTAGGTGTATTTGCAGCTAACTTAGCATTTAGTAAAGATGTTTTAAAAGACAAAGGGACGCTGTCATTTAACGTAAGTGACGTGTTCAATTCTAGAAAAAGAATTATGGAAACGAACTTGCCACAATTTGCAAATTCATACAGTGAAATGCAGTGGAGAGTACGTCAAATCAACTTATCATTCACGTACCGTTTCAATAAAGCGAAAAACGAACGCGAGAAACCAGAACGCAAAATGCAAGGTGATGGCGAAGGCGATTACCAAGGATAATACAGAAAGGACTCATGAAAATGAGTCCTTTTTTTATTTTTTAAATTAGATTGAAACCAAAAAAAAAGGACAACCATTGGATGTCCTTTTTTATAATAACAAAAAGCTTATGCTGATTGTTCTTGCTTCTTTTTTGCTCTTTTCTCTTTAAAAGCTTCCCAACTAGCTCCGCCAACCCAATAGGATACGAAACCAACTAGAAAAAACATCAACCAAAAACCTATAGTTAATATGGTCAAGAAAAGTAAAAAGCCTAAGTACTGTGAAAATTCAAACATGTTTTCCGGAATTTTGAATGTTGCTACAAATGTAAGTTTAATTCTTTGGGATAACAATAATTTTTGATAAAAACTGATGACAATTTTTAAGCTTCCAATAAATAGCGTAACTTACTTTCTTGGAAAATTACAACAACTTGTATTCGTTTTTAAAATACTGAATTTTTGAGGTTTATAACTAGTTTAGATTCCCAAACACAACTTAAAAATAATTGAAATGAAGTACCGAATTGAAAAAGATACCATGGGCGAGGTAAAAGTACCTCAGGATAAATACTGGGGCGCCCAAACAGAGCGCTCGAAGAACAATTTTAAAATTGGACCAACTGCCTCAATGCCTGTCGAAATTATAGAGGGATTTGCCTATTTAAAAAAGGCGGCAGCGCATGCTAATTTCGACTTGGGGGTTTTATCAGAAGATAAAAAAGAGGCTATCAGTGCCGTTTGCGATGAAATTTTAGCGGGTAGTTTAGCTGACCAATTTCCACTTGTGATTTGGCAAACAGGCTCTGGAACGCAAAGTAATATGAATGTCAACGAAGTAATTGCCAATCGAGCACAAGTCTTGGCGGGTTTACAAATTGGTATTGATGAACCATTTGTTAAAGCGAATGATGATGCGAATAAATCGCAATCGTCGAATGATACTTTTCCCACGGCAATGCACATAGCAGCTTATAAAATGGTGGTTGAAAAAACAATTCCTGCGGTGCAGCAACTTCGTGATACCTTGCACAATAAAGCCATTGCGTTTAGCGACGTTGTAAAAATAGGTCGCACACACTTAATGGATGCAACACCGCTAACTTTAGGGCAAGAACTTTCGGGTTATGTGGCACAATTAAATTTTGGAATTAGAGCATTAGAAAATACATTGGATCATCTCTCTCAAATAGCACTAGGAGGTACCGCTGTAGGAACGGGCTTGAATGCGCCGGATGGTTACGATATAAAGGTTGCTAATTACATCGCACAATTTACCTGTCATCCCTTTGTTACAGCGACAAATAAGTTCGAAGCTTTGGCTGCACACGATGCGCTCGTAGAAACCCATGGCGCATTAAAACAATTGGCGGTTTCTCTAAATAAAATTGCAAACGATATCAGAATGTTAGCATCAGGACCGCGATCTGGTATTGGAGAATTATTTATTCCAGAGAATGAGCCAGGTTCCTCAATTATGCCGGGAAAAGTGAATCCAACGCAATGCGAAGCTTTAACGATGGTGTGTGCACAAGTTTTAGGGAATGATGTGGCTATAGCAATAGGAGGCATGCAGGGTCATTACGAGTTGAATGTTTTTAAACCCATGATTGCTGCTAATTTTTTACAATCAGCGCGATTGTTAGCCGATGCCTGTGTGTCATTTGATGTGCATTGCGCTCAAGGAATTGAACCTAATTACCAGCGCATTACCGAATTGCTTAACAATTCTCTGATGTTGGTAACTGCTTTGAATACTAAAATTGGGTATTACAAATCAGCAGAAATTGCACAGTTGGCTCATAAAAATGGAACTACTCTTAAAGAAGAAGCCGTTCGATTAGGCTATGTCACCGCGGAAGAATTTGACCAATGGGTTCGACCAGAAGATATGGTGGGTAAATTAAAATAGTCTGCTTGAAAAGATTTTGTTTGGCTCAATAAAAAAAAGAAAAATCTTGTACGCTACTGTACAAGATTTTCTTTTTTTGAAGTAATTATTGATTCTGCAACTGTTTTCATGAGGTGCATACTTTTTGTTTTGGCATCAAAATCATAAATGGGACTCGTAATCATGAGTTCATCTATTTGTGTATATTTTACAAATTGTTGCAGCTCTCGAGCAATTTTTTCAGTACTTCCCACAAAAGAGCAGGCTGTCATTTGATCTACATGAAATTTTTCTACTTCGTTCATTAAATCATTGATATCTTCAACAGGCGGTTGCAAGGGTTTGCGGTCGTTTCGAATTAAGTTCAAAAACATTTGCGTTAAACTTGTGGCAAGTTTCGCAGCTTCTTCGTCTGTATCAGCAGCGACGGCATTAACACAAGCCATCATTTTAGGTTCTTGTAAATATGCTGAAGGTTCAAAATGATCTCGGTAATACTGAAAGGCTTGATGCATGAGTTTTGGAGCAAAATGACCTGCAAATGCGTACGGAAGTCCTTTAGCTGCTGCTAATGCGGCGCTGTCTAAACTAGAACCTAAAATCCAAATGGGTACAGCAACTCCTTCTGCAGGAAACGCTCGCACTTTTGCGGAAGCATTATTGACGTTAAAAAAATCTTGCAAAGCCGTTAAATTCTCGGGGAAACGTTGTGATTGTTCTACAAAATCTTTACGAATGGCCTGCGCTGTTAAACCATCGGTGCCCGGTGCTCTACCTAATCCTAAATCAATACGGTTGGGATACAAAGTGGCTAATGTTCCAAACTGTTCAGCAACAATTAGCGGCGCGTGGTTGGGTAACATGATGCCGCCGGAACCTACGCGAATGTTTTGCGTTTGCGAAGCTATATGACCTATTAAAACTACGGTTGCTGAACTGGCTACGTGTGCCATATTGTGGTGTTCGGCTAGCCAAAAGCGATTGTATCCTAGCTTATCGGCTGTTTGAGCAAGTAGTTTAGTTCTTTCTAAAGTTGTAGTAGCGTTGCTATCCTCGGCGATAATTGCCAATTCTAAAATCGAAATAGGAAGGGATGCTGACATTGTATTTTTTTTCACAAAATTAAGCAATACTTCCCTTTGCAAGTCTGTACGGATTGTTAATTGATTGGTAATTGTTTCGATAGCGAATTGAAAAAAAAAATAGCCTGTAACCAAAGGCTACGGGCTAATAATTGTAAATTTGAGTACTGATTTATTTCGAAATGTAATAATTATGAGTTACTACAATATTCAACAATCTGTTTATTGACCGTCTACATAATCTTGCAAATAGCTAAATCTCTCGGTTAATTTTCCGTTTTTAGTAATTTGTGCACGCTGTAAAATCCCGTCTTTATCTCCATCAAAGAATGCCGGAATCACATGTTCTAGGAACATTTGCCCAAATCCTTCGCTAGCATCTTTTGGTAATTCACAAGGCAAATTATCAACTGCCATGACCACTATCGCACCCGGATGAAAAACATCAACTTCTTTATTTTCTAGCGGTAAGTAGCCATACAAAGGTTCCGCTATTGTTGAGGCACGCAAAGTACAAGCAATTGGTCCGTTGACATCGCAGGAAACATCAGCTACAATTTTGATTTTACAATCTTTTGAATTTAGCATCTCCTGAGTCAAAATCATCGGAGCTTCATTGGCATGAAAATGTCCTGAAATATAGATGTCAGAAACAGTGGTAAATCGTTCAAAATTGGTTTCGTATTCAGTTGGGTTTTGGTAAAAATCAAAATAATCCAAAACTTGACCGTCTTTTCGTTTGTTGTAATCTAAAACATCAATTTGAGTGTAAACGGCTTGGGTGTAATTTTTAGTTAAATAGTTTTCTACGGTTACCGATTTGATTTTCATGGCGTCGAGCATTTCTTTGGCGCCGCTGCCTACTTTTCCGCTACCGGTAATGACAAATTTAATAGGAGGTAAAATCACACGCTTCAATTGTGCAATCAGCGCTTCTTTTCCCGAAAGGGTTTCTGCTTTTGGTAACTTGAACAATTCAAATTTGATCCCAAACGCACGAATTCCGTTGTATGCACCAACCATGCCAGCATATCGACCAAAACCAATTAGTCGTTGGTTTTTGGCATTTACGATAGTTTCGTGATCAAACAATGAAATGTTTTCTTTCAATATGGTTTGTAACAAATTTCTATTGTACGGCTGTTTCTTAATAGTGTGCGAAAAAAAGAAATACGATTTATTTGGAATTAGTGCTTCAACTGGAACTTCTTTTACTCCCAACAAAACATCGCATGTACTAAGGTCAGTGCCAACTTCAATTCCGACTTGAGTATAAGCTTCGTCCGTAAAAATGCGACAATCTGAACTTTCAACAAGAATTTCTATGCTTGGATAATGATTTTTTAATTGTATTAATGCCTCTGGAGAAAAAACCACTCTACGATCTGCCGGTTTTTTACGTTCTTTTATGATTCCAAACTTCATTTTATAAGTTTTTTCTAAATTATAATGTAACTTTAATAGTGCTATTTGTTACAAATATAACAAATACCGTTTCTCTTTTAATTTTTTTTCGAAAAATTCGATAGTTTTTACTCAAGTATGCACTGATGTGCAATTTAGTAGCATTCCAAAAGCCTTGTAGGACTGATAAAATACTGTTAAGGTTTAAAAAAAAGAAGGAGCAAAAACAGACTGATTCTATATATTTGTCTTTCTAGTTATACCACAATGAATTTTATTAAAAACGCAAATATACTACATATATCACTCCTTTTTTTGATTTTTGGATCTTGTGCCAAAGAGAAAGCAAAGGTAGAATTACGAGACGATCAATTGCCAAAAAATAGGTTGCCAATAATGAAACCTTTGGCGACAGCTGAGCCAAAACTGACGGCATCATATATCAATGTAAAGCGGGCTGAAATCGATTCTTTTTACCAAAAAAACTGGCCCAATCAAACTGCAAATGGCAGCTTTTTGGTTGCCAAAAATGGTCAAATCATTTACGAAAAATACGAAGGTTTCTCCAATTTTAGAGATGAAACAGTCATTACAGCAAATACTCCTTTGCATATAGCGTCGGTAAGCAAGGTGTTAACGGCCACTGCAGTTTTAAAATTGGTTAACGCCAAACGGTTGAGTTTAGATCAAAAAGTAAATACAATTTTAAAGTCTTTTCCTTATCCAGAAGTGACAGTGCGTACCTTGTTGAATCACCGTAGCGGATTGCGTAACTATGCTTATTTTACCGATCGTGATAAATCGGTTTGGGATAGACGTAATACCTTGACTAATACAGATATTTTGACCATTATGGCAACGAAGGATATCGGTTTAGAGTTTGCGACTGATACTCGTTTTGCATACTGCAATACCAATTATGCAATGTTAGCACTAATTATAGAAAACATTACAAAATTGTCTTACGAAGAGGCTATGAAAAAAATTATTTTCGAGCCGCTAGGAATGAAAAACACTTATGTTTTTGATTACGAGCGTGATAAAGAAACTGCTGTAACTTCGTACAAAGGCAATAAAGTAGAAATAGGCAAAGATTATCTTGATGCAGTGTACGGAGATAAAAATATTTACTCCACGCCACGAGATTTGCTGAAATTTGATCGTGCTAGGAGCAGTGCTCAGTTTTTGTCGAAAGACCTAAACAAACAAGTCTATCAACCGTATAGCAACGAACGTAAGGGAACCAAAAATTACGGACTTGGCATCCGAATGATTAATTGGGAGACAGGGCAAAATTTTTATTTTCACAATGGTTGGTGGCACGGGAACACGTCATCTTACATTACTTTAACGAAGGAAGGCGTGACTATAATTGCACTTTCAAATAAGTTTACACGCAAAACGTATGATGTTAGAAAACTGGCGACTTTATTTGGAGATTATCCGTTTAAATTTCAAGACGAGTAAATAAAAAGGCACTATTTTTGAAATAGTACATTATAAAAAAGTGTACATTTGCACTCTCAAAAAAAATGAGAAAATTGGGGTCGACTGGTTTTGACAGCAAGTCGAATTGATAAGTAAGCACGTCGAGCATTGAGACCTTGCTCGTAAATATAAGATCTTACACTTTTACACGGCGAAAATAACTACGCTTTAGCTGCTTAATCCGAATCATAGTACGATTACGCCACGTCTCTACAAGGTAGGGAAGCTGGATTCTCCTTGAAAGCCTTGGTTTGTGGCGTTCAGTACAGGGGAACCGTAAAAATAAACCTAGATTTCCATGAGCTTCGGGTGGATTTCGACATTAAGAAGATAAGTAGGGTGTGGTTGTTTCTGGCCGAGCACACTATCGAAAATTCAATCAGGAAATAAGCGCGTAGAAAGCTTTTTAGTTGCTTGTTTGGACCCGGGTTCGATTCCCGGCGACTCCACAATAAAACCGTAAGAACTTCATTATAAGTCTTACGGTTTTTTTATTATTTGTATTTTCCCGAGATATTCCCAGCACTTTTTTATTCTCGATCTCCTTTTTATACTAGGCTTGCAGCAATTTGCGCATTAGTCTTTTCGAAATCCTTTAATTTTTATTTTATAATTATTGCCTCTGTAACATTTGTCACTGTGTGTGTTTTCTATGGCTCTTACATTTGTGTCAGATGAAAAACAGGATTACTCTCTTGAGAGCAAATTAGCATCCAATTTTAAATAAATAAGTACCACGATGGATTTAGAACAAAAGAAAAATAAAGATCTCATTTTACGAGAAAAACTGGCCCTTCAGCGCACAACGCTGGCTAATCAATCTACTTTTTTGTCGTTTATGCGAACGGCTATGTATTTTTTAATAGCAGGTTTAAGCCTTAAAAATTTAATTGCAGTTCCCAATAGCTTTTATATCGAAGTGGGCTTGTTTGCTAGTTCATTGAGCATTTTTGTACTCGGACTTGCAAATTATTTTGTTCACCGCAAGTCAATTACGAACAATAAAAAACACGTAGGCGATTACCAGCTTGAATATCTAAAACTTTAAGAATGACCTTAAAGTATTCATTTGATAAATTAACCTGAAAAGAATCTTCAAATAAAAGGAGTTGTGTGACAAAAGTAACAGAACGTTTCGTCTTAAAACTCAACCTTTGTCAAAAATAATTTATGATTAACACTATGAAAATTTTAGAATTTATACAACAACCTTGGCCTTGGTATGTTGCCGGCCCGCTAATAGGCTTGACTGTTCCCTCTTTATTGCTAATTGGAAACAAATCATTCGGAATTAGCTCCTCTTTGCGCCATGCATGCGCTATTTGTGTACCTGCAAATATTCCTTTTTTTAAATACGATTGGAAAAAGGAAATTTGGAATTTGTTTTTTGTGTTGGGAATTGTGCTTGGAGGCGTGATTGCCTTTTTTGGACTGTCAAATCCAGATCCCATACAAATTTCTTCCTCTTTACAAACCGACTTAGCCCAATATGGTATTACTGAAATTAAAGGCCTGCTTCCCGAGCAATTGTTTTCATGGAATAATTTGTTTACAGTTCCTGGTTTTGTGGTTTTGGTGCTTGGAGGATTTTTTGTTGGTTTTGGTTCGCGCTACGCAGGAGGCTGCACAAGTGGTCATGCTATTTCGGGCTTATCTAATTTGCAAGTAGCCTCCTTAATTGCAACCTGTTGTTTTTTTATCGGTGGTTTGTTAATGGTTCATTTTATCCTGCCTTTTGTTTTAACTCTTTAATTTTTGTAACATGAATTACTTTAAAAATAATACAGCTGTTAATAAGGAGGATTACAGCAATCGTGTTAGCTTTTTAAACTCTTTAATATATTTAATTGTAGGGATACTTTTCGGAATTGTTTTTATTAAAGCCGAAATCATTAGTTGGTACCGCATTCAAGAAATGTTTCGCTTTGAATCTTTTCACATGTACGGTGTAATTGGTAGTGCAGTAGTAGTAGGAATACTTTCTGTATTTATTATCAAAAAATATGAAATCAAAACATTATCTGGTCAGCCAATTACATTTCAAGATAAGCCTTTTCACAAAGGTCAAATTATAGGCGGATTACTATTTGGTTTCGGTTGGGCACTTACAGGTGCTTGTCCAGGTCCTTTGTTTGCACAAATAGGAAGCGGTGCCACTGTGATGTTAATTCCTCTTTTAGCTGCTATTTTTGGAACTTGGGTTTATGGACTTTTAAAAGAACGTCTGCCTCATTAAGTAATTTTCTCAATTCAAATGCTTTTTTTATCATAAATACAAGCTTCCGCATTTAATTTCGACTAGGAACTTAATTTTAGTTTATTTATTTGATTTAAAGGCAGAAAGAGACGCGTTGCATCGGTCTGAAGTATGTTTTTTTTGTTGTATTATAGTTTTTATCTATTGAAATTTTAATTAAGCTCGAATTTTTGTTGGTAAATTTGGAATTAGAAAATTAAAAATCAAACCTATTATGGAAAATAATTCAAGACCGACCTCTTACAATGTCAATGGAGAGAGTAAATGTCCTTTCTCTGCTGGTGCAAATGCGCCTAAGCAAAGCGAACGTAATGGTAAAATCAATCGCGATTGGTGGCCAAATCAATTAAACTTGAATATCCTTCGTCAGAATGGAGTAGCTTCAAACCCGATGGGAGAGCACTTTAACTACGCCGAGGCATTTAAATCAGTTGATTTAGAGGTTTTAAAAAATGATATTAAAGAGGTAATTACCACTTCACAAGATTGGTGGCCTGCTGATTACGGTAGCTATGGTCCGTTTTTCATTCGTTTGGCTTGGCATAGCGCAGGTACATACCGTATTGCCGATGGTAGAGGTGGAGCAGGTTTTGGTACGCAACGTTTTGCACCACTAAACAGCTGGCCAGACAATGCTAATTTGGATAAGGCTAGACTATTATTATGGCCGATCAAACAAAAATACGGAAACAAAGTATCTTGGGCAGATTTAATGGTTTTGGTAGGAAACTGTGCGCTTGAGGTAGCTGGTTTCAAAACATTTGGTTTTGCAGGAGGTCGTGTTGATGTTTGGGAACCACAAGAAGATATTTATTGGGGACCTGAAAAAGAATGGCTCTCATTAAGTACCGAGCCACACAGCCGTTACTCTGGCGATCGTGAACTTGAAAATCCGTTAGCAGCAGTACAAATGGGATTGATTTATGTGAATCCAGAAGGACCAGATGGAAATCCAGATCCACTATTGGCAGCTAAAGATATCAGAGAGACTTTTGGTAGAATGGCTATGAATGATGAAGAAACAGTTGCACTTATTGCGGGTGGACACACTTTAGGAAAAACGCACGGTGCTGCTGATCCGAATAAATATGTTGGAGCAGAGCCGGCAGCAGCCTCTATGGAAGAGCAAAGTTTAGGTTGGAAAAACACTTACGGAACTGGAAACGGTGCGGATACAATTACCAGCGGATTAGAAGGTGCATGGACAACAACGCCTGCAACTTGGAGTAACAATTACCTTGAAAACTTATTTGGTTACGAATGGGAATTAACTAAAAGTCCAGGTGGAGCACACCAATGGAAACCAGTTGGTGATGCAGGAGCAGGTACAGTTCCTGATGCACACGACCCAAACAAAACGCACCAGCCGTTTATGTTAACTACTGATTTATCTTTAAGAGTTGATCCAGCTTACGAAAAAATTTCAAGACATTTCTTGGCTAATCCAGATGCTTTTAATGATGCTTTTGCAAGAGCATGGTTCAAATTGACACACCGTGACATGGGACCAAAAGTTCGCTATTTAGGACCAGAAGTTCCTGCTGAAGAATTAATTTGGCAAGATCCAGTTCCTGCAGTTACTCATGCTTTAATTGATGCTGAAGATGAAGCAGCTTTGAAAGCAAAAGTTTTAGCTTCAGGATTGAGTATTTCTGAATTAGTAAGTACTGCATGGGCTTCAGCATCTACATTTAGAGGTTCTGACAAGCGTGGTGGAGCTAACGGAGCACGTATTCGTTTAGAGCCACAAGTAAACTGGAAAGTTAACAATCCAGCACAATTACAACGTGTTTTACAAACTTTAGAAGGAATTCAAAATGAATTTAACGCGGCGCAAACTACTGGAAAACATTTATCAATTGCTGATTTGATTGTTTTGGCTGGAAATGCCGCAATTGAAAAAGCAGCAGCAAATGCAGGACACGCAATTTCAGTTCCTTTCGCAGCGGGTAGAACTGACGCTTCTCAAGAACAAACAGACGTAGAATCGTTTGCAGTTTTAGAACCACAAGCGGATGGATTTAGAAATTATGTAAAAACTAAATATACTGTTTCAGCAGAAGAAATGCTTATTGATAAAGCACAATTGTTAACTTTAACTGCGCCAGAAATGACAGTTCTAGTTGGTGGATTACGTGTATTGAATACTAATTTTGATCAATCTCAAAACGGAGTATTTACTAAAAAAGTAGATGCTTTAACTAATGATTTCTTTGTAAACCTATTGGATTTAGGTACTACTTGGAAAGCGGTTTCTGAGTCTGATGATGCTTTTGTAGGAAGCGATCGTATGGCTGGTGGAATCAAATGGATTGGAACAAGAGTTGATTTGATTTTTGGTTCTAACTCAGAATTAAGAGCACTTGCCGAAGTATATGCATACAGTACAAGTCAAGATAAATTTGTAACTGATTTTGTTGCAGCTTGGGCTAAAGTAATGAATCTTGACCGTTTTGATTTGGTTTAGATTTTGAATTTAATTTGTTAGAAAAGTGAGTTGGAAACAACTCACTTTTTTATTTTTAGACAAGAGCTAAGCGGTTTTCAGTAATTTATTTCCACAAAAAAAGCCCGACATTAAATCGGGCTATTTTATTTTATGTATTTTGCTATTTGCAATTCATTTAATGTGATTTATACTTGAATTACGCCTAAGTTAAACGCTTTTTCGATAGGAGCGTGGTTGGCTGCTTCAATTCCCATCGAAATCCAAGTTCTAGTATCAAGAGGGTCGATGATAGCATCTGTCCACAAGCGTGATGCTGCGTAGTAAGGCGATACTTGTTCGTCATAACGCGCTTTGATGGTGTCGAATAATTCTTTTTCTTTCGTTTCGTCTACCACTTCACCTTTTGCCTTGAGCGATGAAGCTTCAATTTGAGCTAAAACTTTAGCTGCTTGTGTTCCGCCCATTACCGCTAGTTCGGCGCTAGGCCAAGCAAAAATTAATCGAGGATCATAAGCTTTACCACACATGGCATAGTTGCCGGCACCGTAGGAGTTACCAACAATTACTGTGAATTTTGGAACAACAGAGTTAGAAACGGCATTAACCAATTTAGCACCGTCTTTGATGATTCCGCCGTGTTCGCTTTTTGAACCCACCATAAAACCGGTAACATCTTGTACAAATACCAACGGAATTTTCTTTTGGTTACAATTGGCGATAAAACGAGTGGCTTTGTCAGCGCTGTCAGAATAAATCACTCCTCCAAACTGCATTTCGCCATTTTTGGTTTTCACCACTTTACGTTGATTAGCCACAATTCCTACTGCCCAACCGTCAATGCGGGCGTAACCCGTGATAATGGTTTGTCCGTAACCATCTTTGTATGTTTCAAATTCAGAGTTATCGACTAAACGGTGAATGATATCCATCATATCATACTGTTCGCTACGCGCTTTTGGTAACAAACCGTAAATTTCATTTTCGTCAAATTTTGGTTTTTCTGGAGCAATACGGTTGTAACCAGCTTTGTTAAAATCACCAATTTTATCGACTATTTTTTTAATTCTATCCAAAGCGTCTTTATCATCTTTGGCTTTATAATCAGTCACACCTGAAATTTCACAATGCGTTGTTGCACCGCCCAAAGTTTCATTATCAATGCTTTCGCCAATGGCAGCTTTTACTAAATAACTTCCTGCCAAAAAGATACTTCCGGTTTTATCAACAATCATAGCTTCGTCACTCATGATCGGTAAGTAGGCGCCACCAGCTACACAACTTCCCATAACTGCAGCAATTTGTGTAATACCCATGCTGCTCATTTGCGCATTATTTCTGAAAATTCGACCAAAATGTTCTTTGTCAGGAAAAATTTCATCTTGTAATGGCAGATAAACACCGGCACTATCAACTAGGTAGATAATAGGTAATCTGTTTTCCATTGCGATTTCTTGTGCGCGAAGATTTTTCTTTGCTGTAATTGGGAACCAAGCACCTGCTTTTACGGTGGCATCGTTGGCAACAACCACGCACTGTTTGCCTTTGATATAACCAATTTTTACCACTACGCCTCCTGATGGACATCCGCCGTGCTCTTTGTACATTCCTTCGCCTACAAAAGCACCAATTTCTATACTTTTTGCTTTCGGGTCTAATAAATAATCAATGCGTTCGCGGGCTGTCATTTTGCCCTCGCTATGCAATTTTTGAATGCGTTTTTCGCCGCCGCCCAATTTTACAATGCTTAATCTTTGGCGTAAAGCAGATAACAAAAGTTTATTGTGGTCTTCGTTTTTATTGAAGTTCAAATCCATGGTCAATTATAGTTATAAAAGTTTGTGCTAAAATACAAAAAGGAACTTAATTATTAGTATCAATGCTATGTTCTAGTAAAAAAAATAGCGTGTTTGATTGCTATATAAACAAAAAAACAGAAGCGAACTTCTGTTTTTTTATGGATATGATAAAAAAAATAATTATTTATTTTTAGATTCGTTAACGAGTCTTTTTAAGATGGCCCATTGTTTTAAGGCATCTCTAGCCTCAACTGCAGGGTAACCTAACATCGTTTTTCCAGCAGGAATATCGCCAGTTACACCAGATCCTGCGCCAACGATAGCGCCATCACCAATAGTCGTGTGATCTTTTATCGATGCGCTTCCTCCAATGATTACCCCGTTTCCTAGGGTTACAGATCCTGCCAATCCGCTGTTCCCTGCCATGATACAAAATTTACCAAGTTTACTATTGTGACCAATTTGTACCAGATTATCAATTTTACATCCATCACCAAGAACTGTTGAGCTGAATTTTCCACGATCAACACAAGAGTTGGCACCAATTTCAACATTATTACCAATGATGACATTGCCAATTTGTGGAATTTTTACCAAGCCACGTTGCGGATCAGGTCTAAAACCAAAACCATCTGCACCGATTGTTGCGTTGGGATGAATAATACAATCGTTACCAACATGACAGCGCTCTCTTACCACTGTACCCGACCAAATTACGGTATTTTTACCAACAGTTGATTCGTCTAAAATGGTTACGTTTGGATATATAGTTGTATTGTCGCCAATTATTACATTCGGTCCTATGTAGCATCCAGCACCAATCTTAGCACCATTACAAATTTGTGCTGTTTCATCGATGGTTGCTGTAGGATGTATGCTTACTGCAAAAACTGGAGTTGGTGGAGCAAAAAGTTCTAAAACTTGTGACATAGCCAAATCGGCATTTTTTACTTTGATAAAAGCACGATTATCACCTGGTTCGATGCTAATATCTTCATTTACAACAGCAGCACAAGCCTTTGATGTAGCCCAAAATTTTTCGTATTTTTTGTTTCCTATAAATGAAATCTCCGTAGTGCTGGCAGCG
>CAZMHK010000057.1:0-18026 GCA_964566045.1 uncultured Flavobacterium sp.
CTATTAAAAAGTCATTTTAATAAAGATAAATAGAGACTAAATTTTTAATTTGAAGAAAAAAAAGTACTTTTATGATTCGTAAACACTTTAAACACAAAAGCCTGATATGGAACCCATAGACGATTTCGATATAAAAATCATTCAAGAATTAGAAAAAGACGGCCGTATGGCCTACTCCGCGATAGCAACTACTTTAAAAATTTCGAATACCATGGTGCATCAACGCATCAATCGATTGATTGAGCACGGTATTATTACTGGTATTAAACCCATCATTAACGAAAAAAAATTGGGTTACGATTGGGGTGCTTTTACAGGATTAACATTGAATAAAGATCAAGATTCAGATCGCATTATCGAAGAGCTGAAACAAATTCCTGAGATTACAGAGTGCTACTACATCACGGGATCATTTACTTTGTATGTAAAAATCAACGCGAAGAATCACGAACACATGCGCCGTATTCTTTATGAAAAAATAGACAATATTCCTGGAATTGCCAAAACCGATTCGATCATTGAGCTAGGCTGTGCCTTTAAACGCAATGTAAGTTTGTAAATCTAATTACTTCCCTCCTATGAAAATATTTTCACAAAACATTTATCTTCTTATAATAACTTTGCTTTTTACTGCAAATACCTTTGCACAAAGTATTGATAAAAAAGAAATTAACCGACTAGAAAAAACAGCAAAACAAGTTCAAATAATTAGAGACCAATGGGGAATTGCCCATGTGTACGGAGCGACTGATGCCGATGCCGTTTTTGGACTTTTGTATGCACAATGCGAAGATGATTTTAAGCGCGTTGAAATGAATTACATCGAAAAACTAGGACGATTGGCAGAGGTAAAAGGTCAAAGTGTTTTGTATAATGATCTCGAAACTAGATTACTTATTGATATTGAAGCCGCACAAGCTGACTACAAAAAAGCGGCGCCTTGGCTGAAAAAATTGCTTCAAAGTTTTGCAGACGGTGTCAATTACTACTTGTACA
The DNA here is from genome assembly GCA_964566045.1 of uncultured Flavobacterium sp. Taxonomy (GTDB): domain Bacteria; phylum Bacteroidota; class Bacteroidia; order Flavobacteriales; family Flavobacteriaceae; genus Flavobacterium. Next base: position 997 of record CAZMHK010000057.1, read on the forward strand.
AACATCCTGAAGTTAAACCGAAACTTTTGCAACATTTTGAACCTTGGTATCCTTTGTTATGGACCGATGGCAGTATTGGCGCCATCAGTACAGGTGGATTAAGTACCGCCGAACTTAAAACTTTTTATTCAGGCAACAGTAGGAAGGTAGCTTTTGTGGAACGAGAGCCCAACGTTCAAACAGGATCAAATGGTTTTGCCATTGCCCCATCGAAATCGGCTACAGGAAACGCGATGTTGTACATCAATCCGCATACTACTTTTTACTTCAGACCTGAAATTCAAATTAGCAGCAACGAAGGTTTGCAAGCATACGGCGCTGTTACTTGGGGACAATTTTTCATTTACCAAGGTTTTAACGAAAATTGCGGTTGGATGCACACATCGTCAAATGTTGACGTAGCCGATTTGTATGCTGAGAAAATCGTTAAAAAAAAGAATCAATATTTTTATGAATACGAAGGTAAATTGCGAACCGTTCAACAAAAAAACATCACCATATCGTATTTAGAAAACGGAAAACTCATTCCAAAAACTTTTACAACTTATGCGACGCATCACGGTCCCATCATGGGCGAGCGCGATGGTAAATGGATTAGTTTGCGCGCCAACAACAGATCAATGATTGGCTTAGAGCAAAGTTGGTTACGTACCAAAGCGACATCGTTTGCAAGTTACCAAACCGCGATGGACTTAAAAGCCAACACCTCTAACAATACGGTTTATGCAGATAAAGAAGGAAATATTGCCTACTGGCACGGGAACTTCGTCCCTAAACGCGATCTAAAGTTTAATTGGTCAAAAGAAGTTGATGGCAATATAAAAACAACAGAATGGCAAGGCTTACATACAGTTTCAGAAAGTGTGCATGCTTACAACCCGAAAAATGGTTGGCTACAAAACTGTAATTCTACCCCTTTTACTGTGGCAGGAGTTGAAAGTCCAAAGGCAAGTAACTATCCTAATTACATGGCACCCGATGGAGAAAATTTTCGTGGTTTAAATGCCGTTCGATTACTTGGGCAAGATAAAAAATATACTTTAGAACAATTAATCGCCGATGGGTACAATACCAAACTAACAGCTTTTGAATATTTAATTCCTGCTTTGCTTAACGCTTACGCGAAGACTTCAACGGCGAATACTGATACATACAAAAATCTTGAAAAACCGATCGCAATTTTAAAAAATTGGGATTTTCACACCGATGAAAAATCAGTTGCTACCACTTTAGCCGTAGAATGGGCTTACCGATTGGATCCTATATTACAAAAAGTGTACGTGAATCAAGGTGAAAAAGATCAGGTTCAAAACGTCATCGCTTTTGCGGAAGCAGCAACAGCTGAACAATTGCTGCCACAATTACAAGCCGTGGTTGCTGATTTACAGTCAAAATTTAACACTTGGCAAGTGCCATGGGGAACGATCAACCGTTTTCAACGCAGTTCGGGTGATATTGACTTAACCTTTGATGACGAAAAAGAAAGTTTACCAATAGGTTTCGGACCAGCGTTGTGGGGAAGTTTACCTGCTTATAAAAGCAGCTATGCTAAAAACACGATTAAACGTTATGGCAGTAATGGTAATAGTTTTATTTGTGCAGTAGAATTTGGACCAAAAGTAAAAGCAAAATCCCTTTTGGCAGGCGGCAACAGCGGTGATGCCAATTCAAAGCATTTTGACGATCAAGCAGAAATGTACCAAAAAGGAATTTTTAAAGACGTATTATTCTACAAAGAAGATGTTTTGGCTAATGCTAAAAAATCTTATCACCCTGGAGAATAAACCTGAGGGTTGGAGCTATCATTTTTAAATATAGCGGCATTGGTTTTTTCCATTAAATTTTTCCATGATGATGAAAATAAGCTTCAAATTTGTGGGTAACAAAAAATAAAAAATTATGAAACAATTCGTTTTAACTTTATTAGGTGCTTTCGCGATTTCATTTAGCGCACAAGCCCAATTAAAAGCCGTTGCTTATTCTGATGGCGCTCAAAAATTAAATGGTTTATCAATTGCTCCTCAAAAAGGAAGTAAAACCAAACCAGGAATTTTAATTCTTCCCGCTTGGAAAGGCATTGATCCGCATGCTAAAAGATCAGCCGAAGAATTATCTAAAATGGGATACTATGCCTTTGTAGCTGATATTTATGGAGAAGGAAACTACCCAAAAAACACACAAGAAGCCGGACAAAAAGCAGGTTACTACAAAAACAACGTAAAAGAGTACCAAAGACGCATACAATTGGCACTAGACCAATTGGTAAAAGCTGGTGCTAATCCGGACAATATTGTAACCATTGGCTATTGTTTCGGCGGAACCGGAGTACTTGAAGCTGCAAGAGCCGATATGAAATTGAAAGGAGTAGTGTCATTTCACGGAGGTTTAGGCCGCGATGCTGCAAGACCCAACAACCCAATTACCACGCGCGTTTTGGTATTGCACGGAGCAGACGATCCTTATGTTCCTGCAGCTGAAATCTCAGCTTTTCAACAAGAAATGAGAGATACAAAAGCCGATTGGGAAATGATTTATTATGCAGATGCAGTGCATGCTTTTACAGAGCCTGAGGTTGGAAATGACAAATCAAAAGGAGCTGCCTACAACGAAAAAGCAGCCAAACGTTCTTGGGAACGCATGAACACCTTTTTGAAAGAGGTTTTGCAATAAGCTAGTTTTTTTCTACTGAGATAATGCCGTATCGATGATACACTTTCTCGCGAAATGTGTCATCGGTACGGTATTTTCTTTTATGTTAAAATCCATTTGAATTGCGAAAAATTTGCGTTTTTGCAGCAGCATAAAAAATTGAATTAACAGTTTAGTTAAACGACACCCCACGATAAAAGTTTTATTAAAAAGTATTAAAACTTGATTTGAAACAATGAATTGTTAAAATCCTACATAATTGTGCCTTAAATTTTCATATTTGATAATCTTTTACTCATATTTGTTGCTTATTACAAAAATAAAAAAATCTAAAACCATGAAAAAAATTCCATTATTGGCGCTCATGGCCGGACTCACCATCAGCTGTACCAGTCAAAAAACAGCTATTACTGCAGCAGATCCAGGCAAATACATGAACACCATTACCGCTGATGAATTAAAAACACATCTTTACATTGTAGCTTCTGATGAAATGGAAGGCCGCGAAACAGGTTCTGTTGGTCAGAAAAAAGCAGGACAGTATCTGATTGATCAATACACTAAAAATGGAATTTCATTCCCTAAACCAGCTACAAGTTTCTATCAAAAAGTACCTGCTACTTTTTTAAATGCTAGAAGAAACCAAAACTTACCTGATTCAGAAAATATTTGGGCATTCATTGAAGGAACTGAAAAACCTGAGGAAGTAATTGTAATTTCTGCGCATTACGATCATGTAGGTGTCGAAAAAGGAGAAATTTTTAACGGAGCCGATGACGACGGATCAGGAACTGTAGCCTTATTAGAAATTGCACAAGCTTTTCAAACGGCTAAAAAAGCAGGACATGGACCAAAAAGATCCATCCTTTTTTTGCACGTAACAGGTGAAGAGCACGGTTTGTTAGGCTCTCGTTATTACTCTGAAAATCCTTTGTTCCCCTTAGCAAATACCGTTGCTGATATTAACATTGACATGATTGGACGTCGCGATAAAAACCATGCCAACAGCAACAATTATGTGTATGTAATTGGAGCCGATCGCTTATCGAGTGAATTAGATGCAATTACTGCCCAAGCAAATAGCACATACACTAAAATGGACTTAGATTACACCTTTAATGACCCTAAAGATCCTAACCATTTTTACGAGCGTTCTGATCACTATAACTTCGCAAAATTTGGAATACCATCCGTATTTTTCTTCAATGGAGTTCACGCTGACTATCATAAATCAACCGATACTGTCGAAAAAATCGAGTACGATGCCTTAGCCAAAAGAGCACAATTAGCCTTTGTTACCGCTTGGGAACTAGCCAATCGCGCGACTAGAATTGTAGTTGATAAAAAGTAATTTTATCGGGGCACCACTTTACCTACACTAGCGTTCCGGTAAAGTCGGGCTATCCGTTACAATCTCCCGAAAAAAAATCGGGAGGATTTTCACTACTATCCCTGGTGCAAAAAAAGCTTTGATTAATTTCAAAGCTTTTTTTGTTTAGATGAGAAGTATACAATTGCTTTAGCTGCTGAAATTTTAAAAATGCTGGTATATTTCCATTTTACTTTTAAATTGCGTCAACACGACATATTGTAAACAAGAATAGGTCAAAATAACAAGCGCAAAAAAAGCCTTGACTTTCGTCAAGGCTTTTGCTTTCTGGGTGGAAGACGGGGCTCGAACCCGCGACCCTCGGTACCACAAACCGATGCTCTAACCAACTGAGCTACAACCACCATTTGCTTAGCGGTGGCAAAGATACAACTAAAGTTGAGTTGTGCAAAGGTTTTTTGAAAAAAAATTCAATAAATTTAACGTAAATCTCCTAAACTATTGACTGCCAAATACCTTTCTACCGTAAAACCTTCGGCATATTCTACGCCTGTTAACCTGCCTAAATCTCTAGAGCGGTAACTAAGACTTTCTAAGAAATTTTTACTTGTAATTGGAGATTCTGGTTCATCTGATTCCGGATCATAAAATTGTGTTCTGTAAGCTAAAATAGAAGCAATCTTTTGATCATTAAAACCAGTTATATCCACAACAAAGTCTGGCTCTATATTTTTCCATTGCAAGTAATGATAGACTACTTTTGGGCGCCAAGCCAATTGTTTTTGACCGTCAAGCTCTGTTTCTATTTTAATCAGGCCCGATAAAAAGCAAGCATCTGATACTAATTTACTGCCTTTTGCGTGATCAATATGTCGGTCGTCAATTGCATTGCAAAGCACAATTTCAGGTTGGTATTTTCGGATCATCTTAATGATTTCAAGCTGATGCTTTTCGTCATTCACAAAAAAACCATCACGCATTTGCAAATTCTCTCTCACGCTAACACCTAAAATCTTTGCGGCAGCAGTTGCCTCTTGGTCTCTAATTTCGGCTGAACCACGAGTACCTAATTCACCGCGAGTCAAATCAACAATTCCAACTTTTTTCCCTAAAGAAACTTCTTTTAAAATGGTTCCTGCGCAACCTAATTCTACATCATCCGGATGAGCTCCAAACGCTAAAATATCTAATTTCATGCTACTCTATTTTTATATTTTTCTGGCACAGTATGCCTCATTTCATTATCCAAAAACCTTTTTCATGGTTGATGATTTATTCACGCTTTCCTCCCACTCTTTTTCGGGAATACTGTCTTTCGTGACTCCGCACCCCATGTATAACTGAATTCTAGTTCTCTTCTGCGCTTCATCAGCATTTTGTTGAATATCAATTTGCATACATCGTAAATTCACAAATAAATCAGAAGTTTTACTTTCTCCTGCGAAGGCTACATTCAATTCCCCTAAAAAACCAGTATAAAATTGCCTGTCGTATTTTTCATTTTGAAAAATAAATGCTTTTGCTTTATCAGAGGGCAAACCACAAACTGCAGGTGTAGGATGCAGCAAATCAACTACGTTTTTAATTGATGAATTTTCTGCTAACTGCCCTGAAACTATAGTTTTAATGTGCCAAATAGCTCCGGCCTGAACGCTAAACGGAGTTCCTACTGCACAATTTTCTGTTACTGGTTTTAATTTTTCAACCAAAAAATCGGTTACAATTTTTTGCTCTTCTTGTTCCTTATCTCCCCATTCAATCGCCGCATCACCCTTCGCTTTTTGAGTTCCTGCTAATGAAATTGTTTCAAATTGATTTCCGCGTAGCTTCACTAACTGTTCCGGTGTAGCTCCCATCCACATTCCAACTTTGGGATGATAAAAAAGGTACGCACAAGTTGCTGGATACATAAAAACCAATTTTTCAAAAGCATGAAACAACTCAAAATAATCTACTAATACAACCTCAGCTCTTGACAGTACCACTTTTTGCAAATCTCCTTTACGAATTTCTGCAACTGCTTGTTGAACCAAATTCTGAAAATTTTCTTGATCTTGTTCTATAACTTCCGAAAAGTAATCAAACTTTGTATCTATTTCTTGTGGATCAAAACGCACTTTGATAACCTCAGCGACACTTTCAGGGATAATGTATTTTTTCTCACCATCAAATGATGCAAATACAAAACCACTTTCGGTAAAATTTTTTAGTTCGTATAACTCGTCCTCTTTTTGAAAAAATCCAACTACATCTTCCGCGTTTGGTTTTGAGTACAAAATGAAAGGCAATTTATCTTGCATTTGTTGTTGAGCACGACTCAGTAAGTTTTCCATTATTTCTCTTCGCTTTTTCTTTTTGGAAGAATCATATTAGTCAACTTACACAACGAAATTAATTGATCACGCTCATCTGTAATTTTGATCTCCCATAAGTGAATACTTCTTCCTTTATGAACACATCTTGCAGTTGCAGTTACCATTCCGTCACGCTTTGCTTTTAAATGATTAGCGGCAATTTCAATGCCTCGAACTTCGCTCAACTCCGAATTAACAAATAACATCGATGCAGCACTTCCAACACTTTCAGCCAAGGCAACTGAGGCTCCTCCGTGAAGTAATCCCATGGGCTGGTGCACTTGCGGCGTTACTGGCATAGTAGCAACTAAATAATCTTCGCCCGCATCGGTATACACAATATTTAATGTTTCCATCAAAGTATTTTTTGAAACATGATTGCACCAATGCAGTATTTTTTCTTTATCAAAAGTCATTTTAAATCTATTTTTTAATTGCGTAAAAATAACTAAAAGATGAGAGACAATGTTGCAATTGTCATTGTAATTCTGATTTCGAAAATAGTTTTTACCTATTTTTACAAAAAAAAGAAGCGATGCGCCTTAGAGTACTTTTAATTTTTATCGGAATTATTGCCAGTTTGTCTGCCTGTAGAACTGATTTTGAAACAGTGGCCAGTACAGGCGATCTTGAATTTTCAAGAGATACAGTGTATTTGGATACCGTTTTTTCTAATATTGGATCAAGTACTTACCAATTAAAGGTGTACAATAGAAGCAAAAAAGACATCACGATTCCAATGGTTCAATTGGGCAAAGGTTTGAATTCAAAATACCGCATGACTGTTGATGGAATGCAAGGTAACAATGGTAAAATATTTACAGATGTTACGCTTTTAGCAAAAGACAGTTTATTCATTTTTATTGAAACCACCGCCTCTATTACCGATTCAAATCCGAACGATTTTTTATACACCGATTTCATTCAATTTGATAATGGAGATAATTTACAAAAAGTTGAACTCGTTACTTTAGTAAAAGATGCCGTTTTTTTATATCCGCAACGTTTTGCAGATGGCACAATCGAAAATCTACCGATTGGAAATGATAAAATTGAAGGCTTTTTTTTAGATGAAAACGATCCCGTCAACGGCAATGAGCTCAATTTTACAAACAAAAAACCTTACGTAATTTATGGTTATGCAGCGGTACCACCCAATAAAACAGCCGTTTTTCAAGCCGGCAGTCGTGTACATTTTCATGCAAACTCAGGTTTAATTGTAGCAAACAAGGCCTCGCTTGTAGTTGATGGCAAAACTTCTTTGACGCCAAATTTAGAGAATGAAGTAATTTTTGAAGGAGATAGACTAGAACCCGAATTTGATAATATTCCTGGGCAATGGGGAACAATTTGGCTTACTGACGGCAGTACAAATAATAGTATTAATCATTTAACAATCAAAAACGCTACAATCGGTTTACTCATTCAAAACAATGACAACACCACAGTTCAACTCAAAAATAGTCAAATTTACAATAATAGTAATTATGGCATTTTGGCACAAACTGCCAAGATTAACGCCGAAAATCTTGTGGTAAACACAGCAGGAACAGCGAGCGTAGCGTGCACTTATGGAGGCGATTACACTTTTACCCATTGCACAATTAACAACAACTGGAACAGTTCTAGCCAATTGGCTTTGATAGTAAGTAACAATTTACAAGGAGCAGTACCGGAAACTAAAAACCTCACCAAAGCACAATTCAATAACTGTATTATTTACGGACCGTATAGCACAGAATTAAGTTTAAGCAAAAAAGAAGGTGCTGCATTTGAATATCAATTTAATAGTTGCTTGATAAAGTTTGATACGAACAGTACTTCAGTTCAAAATAATACACTTTATCAATTCAATTCTGACCCGACACATTACACGGCAATTCTATTAAACAAAGATCCTTTGTTTTTTAATGTTCGCCAGAATAAACTTAATATCGATGAAAAATCAGCTGCTTTTTCCGCTGGAAATTCTTTATTCATTATTCCACAAGATATCTTAGGTAGTAGTCGCAGTCTCCCGCCAGACTTAGGCGCGTATCAAAACAAACCGTTTCCGAAAACGCAATAGAACTGTAAATTTTAATTTTAAAGATTTCATAACGTTTGAAAATCAACGGAAAAAACTATTTTTGTCGACTAAAATTTTCCAAAACAAACAAAAATGAAACAACTTTACAAATTTCTATTTTTATTTATTTGCACCTCAGCTCTGGCACAGGCTCCTGCAGGATACTACTCTACTGCAACGGGAACAGGCTATACTTTAAAAACGCAATTGTACAACATTATTAAAGGACATACGACGCTATCATATGCTGATTTGTATGTTACCTACGAAACATCAGACGTTGACAACTTTTTTGAAAAAGACGGTTCGGTACTTGATATGTATTCTGAAAATCCAGCTGGTGCAGATCCTTACAATTATGCAATTACTGCTGGTCAAAGATGTGGTAACATAAGTGTTGAAGGTGATTGTTACAACAGAGAGCACATTATCCCTCAATCTATCTTTAGTGAGGCTTCTCCAATGGTATCTGATGCTCATTTTATAACACCAACGGATGGAAAAGTAAACGGAATTCGTTCTAATTTTCCGCATGCAAACGTAACGGCGGTGAGCCAAACTACACGAAATGGAAGTAAACTTGGAACGGGTTCAATAGCCGGATATACCGGACAAGTATTTGAGCCAATTGATGAATTTAAAGGGGATATTGCACGAATGTATTTTTACTTTGCTACACGCTATGAAAATACTGTTGCAAGTTATAATTTTCCAATGTTTAACAATTCTACTGGAAAAGTTTTTACTGATGGCTTTTTGGCACAATTGATTGCTTGGCACAACCAAGATCCTGTAAGTGAAAGAGAAATTGCAAGAAACAATGCTATTTATGCGAGACAAAACAATCGCAATCCTTACATTGACAATCCTAGCTATGTTGCTGCCGTTTGGACAACCGAGCCAGCAGATACGCAAGCTCCGACGGCTGTAACCAATTTAACTGTAAGTACTAAAACTTCTAATTCAATAACGCTAAGTTGGTCAGCGTCATCAGATAACGTTGCGGTAACTGGTTACGATGTTTATATGAATGGTTCATTAAAAACGACTACAAAGGAATTGACAACTGTTGTAACAGGTTTAGTAGCTTCTACAACATACAATTTTTACATCATTACACGCGATGATGCAAGAAACTCATCGGTAGCAAGTGCCAATGTTGAAGGTACAACAACTACTGCACCTACAGGCGGAGCTGGTGCAAATGAACTTTTCTTCTCAGAGTATGTTGAAGGAAGCGGATTCAATAAAGCTCTGGAAATTGCAAATTTCACCGGAGCACCAATAGATTTAACGGGATATTCAATCAAGAAACAATCTAACGGTGCTGGTTCATGGACTGCGGGGCTGAACTTGAGCGGTACATTAAATTCTGGTGCTGTCTTTGTACTAGTAGACCCGCAAATGGCAACAACATGCTACCCGGTATCTAGTGCAAATTTATCTTCTGCGCAAGAAGCATTTAATGGCGATGACCCTATGGGATTATTCAAAAATGGAGTGCTGATTGATATTATTGGTACTTTTAACGGCGGTACCGCTAAATTTGGTGAAAATGTTACTTTGAGAAGAAAAGCAAGCATTACTGCTCCAAATACAACTTTTGATAAAACAGCAGAATGGGACTCATTTGCTAGTAACACTTGTGATGGTCTTGGAGCACATTCTATTTCTAATTTATCAAATCCTGATTTCGAAAAAAACGTGTTTACATTATATCCAAACCCTTCAAACGGAGATGTAAAAATCAATTTTGAAAATGCAAATGAAAAACACAACGTTCAAGTATTCTCATTACTAGGTCAAAAAGTTTTTGAAAAAGACTTCAACAACACAAATACAGGATCAATAAACAATTTAAGTACTGGCGTTTACTTGTTGAAAGTTTCAACAGAAGGAACGGCTGTTACTAAAAAATTAATCGTGAATTAAAATTCACCAAATCTATTCGAAAAGGCTGTCTATTTTGGACAGCCTTTTTTGTATCTTATATTTTACATTATTCTTAATAGACGAGCAATTATAAAAACAAATTCTTACAATCGGTTATTTTTTTATGTTTTATATCTAAAAAATTCACATTTACTTAACATTAAAGACACTTTTAATTATACTTTTGCACTGGCTTTTAAACGTTTATAAGTAGAAAGTCCAAAAACAAATTTTAACAAAAAACCACAACAACACTATGAAAAAACTTTACGTTGCAGTAATGCTACTTGTAATTTTTGTAAGTCAAGCTCAAGCTCCTAGCGGTTACTATAGCACGGCAACAGGTTCTGGCTACACCCTGAAAACACAGCTTTACAACATTATTAAGGGTCATACTGATCAAGGTTACTCTGGATTATGGACAACCTACGCCACATCAGACAGAGATCGTCAAAATGAAAATGACAACACAATTTTCGACTTATATTCTGAAATTCAAAACGGACCTGATCCGTACAATTATACGCTAACAACAAATCAGTGCGGAACATACGCAGTAGAAGGTGATTGCTACAATAGAGAGCACGTAATTCCACAATCTACATTTAACTCAGCTGCACCTATGGTTTCTGATGCGCATTTTATCCCACCAACTGATGGAAAAGTAAATGGCTTACGTTCTAGTTTTCCACATGGTAACGTTGCAACAGCATCAACAACGACTAGAAATGGTAGTAAACTTGGTACAAGTGCTGTATCTGGCTATACCGGAACAGTATTTGAACCTGCAGCAGCTTTTAAAGGTGACATAGCTCGTATGTATTTTTACTTCGCTACTCGTTATGAAAATACGGTAGCTGGTTATCCGTACGCTATGTTCAATGGAACGAGTAACCAAGTATTTACAACAGCTTTCTTGAACTTGTTACTTTCTTGGCATGCTAATGATCCTGTTAGCTCAAGAGAAATTGAAAGAAACAATGCCATTTATGCTCGCCAAGGCAATAGAAATCCTTTTATAGATAATCCGTCTTATGTTAACGCTATTTGGGGCGGAACTACTGGAGGTGGAACAACAGACACAACTTCTCCTAGCACACCAACATCACTAACATCGACAGCAAAAACGACAACATCAGTAACTTTGGCATGGAATGCCTCAACCGATAACGTAGGCGTGACAGGCTATAACGTATATGTAAATGGTGTTTTAAGAACGACGGTAACCACATTAAATACGGTTGTTGGTAGCTTAACGGCAGCTACCAGTTACACTTTTACTATAATAGCCAGAGATGCGGTTGGAAACTTATCTGCAACTAGTAATGCTTTAACTGTTGTTACCAACTCAAACAGTACTTCAACTGAGTTAATGTTCTCTGAATATATCGAAGGATCATCCAATAATAAAGCTTTAGAAATTGCCAATAAAACGAGTAGTGCTATTAACCTTTCAGCATACAGCATCAAGAGACAAACGAACGGCGCTGGAGCGTGGAGTACTGGTTTAGCTCTATCAGGAACCATCAGCAGTGGTGGAAAATACACTATCGTAAATAGCCTAATGGCTTCTAGTTGTTATCCTACTGGTTCAGCTAACTTATCTACATCTGCAACCGAAATGACTTTTAACGGAAATGACGCTGTAGGTTTGTTCAAAAATGGGGTTCTTATTGATATCATTGGAACTTTTAATGGCGGATCTGCTAATTTCTCTATAGATGAAACCATCCGCAGAAAAGCAACCGTTACGGCGCCTTCGACCACTTTTAATAAAGCTACTCAATGGGATGTCTTTGCATTAGACACCTGCTCTAACTTAGGTAGTAGAACTACAAGTAAAACTCCTAAAAATACCATAAGCACTGCAACAAACGATGTAGAAATTTATCCTAATCCATCACAAGGCACGTTTAGTGTTGCCAATGCCAATACTGTGTATTCCATTGAAGTGTATTCTATTCTAGGTCAAAAAATCTACAGCTTAGAAAATACCACACAATCTGAAATAACGATTCCTGATAGTACTCCAGGAACTTACATCGTACGATTACAAATTAACTCTAATGAGATTGTAAAAAAACTCATTATCCAATAATACAAAAAGCGGCAATTGCCGCTTTTTATTTTTAGATCTTTCATCATTAATCTGTTGATAATATTGTCTATTAATAGTAACTCGATTTAATTTTGAATTGCTTTTGGAGCAAAACAAAAATGGTAAATATCTAAAAGTAAAAATTATTTTTTTGAATTGAAATCAGAAAATTAAATCAATTGTCTGTTTAAACTGAAATCCATTTGACCATTCATGATAATTTGAAAATTATTTGACCTATTTGAGATTTTGAAAATAAGAAAAATAATACTATCTTGCATGTAAATTGATATCTGTAATCAGGACATACATCTTTAATCGAAACACTATGAATTTAACCCTTCCAGAAAGCTTCATCATATTAATAATTATTGCCTTTATTTTATTATATCTAGTTTTGACTATTAAGATTTTAAGAAGCACCCTAAATTTACAGGAAAAAACACTACTATTAATTTTCCTTTGGTGCGTACCTATTATTGGACTACTTTCTTTTTTTCTTTTAAAAAAACAAAAAGTAACCAACTGATAATTTTAATAAAATTTGCCCGAAAAGATTACTACTATTGTACCCATGACATAACTGAAAGTTGTTTTATGATTTGAAATAAAAATTACTACTTCAAGTCTTTATTTAGTATTACTTGATTGATATTGGATTTCAAAAAAAAAAGCGGCAAAATTGCCGTTTTTTTTATGCGGAGAAATTAATCTTAATTACCTAAATTTGCATCGCAATACAACAAACTACACAACAATGATTCATTTCTTTGAAAACCAAAGTAAAACTGTTTTTGCCGTACAAACGCAAAACATATCGAGCGCAGACGAGATATCAGCTCAAGACATTTCAAAACTCAATTGGCTTTTTGCCGAAGCACATAAAATAGAAAAATCCGTACTTACGGATTTTTTTGTTGGACCACGTGCCGCAATGGTTACGCCATGGAGTACTAATGCTGTAGAAATAACCCAAAACATGGGGATTTCTGGAATCATTAGAATTGAAGAATTCGAAAAAGTATCGGCAGATTTTACAGATTTTGATCCGATGTTACTTCAAAAATACACCGAATTAAATCAAGATATTTTTACAATCGCAATTCAACCTGAAGCTATTTTAGAAATTGATGATATTGATGCCTACAACAAACAAGAAGGTTTAGCTTTAAGTTTAGAAGAGGTTGAATACCTAGATAATTTGGCAACTAAATTAAACAGAAAACTTACGGATTCTGAAATTTTTGCCTTCTCACAAGCCAATTCAGAACACTGTCGTCATAAAATCTTTAATGGAACTTTTATAGTAGATGGCGAAGAAAAACCTACATCATTATTCAAGCTAATAAAAAAAACATCTCTAGAAAACCCTAACGATATTGTTTCAGCTTATAAAGACAACGTAGCTTTTGTGAAAGGTCCAAAAGTGACACAATTCGCGCCAAAAAGCGCAGACAAACCCGATTTTTATGAAGAAAAAGAATTTGAATCGGTTCTTTCTTTAAAAGCAGAAACACATAATTTTCCAACAACTGTAGAGCCTTTCAATGGAGCTGCGACAGGTTCTGGTGGAGAAATTCGTGACCGTTTGGCTGGTGGACAAGGTTCGCTACCATTAGCTGGAACAGCAGTTTATATGACTTCTTATTCGAGATTGACTAATAATCGTAAGCACGAAGAAGCGATGGCGGAACGTCCTTGGTTGTATCAAACGCCAATGGATATTCTGATAAAAGCTTCAAATGGGGCATCGGATTTTGGAAATAAATTCGGCCAACCATTAATTACAGGTTCGGTTTTAACTTTCGAACATGAAGAAGAAAATCGCAAAATTGGTTACGATAAAGTAATCATGCAAGCAGGTGGAATTGGGTACGGAAAATTAGACCAAGCCATAAAAAAGAAACCCCAAGAAGGTGATAAAATTGTCATTCTTGGTGGAGAAAATTATAGAATTGGAATGGGTGGCGCTGCGGTTTCCTCTGCAGATACGGGAGCTTTTGGTTCAGGAATTGAATTAAATGCGATCCAACGTTCTAATCCAGAAATGCAAAAACGTGCTGCGAATGCCATTCGTGGTTTGGTAGAAAGCGATCACAATCCGATTGTATCTATTCATGATCACGGTGCAGGTGGCCATTTAAATTGTCTATCCGAATTAGTTGAAGAAACCGGTGGATTAATCGATTTAGATAAATTACCAGTTGGAGATCCTACGCTTTCTGCTAAAGAAATTATCGGAAACGAATCTCAAGAAAGAATGGGATTAGTAATTGGTGAGAAAGACATCGACACCTTACAACGAATTGCCGATAGAGAACGTTCACCAATGTATCAAGTAGGTGATGTTACTAACGACCACAGATTTACATTCGAATCGAAAACCACCGGTTTAAAACCAATGGATTACGCTTTGGAAGACTTTTTTGGAAGTTCTCCAAAAACGATTATGAATGACAAAACAATTGTTAGAAATTATAGCAATCCAGAATATAACTCAAACGAAATTCCAAGCTATTTAGAGCAAGTTTTACAACTTGAAGCTGTAGCCTGTAAAGATTGGTTAACCAATAAAGTTGACCGTTGTGTAGGTGGAAAAGTAGCCAAACAACAATGTACTGGACCGTTACAACTACCTTTAAATAATGTTGGCGTAATGGCTTTAGACTTCAAAGGAAAAGAAGGAATTGCGACATCCATTGGCCACGCTCCTATTTCGTCTTTAATTGATCCGGTTGCTGGAACAAGAAATGCAATTGCGGAATCGCTTTCTAACTTAGTTTGGGCGCCGCTAAAAGACGGCTTAGCTTCGGTTTCCTTATCGGCAAACTGGATGTGGGCTTGTAAAAATGAAGGTGAAGATGCGCGTTTATACGAAGCAGTTCAAGCCTGTTCAGATTTTGCTATCGAATTAGGAATCAACATTCCAACAGGAAAAGATTCGCTTTCGATGAAGCAAAAATATCCTAATGATGAGGTAATTGCACCCGGAACAGTGATTATTTCAGCAGCTGGAAATTGTTCAAACATTACTAAGGTTGTAGAACCTGTTTTACAACGAAATGGTGGAAACATTTACTACTTAAATTTATCACAAGATTCGTTTAAATTAGGAGGTTCTTCATTCAATCAAACACAAAATAAAGTAGGTAATGAAACGCCTACTATCAAAAATGCGGCTTTCTTCAAAAAAGCATTTAATACCTTACAAGATTTAATTAAAGATAGAAAAATCAAAGCCGGACACGATATTGGAAGCGGTGGATTAATCACAACTTTATTAGAAATGTGTTTTGCAGATGTGAATTTAGGTGCGAATTTCGACTTAACTAATATTAACGAAAAGGATTCAACCAAATTGTTATTCTCTGAAAATATTGCCGTAGTTTTTCAAGCTGATGCGGAAGTTGAAGCGATTTTTGAAGCTAACGGAATTGAAATTTTCAATATTGGAACCGTTACGAATTCGGATACCATTTCTATTGTAAATCATGGTGATAGTTATGAATTTTCTTCAAAAAAATATAGAGAAATTTGGTTTGAAACTTCCTTCTTATTAGATCAGAAACAAACTAAAAACGGTAAATCATTAGAGCGTTTTGAAAATTTCGCCAATCAACCTTTACAATTTACGTTCCCATCACATTTTAATGGAAAATTACCTGTAGTTTCAAACTCAAACCGTCCAAAAGCAGCAATTATTCGTGAAAAAGGGAGTAATTCAGAACGTGAAATGGCAAATGCGATGTATTTAGCAGGTTTTGATGTAAAAGACGTTCACATGACCGATTTAATTTCGGGAAGAGAAACGTTGGAAGACATTCAATTTATTGGAGCGGTTGGTGGATTCTCTAATTCAGATGTTTTAGGTTCGGCAAAAGGTTGGGCTGGCGCCTTTTTATACAACGAAAAAGCAAATACTGCTTTGAAAAACTTCTTCAAAAGAGAAGATACACTTTCTGTTGGTATTTGTAATGGTTGTCAGTTAATGATGGAACTGGAATTAATCAATCCAGAACATGAAGTGCATGGAAAAATGAAACATAACGATTCGCACAAACATGAAAGCGGCTTTACTTCTGTGAAAATTCAGAAAAATAATTCTGTGATGTTGTCTAGTTTAGAAGGTGCGACTTTAGGTGTTTGGATTTCTCATGGTGAAGGAAAATTCAACTTACCAATGGCTGAAGAAAATTATAGCATTGTTGCCAAATATGGTTATGAAGGTTATCCAGCTAATCCAAATGGATCGGACTACAACACGGCTATGATGTGTGACACAACAGGAAGACATTTAGTAATGATGCCACATATTGAACGTTCTACTTTCCCTTGGAACTGGGCAAATTATCCTAACAGAGATCAAAAAGACGAAGTTTCCCCTTGGTTAGAAGCTTTCGTAAATGCCAGAACTTGGATTGAAAATAAAAAATAAGAACTTCTACAATTACAATATTTATGTTGAATTAGCACTACTTGATGAAGTAGTGCTTTTTTTTTGAACATAAAAAACAATTGAAACGGAAAGAATAATCCAGTAAATTATCTCTCCGTAATTGCTAATTTGTTTCATTTAAAAGTCGACATCAAAATTTCTGG